>JBELAG010000001.1:0-95514 GCA_049509055.1 Solirubrobacteraceae bacterium
CGGCGGCGGCGCGGGCGCGGGGGCGGGCAACTCCTCGTTCGGTGGCGCGACCGGGATCTTCCGGCTGCTTCAGTCGGGCCTCGGCGACCAGGCGGGCTGGCTGCTCGGGTTCGCGATCGTCGCCGGGATCGCGGTGATCGTCGTCTCCCGCCTGCGCCGCGACGATCCGCGCACCGGCTGGCTGGTCGCGATCGGCGGCGCGTTCGTCACCACGGCGATCGTCTTCAGCTTCGCCTCGGGCATCTTCCACCCCTACTACGTCTCGTTCCTGGCGCCGTGGACCGCGGCGCTGCTCGGTGCCGGCGTCGGACTGATGATGTCCGGGGGGCGCTCCGCCAGAATCGTGGCTCCGCCGGCGATCGCCGCCGGGGCGATCACCGAACTGGTCGTCCTCGGCAACCTCTCCGGAGACCTGTCCTGGGCCAAGCCGCTGATCATCGGCGTCGCCGGCGCCAGCGCGATCCTGCTCGCGATCAGCCTGTCCGCTCGCGTGCGGACCGTGGTCCTCGGCGTCGGCCTGGCCGCTCTGTTCGCGGCGCCCGCGACGTGGGCGGCCGAGACGATCGGCCACGCCACCAGCAGCACGTTCCCGACCGGCGGCTCGGCCGCCGTGGGCGGTCCCGGCGGCGTTGCCGGGTTCGGGGGGCGCGGCGGCTTTGGTGGGCGCGGCGGGTTGGCGTTCGGCGGCGCCGCCGGGGCCGGTGGCGGTTCCGGTGGCCGTTTCGGTGGTGGGTTCGGTGGCGGGTCCGGCGGCGGTTTCGGTGGCCCGCCCGGCGCCGGCGCGGGCGTCGTTCCCGGCGGCAATGGGGCGGCGGCCGGCAGCTCGGGCGTCCAGGGCCTGTTCACGCCCGGCGCCGGTGCGTCCGGGAGCGGCGCGCGAGGCGGCGGCGGCTTTGGCGGCGCCGGCGGATTCGGCGGCGACAGCGCGGGCCTGCAGTCGGCCATCACCTATGCCGATGCCCACGGGGGCGGCGCGATCGGCGTCGAGAGTCAGAGCTCGGCGGCGTCGGCGATCCTGTCATCCGATGCCGACGTCGCCGGCCTGGGCGGCTTCTCGGGCCGTGAGAGCTCGGTCGCCGCCTCCTGGATCGCGATGGAGGTCCGCGACGGGCGCCTGCGCTGGATCCTGTCGGGCGGCGGGCAGGGCGGCGGCCTTCCGGGCGATACGCGCCAGGGCAGCGCTGCGGCGTTCGCCGTCGTCGCCAAGGCATGCACGGCAGTACAGTTGAGTTCCGCGAGCTCCTCCGGAGGGACGTTGTACGACTGTCAAGGCAAAGCGTCCGCGATCCTCGCCGCGGCGGGTGGATCATGATTCTCGTGCGTCGGCGCGCCGATCGTGACCGGTCAGCGCGCGGTCACCGTGTCCGGCTCGCCGTCACGCTCGCGCTGTGCGGCCTGACGGGGCTCGTGCTGGCGCCGGCGGCACTGGCCGACAGCAGCCAGAGCTCCAACTGGGCCGGCTACGCCGTGCACCGGTCGGGGACCGAGTTCACGAAGGTGGTCGGCACCTGGACGCAGCCGCAGGCGTCGTGCACGGCGGGCGAGGCGACCTACTCATCGATGTGGGTCGGGATCGGCGGCTTCAGCACCTCGTCGCAGGCGCTGGAGCAGATCGGGACCGAGCTCGACTGCACGGCGAGCGGGCGGGCGGTGTCGAGCGCCTGGTATGAGCTCGTGCCGGCGGCCTCGCGGACGACGAAGCTGAGGGTCGACCCCGGCGACCGGGTCCGAGCCACGGTGTCGATCGCCGGCGACGACGTCCGGCTGACGATCTCCGACCTGACCCGTCACCGGTCGTTCACCAAGGTCCTGCGCGCGACCGTGCTCGACTCGACGTCGGCTGAGTGGATCGTCGAGGCCCCGTCGGTCTGCAACGAGAACAACGTCTGCCGGACGCTGCCGCTCGCCGATTTCGGCTCCGCCGCGTTCACGTCCGCCTCGACGGTCACGACCGCCGGCTACCGCGGCACGATCGCCGATCGCCACTGGACGACGACCAAGATCGTCCTCGACGAGACCGGCCGCCGGTTCGTCGGCTTCGGCGGTCCCGCCGGACAGACGTTCGCCGGGGCGACGCCCTCCGCGCTGACCTCGGACGGCTCCGCCTTCGCCGTCACCTACGACGGAGCCACCACCACGTCGGGCACCACCGCGGCGTCGGGGACGACCGGCTCGACCGGGTCCTCGGGCACGACCGGCAGCGGCGGCAGCGGCGGCAGCGGCGGCAGCGGCGCACAGGCGGCGGCGTCGTTGTACTCCGGCGCGGCGCGGATCGTCGACATCGGCCGCTGAGCCGTCGCCGGGTCTCTCACAGACCTCTTAGGCCGAACCTACGGCTCTCTATGGAGCCCAGGCGATGCTGGATGCCATGACCACCAGCGCAACTCCGCACCTCTTCTGGATCACCAGCCGCGCCGCGGGAATCGCGGCGCTCGTCCTGGCCAGCCTCGCCGTCTCGCTCGGGCTCCTGATGAGCACCAAGCTGCTGCGCAAGCGCGGCCCGGACCTGCTGGCCACCCACGAGGCCCTGTCGCTGGCGACGATCGTCGCGATCGTCGTCCACGGTGTGGCCCTGCTCGGCGACCAGTACCTGCACCCGTCGATCGCCGACATCGCGATCCCGTTCGTCAGCGGGTACAAGACCTTCTGGACCTCGACCGGCATCATCGCCGGTTGGGGCCTCGCCCTGCTCGGCCTGTCGTACTACGCGCGACGGCGGATCGGCGCGGCGCGCTGGCGCAAGCTGCATCGCTTCACCGCGCTGCTGTGGGTCGCCGGCCTGGCTCACGCGCTCGGTGAGGGCACGGACGCCGGTCAGATCTGGTTCCTGGCGATGATCGCGATCGTCGCCGTCCCGGCTGTCCTGCTCCTGCTCACCCGGTACCTGACGGTGCCCGCGCCGCCCGCCGGCTCGCGCTCGGCGGGCGGGCCGCGCCCCGGCGCCGGCTCGCGGCTGCCGGCCCAGCCACACCCGCCGGCCGGCGCGCCGGCGACAGCCCGCGGCACCGGTGCCGGAGTGCACCGGCAGACCAGAGAGCGGCCGCGGACGGGCATCGCCCAGCTGTCGCCGGCCACCGAGCCCGCCGGCACCCGCTGAAACCCGGCCGTTC
Source organism: Solirubrobacteraceae bacterium (assembly GCA_049509055.1). Taxonomy (GTDB): domain Bacteria; phylum Actinomycetota; class Thermoleophilia; order Solirubrobacterales; family Solirubrobacteraceae; genus Palsa-465. Next base: position 3,111 of record JBELAG010000001.1, read on the forward strand.
TCCGGCCCGGCCGATCGCCGTGCTGTGGTGAGCACGGTCGGCCGGGCCGGTCGGGATGACCGCGCCGGGCACGCCGACACCGAGGAGCGAGCCGATCCCCGCGGGGGTCGAGGTCATTTTTACGGCAAATAGGCCGAAGATAGACCCCGCCTCCCTGCGCGGCCGGGGCGCCGGGGCCGGGGCCGGGGCCGGGGCCGGGGCCGGGCCTTGGCGCTCGGGGCCGGGGCCGGGGCTGGGGCCTGGGGCCTGGGCGCCGGCCGTGGCCAGGGAGGCCGACGACCGCGGAACCCCTCCGGGGCGGCGGTTACAGGCCCGGCGGGTGGCGGACGACGAAGCCCGAGAACTCGCCGCCGCCCTGCGCCCAGCGGCTGCCGTACTCGGCGAGCGCGACGGTGTCGAAGCGCCAGCCCCCGACCTGCATCCAGACGTGGCCGGCGTTGGCGTAGATCGTGACCCAGCGGCCGGGGCCGGGGTCGCCGTAGCTCTCGAAGTCGCCCGAGACCTCCGGGGAGCTGAGCAGGCCCGCCGCGGCCAGAACGTAGCTGACCGAGCCCGAGCAGTCGTAGCCGTCGGCCTGGAAGGAGGCGTGGCCGCCGCCCCAGATGTAGGGCAGGGTGGCGATCGCGTTGCCGGCGGCGATGATCTGATCGACCGCCTGCGGGGCCCCCGCCGGGGGCTGGACCATGCCGCCGGTGTCGACCGCGAGCCCGCCGACGTCGGCATTGCCGGTGATCGCCGCCCGCGCGGCGGCCTCGGCGGCGCGCTTCTCGATCGCATTGAGACGGGCGGTGAGCGCGCCGAGGTGGGCGTCGACGGCGTGATAGCGGGCGGTGGTCGCCGAGCGGTGGGTGAGCTCGACGACCTGCTGGTTGAGCAGCGCGGACTGCAGCGCCGCGACCTGGTTGCGCTCGGCGAGGACCTGGTCGGCCAGCGTTCGGTCGCGGTCCTCCAGCGCCGCCAGCCGGTTGGCCTCGTCGGAGACCTCGGTGCGCGCCTGGCGCGTGAAGCCGACGATCGTCGTGTTCTGATTGGCGATCCGCCGCATGAAGCTGAGCTGATCCAGGAGGTCGCCGAAGCCGTGGGAGTCGAGGATCACCGTCATCAGGTCGGGCTGGCTGCCCTCGTAGCCGGCGACGAGATTGGCGGCCAGCGCGGTGGTGGCGGCGTGCAGCCGGTTCTCGAGGTCGACGAGGTGGTCGCGAGCGTCGAGCAGCGAGGTCTGCACGGTCCGTAGCTCGGCGACGCGCGTGTCGAGCGTGCTCTGGACCGCGGCGAGGCGGTCCCGCGCGCGCTGGATGCCGTCGCCGGTGTTGGCGATCTGCTGCGAGTCGGCGGCGATCTGCGCCTTGAGCGCGTCGGCGGCCGAGCGGCTGGCGCTGATCTGGCCCTGCAGGTCCGCGGTGCCGCTGGCGGTGAGACCGGTGCCGAGCATCAGCCCGCCGACGACGGCGGCGGTGGCGGCGCGCAGGATCCAGGGGTTTCGATCAGTCGATGACATGAGCTCGGGCGTGAGGGACCGCACCTCCCTGACACCGGCCAGGGAGGGCCGGTCGGGAGCGGCGTGCGTCTCACGGATGCGCGCCGGGCCGGCGCGTGCGGCGGTGAGCACCCTAACACGCTCCGTCGCGCTTCCGGCGCGAGCTCCTCCGGTGCAAGAAATCCTGCAAACCGGCGATTTGTCAGGCTGGCTCGCGGAGGCCGGCACCGCGTCGGCGGGTGCTCTCACACTCCGGAAATCGGCCTGCCGGAGATCGATCGCGCCGCGGTCCGTCGGCGCCCTTGTCATACTCAACGACGTGTTCGGCACGCGGCGCATCGCGACCTGCCTGTTCGTGCTGGGTGCTCTGGCGCTGGCGACTCCCGCAGCGACTCTGGCGGCCGGCGGCGGCTCGGCGGGCGACAACCAGTACACCGACCCGTTCGCCACCCCGACCACGGCTCAGACGACGACCCGGCCGCCCGTGACCACCACCCCGCCTCCGGCGACCACCCAGACCGTGGCCGCGACGCAGACGAGCACCGCTCCCGCCGCGGTGACGCCGACCGCCGCGCCCACGCCGAGCGCCGCTCCGACGCCGAGCGTCGTCCCGACTGCCACCGACCCGACGTCCCCGGCGGATCCGACCACCACCGCAGCGCTCTCGTCCTCGGCCAAGGAGCTTCCCTACACGGGCTACGACAGCTGGCTCGCGGCGGCGCTCGGTTTCGTTATGGTTGCGTCCGGGATCGGTTTGAGACTCAAATCCGGGGCGCGGATGCCTCGGCCGCCGACCCGCTGACCTTTCTTGTCATCCCGTCAGGCACACCTCTCGCTCCTCGCGTGGCGTCACCGCCTCGCCCTCGGCGTGCTGCTCGCCGGGGTCGTCGCGCTCACCCTGCACGCGTCGGCTGCGACCGCCAGGGGCGGTCGTGGCGCCGGGGTGGGCAGCGCAGCGCCGGCCGCGCGCAGCGCCCAAGCTCCCGTGAGCCCGCCCGCGCTCACGTCGCCGGGCGTCCCCCAGGGCTTCGTCGGCGTCGACACCGACGGTCCGCTGTTTGCCTTCGGCACCCCGGTGAACCTCTCTCAGCAGTTCGGGGCGATGGTCGCCAGCGGGGTCGAGAGCATCCGCGTGGCCTTCAACTGGGCGCTGGCGCAGCCGTACCAGTCCTGGTCAAACGTCCCCGCCGATCAGCAGTCCTACTTCACCAATGTCGCCGGGCGGCCGATCGATTTCCAGCAGACCGACGAGGTCGTGGCCGACGCCGCTCGCGCCGGCATGTCGGTGCTGCCGACCGTGCTGTACGCCCCGTCGTGGGACGCGCAGCCCAACCCCTCCGGGTTCGCCATCCCGCGGCAGGTCGGTCCCTACGCCGCGTACCTCACGGCGCTGATCCAGCGTTACGGACCGGCGGGGAGCTTCTGGGTGCAGAACCCCGGCATTCCCAAGGTCCCGATCCGTCGCTGGCAGATCTGGAACGAGCCGAACATCGGCGTCTACTGGCCGCAACCGTTCGCCCCCAGCTACGTGGCCCTGCTGCGGGCCGCGCACACGGCGATCAAGCGCGCCGATCCCGGTGCCCAGGTCGTGCTGGGCGCGCTGACGAACTTCGCCTGGACGTCGATCGGCACGATCTACGCGATCCCGGGAGCACGCGATCTGTTCGACGTCGTGGCGGTCAACGGCTTCACCAAGCAGCCGTCGGACGTGATCCAGTACATGCGCTTCATGCGCAACGCGCTGATCCACTGGAAGGACGGCCAGAAGCCGCTGCTGGCCACCGAGGTCAGCTGGCCGTCGGCGGCCGGAGTGGTGACCGACGGCTATGACTTCGACACCACCGAGGCCGGGCAGGCGACCAACATCGCGGCGCTGCTGCCGCTGCTGGGCAAGTACCGCACGAACCTCGGGCTCGCCGGCTTCTACTACTACACCTGGATGAGCGACGAGGACCCCGGCGCGCTGGCCTTCGGCTACGCCGGCCTGCTCAAGCTCCACGACGGTCAGGTGACGATGAAGCCCGCGCTGGTCGCCTACGCGCACGCTGCGCTGACGCTCGAGGGCTGCCAGCAGAAGGGCGCGGTCGCCACCGCCTGCGTGCGCTCAGCTCCCGCACAACGCCGCTGACGGGCCTGCGGCCTTCGCGTCCCGCAGGCCGGTGGCGAACGCCGTCGTGTCGGGCGTGCTGCCGCCCGCCGGGTCGTGGATGCCGAACCAGTCGCCGCTGTCGGCGGCGGCGCGCTGCGGTGTGACCCAGGTGTAGAGGACCGCGGCGGCGACGCCGCAGTCGAGATGCCCGAGGGCCGACAGCGTGGTGAGGATGTCGCCGGGGCGCCGGGCCGGCGCCACGTAGTCAAGGGCGCCCGGCGGCGATGTGGTCCACCCGAACTCGGTGACGTACAGCGGCACCGACGCCATCCCCAGCGAGACGAGCGTCGCCCGGGCATTGGCGACCTTCGACAGCACCGTCTCCGGGGCGCCGTAGGGATGGATCGCCACGCCGTCGATGTGCCCGACGAGATCGGGCTGCGCCGCCACCATCGCCGGCAGGAAGCCGACCGGATCGGTCAGCCCGCCGACGATCACCCGGGCGGTGGGGTCGGCGGCGTCGATCGACGCCCGCGCCGCGAGGTAGAGGTCGGCGTACGCCGCCGCGTCGGGGGCCGGCGTCCAGAACTCGCCGTTGTCGGGCTCGTTCCAGATCTCGAACGTCGTGACCGGATCGGACGGCAGCCCGGGGTGCGAGCTCCAGAACGTCCCGCCCGCGCCGTAGCGGCCGGCGAACGCCTGCGCGTAGGCGGCGTAGTCCGCCGTCGAGCCGGGCGGAGAATGGTCCTGCCCGGCGATCGACTCGTCCCACAGGGCGCTGTAATCGATGATCGGCAGCCAGGTCAGGCGGTGTGCGGCGAGGTCCCCGGCGATCGCGTCGTCAAACGCCCAGTCATAGCGGTGCACGCCGTGGACGGGGGCGGCCGGCTCGCTGAACTCCCACAGCGCGTCGCTGCGCGCGACGGTCGCCCCGGTGCCGGCCAGCGCCGCCAGCTGCGCGGCGATCTGCGCCGGGGTGTCGGTGCCGTCGTTGAACAGCCGGTTGACGTTGGCGCCGAGCTGCTCGCCGGCCGGCGGTGGCTGGGCCGGGGCCTGAGCGGGGGGCAATGCGGCCGTCGAGGTCGATCCCGACGCCGACGCGGAGGTCGATCGCACCGCCGGCCGCCGATGAGAGTGAGAGCCGCACCCCGACGAGGAGAGCGCCAGCACGGCGAGCACCCCGAGCACGAGCGCGCCGGGGATCCTCACCGCCACGACCGCAGGGCCGCCAGCTGCCGGCGCTCGCGCTCCGCCGGGCGCCCCAGCGCCCGCTTGAGCGCCAGCCGGGAGGCGAACGTCGCCGCCTGGGCGGCGTCGTCGAGGGCGGCCGCCGGCCGACCGAGGCGCCGGGCGACGACGTCGTGACGGGCCTGGGCCTGGCGCTCCAGCGGCTCGCCGCCGAACGCCCGCAGCGACGAGCGCGCGCCGTGGTGCAGCACCCGCGCGGCCGGCCAGAACCACGTCGGCACCCCGGCCTGGGCGGCGCGCAGGCCGAGCTCGAGGTCCTCGCCGTACATGAAGATCGTCTCGTCGAACGGCCCGAGCCGCCGCAGCGTGTCGGTCCGGGCCACCAGCGCGCAGCCGACGGCCCAGCCGACCCGCCGCGGGACGGCGCTGCGCCACGGCGCCAGCGCGACCCCGGCGGCGCCGGGCACCGCGGCGGGCGGGATCAGCGCCCGGGCCAGATCGGCGGGCGAGCACGGCGCCGGATGCACGGTGTCCTGGCGCGAGCCGTCGTCGGACAGCACCAGCGGCGCCAGCAGCCGCTCCGGCCGGTCGCGGCGCAGCGCCTCGGTGGCGAGCGCCGGCAGCGATTGGTCGAGCAGCTCGACATCGGGGTTGACCAGCGCGGTCACCGCCGTCCGGACCTGCGCGACCCCGCGGTTGCTGGCCCGCCCGAAGCCGACGTTCTCGCGCAGGGCGACGACCTCCACGCCGCGACGGGCGACCGGCACGCCGGCGGGCTCTGAGGCGCAGTCGACGACCACGACCGTGGTACCCGGCAGATGGTGGTCCACCGACCGCAGCAGCGCCTCGAGAACGGCCCGTGAATTGTGCGTGACGGTCACGAGCGTCAGCGCACCGCCGGCTGCCGGGCGCGCGCCGGCCGATCGCGGGAGTTCGTCGCCGCCCACAGGCACCGCAGATTATCCCGGCGACGGCGACGCTCGACCCCTCACGCCGCGGCCGGTGCATAGACTGCCAGCGTGCCGAGTCCAGCCGAGAGCTCGCTGTCGTCGCCCCGGGTGGCGCTCGTCCACGATTTCCTGCTCGACGTGCGCGGCGCCGAGCGGGTGTTCATCGAGCTGTGCCGGATGTGGCCCGAGGCCCCGATCTACACGGCCGTCTACGACGAGGAGGGGACCGAGGGCCGGTTCGCCGACCGCACCGTCCACAGCTCGTTCCTGCAGGGGCTGCGGCCCTCTGCCCGCACCTTCCGGGTGCTGCTGCCCCTGTATCCGGCGGCGATCGAGTCGTTTGACCTGTCGGGCTACGACCTCGTCGTCTCCAGCTCCTCGGCGTGGGCCCACGCGATCCTGTGCGACGAGCACACCGTCCACGTCAGCTACTGCCACAACCCGTTTCGCTACGCGTGGAACGACCGTGACCAGACGCTCGCCCGGGCGCGCAACCCGGTCGCGCGGGCCTTCCTGCGCGGCGCCTTCCGCCGCTGGCGCCAGTGGGACTGGATCGCGGCCCAGCGGACCGATCGCTACATCGCCAACTCCGACACGACGCGGGCCAGGATCAAGGCCTACTTCGGGCGGGAGGCGTCGGTCGTGTATCCGCCCGTCGAGACCGCGCGATTCAGCGCCGGGAGGGTGGGCGACCACTACGCGATCGTCTCCGAGCTGATGCCGCACAAGCAGATCGATCTGGCGATCGAGGCGTTCAACGCGCTGGCGCTGCCGCTGATCGTGATCGGCGACGGTCCCGACGCCCGCCGGCTGCGGCGGGACGCGGGCCCCATGATCCACTTCGCCGGCCGCCTCACCGACGCCGCCGTGGCCGAGGTGCTGCAGGGCGCGCGGGCCCTGATCGTGACCGCGGTCGAGGAGTTCGGGATCGCGGCGGTCGAGAGCCAGGCCGCGGGCCGGCCGGTGATCGCCCGTCGCGGCGGCGGGGCCCTGGAGACGATCGTCGACGGGGTCACCGGCTGCTGGTGGTCGGGTGGCGCCGAGGATCTCGCTCGCGCGGTGCTGGAGTTCGATGACGCGTCGGTCAATCCGCTGGCCTGCGTCCGCAACGCTCATCGCTTCGACACCGCCCAGTTCCGGGACGGGATGTGGGCCGAGGTGGAGGCGGCCACCGAGTCCGAGATCCGTCCTGCGGCCGGCGACCGGCAGCCGCTGGCGACGACCCGCCTGGTGAGGCGCGCGGCGCGGGACGCCCACCGCTAGCGGTGCGCCCCGGCGTCGCCAACGCCGCGCGCCTCGTTCTGCTCGCCGGGCCGACCGCCCTGGCGTTCTTCGCCGGCGGCTACTTCGACGGTCCGCGGATCTGGGCGGGCCTGGTGGCCTGGGCGCTCGTGGCCGTCGCAGCGGTCGTCTGCCCGCGGCCGGTGCCCGACTCGCCCGGCGCGATCATCGCGCTCGTCGGGCTCGCGCTGCTGGCGGCATGGACGCTGGCGTCGATCGCCTGGGCGCCGGTGGCCGGCAGCGCCTATCACGACGGCCAGCGGATCGTGCTCTACGCCGGGGTGCTGCTGGCGGCCGCCGCGCTGCTGCGCACCCGCGGCGCGCAGCGCGCGGTGGAGCCCGTGCTGGCGGCGGGCACGCTGGTCGTGATCGGTTACGGCCTGTCGGAGCGCGTCCTGCCCGGCGTGCTGCACTTCGCCCACTCGGTCAGCGCCCAGGGACGCCTCGAGCAGCCGCTCACCTACTGGAACGCGATGGGCGAGCTGGCGGCGATGGGATTCGTCCTCGTCGTCCGCCTGGCGGGCGATGACGAGCGCCCCCGCTGGCTGCGTTGCGCGGCCGCCGGCGGCGCCGCGCCGCTCGGCCTCGGCTTGTACCTGAGCTTCTCCCGCGGCGCGCTGTTCGCGTGTGCGGCCGGCCTGCTGACGCTGATCGTGGTCGCCCCCCAGCGACGCCAGGGCTGGGCGCTGCTGCGCTGCGTGGCCGCCGGAACCGTCTCGGCGGCGGTGGCGGCGCCGTTTGCCGGCGTGGTGTCGATGTCGGGCTCGGCGACCACGCGGGCGCTGCAGGGCGCGGTGACCCTGGTGGCGCTCGTCGTGATCACCGGCGCGAGCGCCAACGCGCAGTGGTGGCTCGCCGAGCGGGAGTTCGCCGGGGACCTGCGGCTGCCCCGCCGCGCGCCGGCGCTCGCCACGCTGCTCACCTGCGCCGGGCTGGCGCTGGCGATCGTCGTCGGCGCCAAGGAGGGGACCTCGCAGCCGCTGGGTTCCGGGTCCAACCGGCTGGTCTCGCTGCAGAGCAACCGCTACGCCTACTGGCGCGTCGCCCTGCGGGCGTTCGCCCGGTCGCCGGTGAACGGCGTCGGCGCGGGCGGCTGGGCCGTCTACTGGCTGAAGTGGCGCCCGTTCGCCGAGGGCGCTCAGGACGCCCATTCGCTGGAACTGCAGACGCTGGCCGAGCTGGGCATCGTCGGTCTGGCGATGCTCGCGGCGTTCCTGGCCGGGATCGGCCTGGCCGCGCGGATCGCCCATCGGGTCGCGCCCGCCGCGTCGGCCGGCGCGATCGCCACGTGCGTGGCATGGCTTGCCCATTCGCCGCTGGACTGGGACTGGGAGATGCCGGCGGTCACGCTCGTCGCGCTGATCCTCGCGGGGCTGCTGCTGGCGCTTCCCGACCCCCTCCGCGAACGGCCGGCGCGGACCGTCGCGCGCCGCGCGCCGAACGGCCGAAATGGATAATCCGTCGATGCCGGTGCTCCGCCTCGCGATCGTCGTCTGGGCCCTGCTGGCCTGCGCGTGGTTCGCGCTCGGCGCGGTCCAGACCCACGATGAGAACGCGGCGATCGCGCTGATCGATCAGCCGGGAACACCGTCGGCGACGCAGACCGCTCGGATCCTCGCGCTGCTGCACGGCGCGGCGCGCCTCAATCCCGACCGCAACATCGCGCTGTACCGGTCCCAGGCGCAGACGCGGGCGGGCGACAGCGCGGCGGCGGTGCGCACCGCGTTGAGCGTCACGCGGGCCGAGCCGCTGAACATCGACGCGTGGACGGTGCTCGCCTTCGCCGCGCAACGGACCGACCCGGCGCAGTCCCGGCGGGCACAGCGCGAGCAGTTGACCCTGGCTCCCCCGGTGCCCGCCGCGCCATGATCCCCGCTTGACCGTTCCGGCGCAGCCGGTGGCGACCGCGCAGGCCAGGCCGGCGAACCGCGGCAGCGCCCGCGCCATGCGGGCGCGGGCGCTCGTCGGCGACCGCGCGATCACGCTGTGGTTTGTCGCGTTCTCGTTCGCGCTGGCCTTCTGGCAACGCCCGGGCTGGGCGACGGCCGACACGAAGATCGATCTGCACGTCGATCCCGGGCAGTTCCTCTCCCAGGTGGCATCGGCGTGGACGTCGACCGGCGATCTCGGCGAGGTCCACAGCGCGCAGTACAGCGGCTATCTCTGGCCGATGGGGCCGTTCTTCGCCGCCGTCCACGCGATCGGGATCTCCGACTGGGTCGCCGAGCGGCTCTGGCTCGGGCTGCTGTTCGCGCTCTCGGCGTGGGGGATGCTCAAGCTCCTCGACGTCCTCGTCGGCCGGCCCCGGGGCGCGGTGCACGTCGTGGCGGGCGCCTTCTACCTGCTCAACCCCTATGTCGTCGTGTTCACCGCCCGCACGAGCATCACGCTGCTGGGCTACGCCGCGCTGCCGTGGCTGTTGCTGATCACCTTCCACGGGATCAAGGCGACGCGCGCCCGGCGCTCCTGGCGAAGCTGGTGGTGGGCGGCGGGCTTCGCCCTGATCCTCACCTCCACCGGCGGCGGCGTCAACGCGGCCGTGGTCGGCTGGATGCTGTTCGGGCCGCTGGTGCTGGCGATCTACGAGCCGGCGATCGGCAACGCCCGCTGGCGCGACAGCGCCGCGTTCCTGGTGCGCGTGGGCATCCTCGGGCTGCTCGCCTCGGCCTGGTGGATCGTGCCGGTGCTCGTGCACGTGCGCTTCGGGATCGACTTCCTCCAGTTCACCGAGCAGCCGGCGACGATCTGGGGCACCAACAGCCTGACCGAGTCGCTGCGGCTGATGGGCTACTGGACCTCCTACATCGGGGTCGGCTTCGGCGTCAGCCGCCCGTTCTTCAGCGACGGCGCGACGCTGCTGTTCAACCCGCTGGTGGTCGGCGCGTCGCTGCTGATCCCCGCGCTCGCGGTCGCCGGCTTCGTGCGCGCCCGGCGCCTGAGCTACGCCCCGTTCCTGCTGGCGCTCGTGGTCGTCGGGGTGGTGATCGAGACCGCCGGATTCCCCGACGGCACGCCGGTGCGCGGGACGATGGTGTGGATCTACGAGCACATCTTCGTGCTCAGCTTCATGCGCACCACCAACAAGGCGGCGCCGCTGGTCGCGGTCGGGGTGGCGGGCCTGCTCGGGCTCGGCGTCCGCGCCGCGCTGGCCTGGCTGCGCCAGCGGCCGACGGCGCGACTGCGCCGCGGCGGGCCGGTGGCGGTCGCGGTCGCCGTGACCGCGCTGATCGTGCTCGCCGCGCTCCCGCTGGTCCGCGGCGGCGCGATCGACACCCAGCTCTCGTTCAAGCGCATCCCCGCCGGCTGGACGCAGGCCGCGACGGGCCTTGACCGCTCGCTGCCCGCCAACACGCGGGCGATCGTGCTCCCCGGCCAGATCTTCGCCTACTACAACTGGGGCGGCTCGCTGGATGCGATCCTGCCGCGGCTCACCACCCGGCCGGTCGCGGTGCGCTACGAGACGCCGTACTCCGATCTGCACGCCGACGACCTGCTGATCACCGTCGACGATCTCGTCCAGCAGGACCGCCTCGTCCCCGGGGAGCTCACGCCCCTGCTGCGGCTGATGGGGGTCGGCGCGGTGATCACCGGGGCCGACGACGACATCTCGCGCAGCGGCGCCCTCGATCCCAACGCCGCGGCCGGCGTGCTGGCGGGGCAGGGACTGCGCACGCCGAACGCCGCCTACGGCGTCGTCAAGCCGCATCCGGCGGCCGCCGGTGACATCGGCCCGACGGTCGAGCTGCCGGAGGTTCGCCGCTACGACGTCGCCGGCGCGCGCGGGATCGTCCACCTGGACCCGGCCGCCGCGCCGACCGTGGTCGACGGCAGCGCCCAGTCGCTGGCCGAGATGGCGGCGTTCGGCACGCTGCCCGCTGCCGCGCCGATCTTCTACGCCGGCGATCAGTCCGAGGCGCAGCTGCGGTCCCTCGCCGCCCAGGGGGCGAACCTCGTCGTCGGCGACTCCAACCGCCGGCAGGAGTTCCTGCCCGAGTCCACGCAGCAGAACCTCGGCGTCACCCTGCCGTCCGATCAGTCGATCCCGGTCAACGCCGCCGACCTCGACCCCTTCGCGTCGGCCGCAGGCGCCGCCCAGACGGTCGCCGCGCTGCGGGGCGCCCGCTACCTGGACGCTCCCAGCGAGCCTGGCGAGCTGCAGTTCCCCGAGGCCGCGCCGATCGCCGCGTTCGACGGCAACCTCCAGACGGCGTGGGCGGCCGACCGCAACCTGCCGGTGTTCGATCGCTGGATCCAGATCGGCTTCGACGCCCCCCGGGCGGTGCCCTACGTGCGGGTGTACCCGCTCGACGACAGCCACGGCGCCGTGACCGAGGTCGACGTCAACGGGATCGACCACGCCGTCGGCCCCGGCTGGACGACGATCCCCCTGCACCTGCGGTCGGTCAGCGCGCTGCGGCTGACGATCACCGGGCTGCGCCAGCCCCGCACCGGCGAGGCGAGCGCCGGCGGCTTCCGCGAGGTCCGGATTCCCGGCTTCCACGTCACCGAGTACCTGCGGGCGCCGGTCGTGATCGGCCGCGACCTGGCGGGCGTCGATCTCGCCCACGACAGCCTCAGCTACCTGCTGGCGCGCACGACCGGCGACGAGCCGTTTGATCGCAACGTCGGCGGCGTCGACACGCTGCTCGACGATCCGTCGGACCGGGGCGACGCCGAGGCGCAGATCCAGCGGATCGTCTTCGCCCCCGTCACGCGCGCCTATGCGGCCTCGGCGTGGGTCTATCCCGCCGTCGGCACGCCCGACTCCACGCTCGACCGCCTCGCCGGCTACCGCGGACCCGACGTGTTCGACTCCTCCGGCCGCTTTCAGGATCAGCCCGCCTACCGCGCGTCCAGCGCCTTCGCCGCCGGCTCGCGGGTGGGCTGGATCGGCGTCTGGCGACCCGGTGCGCCCGCGCCCTGGATCTCGTGGAGCACTCCGCGGGCGCTGACCGTCTCGCGGCTGACGATCGCGCCGTCGGCGATGGTCGTCCGCCGTGCCACGCGAGTGGCGCTCAGCTTCAGCGGCGGCGCGACGGGACCGCTCGTGGTCGGGCCCGGCGGCACGGTGACGCTGCCCCGTCCGGTCACCGCCCGCGCCTTCCGGCTGACGATCCTGTCGGCCGCCTTCCCGGCCGGTGCCACCGCGCAGCAGCGCCAGGCCCTGGCGGTGGGGATCGGCGCCCTGTCGGTGCCGGGGATTCCCGCGGTCTCGATCCCCATCGCCGGCGCGCTGCACGCCCCGTGCGGCACCGTCGCGATCGCCGTCGACGGGCGCTCGGTCGCGATGGCGCCGGTCGGCACCGTCGCCCAGCTTGACGCCGGGCGGCCGCTGCCCGCCCGCGCCTGTGCCCCGGTCTCGATGGCCGCGGGCGTCGCGCAGATCAGCTCGCTGCCCGGTCCGTTCAGCGTCGATCTGCTACGGCTGGCCTCGGCGGCGCCGTCGCCCCTGGCGCCCGCCACGGCTGCGACCGCCGCGGCCGGGCGGCTGCTCGACCCCGGCCGGATCGGCAACAGCACGGTCAGTGGCGTGCGCGTCACGCTGAGCGCTCCGACCTGGCTGGTGCTCGGCGAGAGCTACGACGCCGGCTGGCAGGCGAGCTGCAACGGCCGCTCGCTCGGGGCCCCGCGCGTGATCGACGGCTACGCCAACGGCTGGCTCGCGCCGGCCGGCTGCACAAGCGTGACGTTCACTTTCGGGCCGCAGGCGGGCATCAACCGCAGCTATGCGCTCTCGGCGGTGGCGTGCGCCGTGATGCTCCTGCTGCTGGTGATCGGCGCCTGGCGCGCCCCGGCGGCCGCCACCGTCCCGCGCGACGCGCTCCGGCGCCTGCCACCGTGGACCGGCGGCCCGGTATCGCTGCCCCGGGCGGCGCTGTTGGCGCTGATCGCGTCGATCCCACTCGGTTACCTGTTCGCCATCCGCGCGGGGCTCGGGCTGTTCGCGCTGCTGACCTTCGTGCTGTGGCGCGGCTACCGCCCCCGGACGCTCGCGCTCGCCGCGGCGGCGATGCTCGGGATCGCCGTGCCGGTCGCCTACCTGATCGGCTCCCCGCACAACCAGGGCGGCTACGGCTTTGCCTACAGCACCCAGACGATCGGCGCGCACTGGATCGGCGTGGCGGCGATCGTCCTGCTCAGCCTCGTCCTGTGGCGGCTCATTCGCGCCCGCGCTCGATGAACGCGAAGACGACCCCGCGCGCGCTGTAGAGCAGGAAGTCGTAGGGCGCGGTCCACACGAGCGCGGGCTCGGCCTCGTGCCAGCGCGTCTCGCCCCCGGCGCGGCGCAGGGCGGCGATCGCGGTCGTCGCGATCGTGCCGTCGCGCAGGGCGGCGTCGAACGCCGGGTTGTAGCCGACCGGCACGGTGATCACCAGCAGCCCGCCGGGAGCCAGCCGCTCGCGCAGCGCGGCCACCGCGGCGGCCGCCTTGCCGGGGTCGCGCGGCTGCTCGTCGAAGCCGACATGCTCGAGCGTGGAGATCGCCACGATCAGGTCGAACGGCCCGAGGTCGGCGACGTCGGTCGCGTCGCGGTTGAGGACCCCTGCCGAACGCTCGTACTTGTCGATCACGAGGTGTGACTGCGGCCGGTAGTGGCCGAGCACGTGGCCCACCTCGAGGATCCGCGCCCCCGAGTGGCGGTCGACGATCGACTGCACGACCGGCACCTCGACGGCGCGCTCGGTCAGCCACGTGCGCTTGTAGGGGTGATAGAGGTAACGATGGGTCTCGCCCCGGAAGGCGAAGCGACGGTGGGCGCCCGCCAGCGACCAGGGCGTCCCGGCGATCCACCGGCATCCCCAGCGCGCCAGGTCGCCGATCACCGGCCGCGGCCCCCGGGCCCGGATCGCGCGGCGGGTGCGGGGGCCCAGCGCCTGCGGTTGGTAGCCGTCGGAGAGCATCAGGCGTCTGCCCGGCGCCGGCGTGCGGCGATCGGCACGCTGGCCGCCGCGGCGATCAGGCCGAGCGCGCACAGCAGCGTGATCACCACCCCGATCGTCCAGCTCGCCGGCTGATACGTGAACACGATCGTGTGGCTCCCCGGCCCGACGCTGACGCCGCGCAGCAGGTAGTCGACGCGCCTGACGGTCGCCGGGCGGCCGTCGACGGTCGCGCTCCAGCCCGGATAGGAGTCGTCGGTGAGCACCACCAGGCTGCGCGCGGTCGCCGTCGCGTGGATCACGATCCGCTCCGCGCCATAGGACGCCAGCCGCGCGCCGGCACCGGCCGGTGCCGGCGCTGAAGTGGACTGCGGCAGGCCCGCCAGCGGCGCCTCGGTGACCGCCACGCCGCGGCGATCGAAGCCCGGGGCGGTGACCGCATCCAGCGCCGCGGCGTCGCCTTGCACGGTCTGCTGGTGGTCGACGACGAACACCCGCGGCAGCGCGTCGGCGTTGGCGTAGACGACGCCGTCATCGCCGCGGTAGGCGACGGTCAGGCCCGGGCCGCGAAGCGGCGACGCGACCGCCTGCAGCGGGCCGACCAGCAGATCGGACACGCTGAGCAGGTCGAGCGCGCGCAGCGACGCCGGCGTCGCGGAGGCGAACTCCTCGGGTTGGGTGAGCGCGCCGGTCCCGGGCGCCACGTCGCGGCGCCACAGGGCGTTGAGGCGCTTCTCGACCGGGAAGTCATAGCCGCGGGCGTCGTAGAGGCCGAAGTGCATCGCCAGGTCGGCGGGCAGCGGCTGGGTGAGCTCGAGCGTGCTGACCCCGATGAAGCGGTTGGGCCTCTGGCGCTGGAGGTAGCGGATCGCGCCGGTGACCGGCGGCGTCGCGTTCCGGATCGGGATCGCCGGGTTGAAGCCCATGTTGGCGCGGAACAGGTCGGCGGCGAGCAGCACCACGGTGAGCCCGACGAACACCTCGACCGCCAGCGGGCGGCGGGAGCGCAGCCGCGCCGCGATCAGCGCCAGGCCGGCGGCCGCCGGCGGCAGCCAGATCTCCAGCGAGCTGTCGCGGACGATCGCGCCGGTGAGCGTGAACTCGGCGTCGACGCCGGCCGGCGGCACCGGCGGATGCGCAAAGCCCCACGCCACCTTCAGGCCGGCCCACAGCTCGTGCAGGTTCAGCGTTCCGGCGACGGCCATCCACGCGATCGGCAGGCAGACGATCGCGCCCGCGGCGCCGATCACCGCGCGCCGGCCGATCCGGCTGGGGAGCTGCAGCGCGCTGAGGTCGTCGAGCCCCCAACCGGCGAGCAGCCCGAGGCTGAGCAGCACGTAGATCAGCAGCCGCTCGTTGTGGGCGGCGTCGAACCCGGGGAGCGCCGAGACGATGCCGAACACGGGCGGGATCCCCACCACCATGCACACGCAGAACAGGGCGTAGGCGACGATCGCGATCCGCTCAGCGCTGCGGCGGAGGATCAGCGCGGCGGCGACGAGCATCAGCGTGACCGCGCCGGCGTACCAGCCCCGCACCTGCATGAACGACTCCAGGTCGATCTGCGTCGGCCGGCCCCAGTAGTCGTGCAGGAACAGCGCGCCCAGATACTTGCGCGGCCAGAAGCCGGCCGCCTGGTTGACGCGCTGGGCGAGGTCGCCGGAGTGCAGCACGAACTCCGCGAACGGCGCGAGCACGAGCGCCGCCAGGCCGGTGCCCGCGACGAGCGCGAGCACGAACGCGCCGGTCGGCGCCAGCAGGCTGCGCGCGCCGGCGCCCGCGCGATGGCGGTGCAGCAGCGCCCGGAAGACGAAGAACACCACCGTGGTGAACAGCAGATGGAAGCTCGATTCGGGGTGACCGCCGAGGAACTGCAGGCCGACGACCGCGGCCAGCCCGGCGACGGTCAGCCGCGCCGGGCGCCGGACGAGAAGCTCGGTGAGCGCGAGCGTCCACCCGATGAAGGCATAGACGCTGCTCAGCGGCCAGGCCAGCCAGACGACGAAGAACGTCCCGAAAGCGAACACCACCCCGCTCAGCAGGGCGCCCCCGAAGCGCATCCCGAGCACGCGGGCGAGCACGAACGTCCCCAGCGCGCCGAGGAACAGCTTGAGCATCGCCGCGACGGCGAGCGACTTCCAGAACGGCAGCACGTAGGACGGCACGCTGAACGGCGAGAACACCGCCGACTGGCCGTCGGCCAGCAGCGGGCGCCCGGCCATGATGTAGGGGTTCCAGAGCGGGACTCCGGGGAGCTGGGAGCGGGTGTACTGCAGCATCGGCTGGAACACGTTGGAGGCGTCGGCGAGCTCGAAGTTGGTGCCCAGCCCGGGCACGTCGGCGGGCTTGGAGCTCTGCCACGGGACCGAGCTCAGCAGCGAGTCAGAGCTCGACAGGGTCCGTCCCGGCAGCAGTCCCTGGCCGACCATCAGCAGCGACAGCAGCGCATAGACGAGCGCGGCGGCGAGGGTGGGGCGGGCGGCCGCGAGCCGCAGGACGCGCTCCAGGGCCGGTGCTCGGGGGCCGGCGCGGAACGCCCGCGCGGCCGGCGTCGGGGCACTGGGCACGGCGTGATCGTATCTGCCCTCCCGCGGCGTCAGGTAGCCTCCGGCCGCATGGAAGGAGGCATCCAGGTCCATCCCGAGACCCCGCCCGGCGCGCTCGCGCCCCAGCTCGGCGGCGGCGACGGTCGCGACCGGCCGCTGCGGATCCTCGTCCTCGCCGACCGCGACTGGACGCATCCGCAGGGCGGCGGCACCGGCGCCAACGTCTATGAGAACGTGATCCGCTGGGCGCGCTGGGGCAATCGGGTGACGCTCGTCGCGGGCGAGTATCCGGGCTGCCGGGCGGTGGAGGAGATCACCCCCAACCTCGTCGTGCACCGGATGGGCGGCCGCGGATCGGTGTTCCCCCGGGCGACATGGGCCGTGCTGCGCGGTCTGGGCGCCGATGCCGACGTCGTCTTCGAGGTGATCAACGGGATCACCTTCCTGACCCCGCTGTGGCTGCGCAAGCCGTGCGTGGCGCTCGTCAACCATCCTCATCGCGACCTCTACATCGGCGAGTTCGGGCGGCGCCTGGGGCGGCTGCTGTCCGCCGGGCTGGAGGAGGTGCCGCTGCGCATGCTCTACCGCCGGGTCCCGTTTCTGACGATCTCGGACTCGGCCCGGCAGGAGCTCGTCTCGATCGACGGGATCCCGCTCGAGCACATCACGATCGCCTACTGCGGGGTCGGCCCGGGCGACTTCAGCCCCGGGGAGCGCTCGCCGGACCCCCGCCTGCTGTACGTCGGCCGCCTGAAGGCCTACAAGCGGATCGAGGTGCTGCTCGACATGCTGACCGACCTGCCCGGCGTGACGCTCGACGTCGCCGGCGCCGGCGACCACGGCGAGACGCTCGACGGGGAGATCTCCAAGCGCGGTCTCGGCTCCCGCGTCCGGGTCCACGGCTACGTCGACGAGCAGACGAAGGCCGATCTCTACCGCCGGGCGTGGGTGCACGTCACCGCCTCGGTGTCGGAGGGCTGGTCGCTGACGGTGATGGAGGCGGCGCTGTGCGGGACGCCGAGCGCGGCGCTGCCGTGCGGCGGCCTGCGCGAGTCGATCGTCGACGGGGAGACCGGAGTGCTGGCCGCCGATCCCGCCCAGCTGACGATCCGCGTCCGCGAGCTGCTGAAGGACGGCGCGCTGCGTGACCGGCTCGGCGCCGCCGCCCTGGCGCGCGCCCGGACGTTCACCTGGGAGCGCACGGCGGCCACGACGCTGGCCGTCGTCCAGCGTCAGGCCGCGGTGGCCGCCTCGCGATCGCGCCGCCTGCCCCGGGCGTGAGCGTGCCGGCGGCCGCCGGCGGCGCGCGCTTTGCCGACGCGCTGGCCCGGGTCGGGGGCGTGCAGGGCTGGCTGACCGACGCGCAGGCCCGCTGTCTGTGGGACGCGGCCGGCGCCGTGGCGCCCGGCGGCCGGATCGTCGAGATCGGCTCCTTTCACGGCCGCTCGACGATCGTGATGGCCTGCGCGCTGCGCGACGGCGTCGAGCTGATCGCGATCGACCCCCACGGCGGCGGGGACCGCGGGCCGCAGGAGATCACGCCCGATGCCGCCGCGGGCGAGCGCGACCATGCGGCGTTCGCCGCCAACCTCCACGCGGCGGGCGTCGAGGACCGGGTGC
This sequence comes from Solirubrobacteraceae bacterium, assembly GCA_049509055.1. Taxonomy (GTDB): domain Bacteria; phylum Actinomycetota; class Thermoleophilia; order Solirubrobacterales; family Solirubrobacteraceae; genus Palsa-465. The sequence goes on from JBELAG010000001.1 coordinate 21,143, forward strand.
GACACGTGCGGGCGATGTCGGACGCGGCGCTCGGGGAGGTGGCCGGGCCGATCGACGTCCTCTATGTCGACGGCGCCCATCGCTACCGGCCGGCCAGCGCCGACATCGCGCGCTGGGGGGCGCGGGTGGCGCCGGGGGGCTCGATGCTGATCCACGACTCGTTCAACGCGATCGGCGTGATGCTCGCCCAGCTGCGGCTGCTCGTGTTCTCGCGGCGCTGGCGCTACGGCGGGCGCCGCGGCTCGCTCGCCGTCTACCGCCGCGAGCCCGAGCCGCTCGCCGGCGCCGACGTCGCGGTCAACGCCATCCGCCAGCTGGCGGAACTCCCGTACTTCGCGCGCAACCTGCTCGTCAAGGTCGCGGTCGTCGCGCGGATCGCGCCGCTGGCGCGGCTGCTGGGCCACGGCGGCGGCTGGCCCTACTGACCGGCGGCCTCGCGGTCGGCGGTCACCGGCCCGGCGGCGCTGGTGAGCGCCTCCAGGGCGGCGGGCAGCGCGAGCTCGGAGGCGGCGATCGTCACCGGCGGCGACTCCGGGTCGAGCCGTGGGTCGGCGAGCGGCACGGTGCGGGCGGGCCACGCCCGTCGCAGCCGCGGCCAGCGCAGGCTGGGGACCAGCCACAGCGCCTCGATCGCGATCGAGAGCGAGATCTTGCTCTCGCCGACCGTCCGGTCCCGGAACACGATCGGCACCTCGACGACGCGGAAGCCGGCTCGCTGCGCGCGGTAGCCGAACTCGATGTTGAAGACGTAACCCTGTGAGCGCAGGGTGGCGAGATCCACGCCCTCCAGCACCTCGCGCCGGATCGCGCGATAGCCGCCGGTCAGGTCGCGCACCCCGACGCCCAGGATCGTGCGGGCGTACAGCGATCCGGCGCGGCTGAGCAGCCGCCGCAGCCGCGGCCACTGGACGATCGCGCCGCCGGGGACATAGCGGGAGCCGAGCACCAGGTCGTGGTCGAGGGCGGCGGCGAGCAGCTCGGGCAGGTGCCCGGGGTCGTGCGAGTAGTCGGCGTCCATCACGATCACCAGTTCGGCGCCGCCCGCGAGCGCGTGCTCGAAGCCGGCCCGGTAGGCGCGACCCAGGCCCTGCTTGCCGGCGCGGTGCAGGACCTCGACGCCGGGCAGCCGCGCGGCGAGCGCGTCGGCGACCCGTCCGGTGCCGTCGGGCGAGGCGTCGTCGACGATCAGCACCCGGTGGTCGCCGGGCGCGCTGAGCTGCAGTTGCGCCAGCACCGCGCGCACGATCCGCTCCACGTTGCCGGCCTCGTTGAAGGTCGGCACGGTCACCCAGATTCGGGGTCCATCCATGGGCAAACCCTACGCGGTCTCACCGCGCGCAACCGCCTTGGGGTGCGGTGGCCACCGATACGCTTCCCCGTCGATGTCGAGGCCTCGCCGATCAGCGGGTGTCCCCGCGCTGCTCGGCGCCGGCGCGCTCGCGCTCGCCTTCATCCAGCGGCCGGGGTGGGCGACCGCCGACACGAAGATCAACCTGCACGTCGATCCGGGCCGATTCCTCGCCGACGTCGCGTCGATGTGGACGTCGACCGGTCAGCTCGGCGACGTCCAGGCCGGTCAGCAGGCCGGCTACCTGTTCCCGATGGGGCCGTTCTTCGCCGCCGGCCACGCGCTCGGCCTGCCGGACTGGGTCGTGCAGCGGCTGTGGCTGGGCGCCGTGCTGGCGCTCGCCGCGTGGGGCGTGGCGCGGCTGGTCAGGGCGCTGCTGGACGCCGGTCCAGGGGCGGCGGCGCCGTCCACCGCAACCGCCGAGCTCGTGGCCGGCGCGGTCACGCTGCTCAACCCGTTCGTCGTCACCTACGCCAACCGCACGACGGTCACCTTCCTGGCCTACGCTGCGCTGCCGTGGCTGATGCTGGCCGTCCACCGCGGGATCCGCGAGCCGCGCGGGTGGCGCTGGCCGGCGGTGATCGCGCTGCTGATCACCGCCTCCGGCGGCGGGATCAACGGGGCGGTGACAGCGTGGATGCTGCTCGGGCCGGTGCTGCTGGCGCTCTATGAGTGGCTGCTGGGCGCGGTGGGCCGGCGCGAGTTGACGGCGTTTCTCGTGCGGACGCTTCCGCTCACCGCGCTCGTCTCGCTGTGGTGGGTGATCCCGGCCTATGTCCAGTCCTCGTGGGGGATCGACTTCCTGCACTTCACCGAGCAGCCGGGGACCGTGTGGGGCACCACGAGCGCCACCGAGAGCCTGCGGCTGATGAGCTTCTGGCTGTCCTACGTCGGGATCGGCTTCGCCGGCCGGGCGATCCCCTACTTCGACGATTCCCGCACGCTGCTGTTCTCGGCCCCGGTGGTGGTCGCGTCGCTGCTGCTGCCGGCCGTCGCGCTCGGCGCGTTTGCGTGGGTCAGGCGCCGGCCCTACGGGCCGTTCCTGCTGACCCTGGCGCTCGTCGCGGTGCTGATCATGGGGGCCGGGTTCCCCGAGGGGACGCCGCTGCGCCACGGCCTGCACTTCACCTACAACCACGTCTCGGCAGTGCAGTTCCTGCGGGCCTCCTACAAGGCGGCGCCGCTGCTGGCGCTCGCGCTGTCGTGCCTGGCCGGCGCCGGCGCGGCCGAGCTGACGCGCCGGGTTTGGGGCGGGCCGCGACCGGGGCGGCGGCGGGCGCTGACGCTGGGCGCTGCGTCGGTGGCGGGCGCGGCCGTGCTCGCGCTGGCGGCGTGGCCGCTGGTCAGCGGCCGTGCGCAGGACGCCCAGGTGTCGTTTCAGCGCGTCCCGGCGGCCTGGCGTGACGCAGCCGCCGAGCTGGACCGGCAGCTGCCGGCCAACTCCCGCGCGATCGTGCTCCCCGGCGACCTGTTCTCGTTCTACACCTGGGGCGGAACGGTCGACCCGATCCTGCCGGCGCTGGCCACGCGGCCGGTGGCCGAGCGCGCCGAGGTGCCGTATTCCGATCTGCGCGCCACCGACCTGCTGTGGACGATCGACGGCCTCGTGCACCAGCAGCGCCTGCTGCCCGGCCAGCTCGAGCCGCTGCTGTCGCTGATCGGCGTGCGCTCGGTGGTCACCGGCAGCGACGACGACCCGGCTCGCAGCGACGCGCCGAACCCCGCCGACGCCGCCGCCGAGCTGGCCGCCCAGCCCGGGTTCGCGCGCCCCGCCCGCTCCTACGGGCCGGTGACGCGGTTTGCCCCGAGCGGGATCGGCCCCGACGCGCCGCTGCCCGAGGTGCGCCGGTATGACCTGCCGTCGGCCCGGGGGCTGGTGCGGGTCGAGCCGCGGGCGTCGCCGGTGGTCGTCGACGGGTCGGCCGGTGGCGTGGCGGGCCTGGCCGCGTTCGGCGCGCTGCCGGCCGGGCGCGCGCTGTTCTACGCCGCCGACCTGCCTCCCGCGCGGCTGCGCGCGGCGGTCGCCGACGGCGGACAGGTCGTGATCAGCGACTCCAACCGCCGCCAGGCGTTCGTGTCGGGGTCGCTGGAGCAGAACGCCGGGCCGGTGCTCACCCCCGAGCAGGACGTCAGCGCCGACGGGTTCGTACTCGACCCGTTCGGATCCGATCCCGAGGCGGGATCGTGTCGGTGGAGGCGCCGTACTCCCCACAGATCCCCCAGTTTCCCGAGCACGCGCCGTTCGCGGCGATCGACGGCTCGCCTGCCACGGCGTGGTTGGCCGACCCCACGCTGGCGCCGTCGGATCGGTGGCTGCAGGTCGATTTCCCCCGCCCGCGTGACGTGTCGTCGGTGGCGCTGCTGCCCGACGGCGACGCCGGCGGGACGGTCCGCCGGGTGATGATCGACGGGCGCAGCTTCGCGGTGCGCCCGGGGTGGAACCGGCTGGTGCTCGGCCTGCGCGACGTCGGGAGCCTGCGGGTGTCGCTGACCGCGGTGACGCCTCCGCGGCCGGGCGCGGTCGCCGGCGCGGGCGGGATCAGCGAGCTGCGGATCCCCGGAGTCCAGGCCCGGGAGGCGCTGCGCCTGCCGCTCGACGCCGCGCGCGCGCTGGCGGGGACCAATCTGCAGAGGGTCGAGCTCACGTATCTGTTCGAGCGTCAGACCGGCGATGACCCGTTCGCGCGCAACCTCGTCACCGGCCCGGCGTCGGCCCGCGACGTCCACGCGCCCGGCGACGCCGAGCAGACGATGCGCCGGCTGTTCACGGTGCCCGCCACCCGCCGCTTCACCGCCTCGGCGTGGGTGACGCCGTTCGCGCAGACACCCGACGACGCGCTCGACCGCCTCGCCGGCTACCGCGGACCGGTGCGGGCGACGTCGTCGAGCCGATACGACGGCGAGCCGCGGTGGCGGGCCTCGATGGCGCTCGATGGCCGTCCGGCGACCGCCTGGATCGCCGACTGGGCCGGGCCGGGCTCGGCGTGGTGGCAGGTGACCGCCGTGCGCCCGTTCCGTGTCTCGGCGCTCGTGCTGACGGCCCCCGCGCCGGCGGTCCGCCGGGCGACGAGCGTGCGGCTGCTGTGGCCCGGCGGGTCGGCGGGCCCGCTGGCCGTCTCGCCGGCGGGGATGGTCGCGCTGCCGGCGGCGCTCCGCGTGCGGCAGCTGCGGATCGTCGTGCTGGGCGCCCAGGCGCCTCCCGGCGCGAGCGCCGGTGACCGGTCGGCGGTCGGGATCGCGTCGATCACGGGCCTCGACGGGTTGCCGGCGATCGCCGGGGCGCGTCCCGGGCCGACCTTCACCGCCGGGTGCGGGACGGTCGCGCTGCGGGTCGGGGGCGCCGTGATGGCGCTGCGCGTGCACGGCGCCCGGTCGGCGTTCGCGGCCGGGCAGCCGCTGGCGGCCTCGTCGTGCGGGGCGCCGGTCGCGCTGGGCGCCGGGCAGCAGCTGCTGGCGGTCTCGCCCGGGGCGTTCGCGGTCGACGAGCTGCGCCTGGAGTCGCCCGCGCCGGCCGCCGGGGCCGCGCCCGCCGGGGGTGTGGCCGACCGCTCCGCGGTGCTCGACAGCGGCGTCGCCGGGCGCGGCTCCTACGACGACGTCCGGGTGCGGATCGCCGCGCCGTCGTGGCTGGTGCTCGGCGAGGGCTACAACCGCGGCTGGGAGGCGTTCTGCGGCGGGCACTCGCTCGGCGCGCCGACGCCGATCGACGGCTACGCCAACGGCTGGCCGGTGGGCTCGCACTGCCGCGACGTCCGCTTCGCGTTCGCGCCCAACCGCCTGGCCGAGCTCGGCTACGTGGCCTCCGGGGTGGGCGGGATCGTCTGCGTGCTGCTGATCGCGGTCGCGCTGTGGCGCCCGCGCCCGCGCCCGCGCCCGCGCCGGCGCCGGCGCCGCTGCCGCGCGGGCGCGCCGCCGTCGCCGCTTGCCCCGCCCGCCGGGGTCGTTGACGACGATCCGCCCGGTCGTCGACCCGCGGCGCGCGCGCTGCGCGCGGCGGTGCCGGCCGCGTTGGTGTTCGGGTTCGTGTTCGGGATCATCCCCGGCGTGGTCGCCGCGCCCGCCATCTTCCTCGTCGCGTGGCGCGGGATCGGCGCCCGCGCGCTCACCCTCGCCGCCGCCGGACTGCTCGCCGTCGTCGTCCCGGTCCTCTATCTCATCCACACCGGCGGCGAGGCGGGCGGCAACCACTTCGGCTATGCGATGGCCCACCTCGGGGCGCACTACGTCGGCGTCGCAGCCCTCGGCCTGCTTGCCGCCGCGCTGTGGCGCAGCCTCCCGCGGCGCTGACGCTCACGGCCCGCCGAGGCTCGGTGGGCGATGCCGGCGCGACCGTCTGCGCCGTGCGCGACACCGCCCGGAGCGCGGTGGCGGCCGCAAGATCCGAGACCGCCAGACCGCCGAAGCTGGTCGCCGCCAGCACCCCCACGACGGTCCAGACGGTGGCAGTCGAGGCGGCGCGCTGGACCAGCCCGTCCACCGCCAGACGGATGAACAGCCCGGTGCGCGAGCGTCCCTCATGCGCGACGAGGTCGTCGATCAGCGCCGCGATCTCCGGGCCGTGGCGCTCGCGGACCCGGCGCGGGTAGAGCAGCAGGATCGTGCCCGTGAGGCGGTGCCTCATGCGCCCCCCAGAGCGATCCGCTCGAGCCCGAGGCTCGCGATCCGGGCGGATTCGGCCAGGCGCTCGGCCAGCGCCGTCCGGCCCGCCGGCGTCAGCCGGTACGGGTAGCGCCGGTCGTCGGCCGGCAGGCGCTCCACGAAGCCGTCGGCCTCGAGCTTGGCGAGCGCGCCGTACAACGTCCCCGGTGACAGGGCGACCCCGGAGAAGCTCTCGATGTCCTTGATCAGCGCGTACCCGTGGCGGTCGCCGCCGGCAAGGCTGGTCAGGACGAGGACGCTGCGCTCGGCCACCCGCATGCGACTCAGAGTACGCCGATCCTGTCCAGCGGCCAGTAGGTGAAGAACGCGACGCCGATGATGTAGCGCTGCGGAACCGGGCCCCAGTAGCGGCTGTCGTCGGAGTCCCCGCGGTTGTCGCCCATCATGTAGACGTGGCCGGCCGGGACCCGGATCGAATGGGAGAACGTGCATTCGGCCGCGCCGCCGCAGGCGGAGACGTAGGCGTCCGGCTCCCGCTTGCCGTTGCGGATGACATGCCCGTCCACGATCCGCAGAACGTCGCCCGGTAGGCCGACGACGCGCTTGATGAAGGTCTGCGCCGATTCGCTGGCCAGCGGCCGATCGCACGGTTGTGCGAGGGCATCCCCATCGGTGCCGAACCCCTGCCGGGAGTCGGCACACTGGCCCGACCCGAGGTCCGCGCCGTGAGGTGGATGGAACACGACGACGTCCCCGATCCCAGGCTGAGTGTCCATCCGGTTGACCAGGACCCGCTGGTTGATGGCCAGCGTCGGCAGCATCGATCCGCTCGGGATCTTGTATGGCTTGACCACGAACGCCTGGATCAGCAGTGCGAGGCCGACCGCCACGGCGATCGTGACGACCAGCTCCAACAGCGACCGCAGGCGGCGCTTCAATGACTCGGACATCGTTATAACGGTTTCCGAGTGTACCAGCCTCTCAGCGGCGACGGACCACGCGCGGAGGAGACCTGGTTTGCTCTTGTCATGCTCGAGCAAGCCGCAGGCCTGTCATCTCGAGCCTTGAGCGCGATCGCCGAGCTCGAGCGGGAGGTGGTGGCGGCCGACGGTGGCCGCTTGAAGCTCGAGTGGGGCGAGGCTTCGCCGCCGTGACGGCGGCCGCGTCGAGGACCTGCTGTGGTGGGAGGAGGACCGGCTGCGGGGCTTCCTGGGCTTGTATCGCTTCGGCCTGTCGCTGGAGCTGGCCGGCATGGTCGCGCCCGACGCTCGCCGGCGCGGCATCGGGACGGCGCTGTTGGCCGGCGCCGTGCCGCTCTACCGCGGGCTGGGCCACCGGCCGGTGCTGCTGATCGTTCCGCGCACCTCGGAGGCGGGGAGGCGTCTGGCGCTGCGCAACGGTGCGCGGTTCGATCACTCAGAGCACGCTCTGGTCCTGGCCGGCGATCCGATGCGCGGGCCGCACGAGCCGGCGCTCGGGATCCGCCCGGCGACCGCGGCGGACATTCCCGTGGTCTCCCACCTGTTGGAGGTGGGGTTCGGAGGACCGGCGCCGGATGATCTCGCTGAGCGCCCGAGCTCGACACACGGGTCGACATCGGTCGTCGAGTTGGACGGCTCGGCGATCGGAACGCTGAGCCTGACGCGCGAGGGAGGCGACGGTCGCATCCACGGGTTTGTGATCGACCCCGCCTGGCAGGGCCGTGGCCTCGGCCGCGATGCGCTGAGGCGGGGGTGCGAGCAGCTCCGGGCCGATGGCGCGCGCCGCGTCGGCCTGGAGGTGGCCGTCGACAACGACCGAGCGCTCGCGCTGTACACGTCGATCGGCTTCACGCCGGTCACGACGGAGGATTATTTCGCGCTCCCCGTGAGCTGATCGCGCTCTGCGGTGGCGGCATGGCAGCTCGGCGTCGTCGCCGACCGGCCGATCCTCAGCGGTGCGAGCGATGCGGTTACGCTCCCGTCCGGTGGCAGCGAGTGAGCGCAACGTCGAGCTGATCCGGGTGGTCGTCCTCTCGCCCGGGGATGTCGCCGAGGAGCGCGCCACGGTCGCGGTCGTCGTCGACGAGCTCAACCGCCGGGTCGCGCGGTCACACGGCTGCCTGCTGTCGCTGTGGCGGTGGGAGACCGATGCGCGTGCGGGCCTGCACATCGCCGGGCCACAGGGGCTGATCGATGAGCGGATGGAGATCGGTGAGTCCGATATCGCGATCGGGATCTTCTGGTGGCGGTTCGGGACGCCGACCGGCGACGCGCGGTCGGGGACCGAGCACGAGCTGCGTCGAGCGTGGGAGGCGTGGCGAGAGAACCACCGGCCCGATGTGATGGTCTACTTCTGCGAGCGCGAAGGGTTCCCCGCCAGCAAGGCTGAGGCCGAGCAGCTGATGCAGGTGATGGCGTTTCGCGAGGAGCTGCCCCGCGAGCAGCTGTGGTGGTCCTACACCACGCCGGTGGAGTTCGAGCGACTGGTGCGCGGGCATCTGGAGGATGTGATCGTTCGCCGCGCTGCCCGGACCACGCCGCCGGCGCCCGTCACGGGGCGCGGGGCGCCGGTCGGTTTCAACCTCCCGTTGGTGCCCCGGCTGTTTGTCGGCCGCACCCGCGAGCTCGCCGCGCTGGAGGAGGCGCTCCAGGTCGCCGACCGTGCGGTGGTGACCCAGGCGATCACCGGGCTGGGCGGCGTGGGCAAGAGCCGGCTGGCCGAGCATTACGTCGCCGCGCACGCCGATGAGTACGACGTCGTGGCCTGGATCCGGGCGCAGGACGGCGGCGTCGCCGACCTGGCCGAGCTCGCGGCCGCGCTCGGCGAACCGGTCGACGGGTTATCGCCCGCCGAGGCGCGTGAACTAGCGCTGCTGCGCCTGGGGCGGGGTCAGGAGCGCTGGCTGCTCGTGCTCGACAACCTCGACTCCCCGGCTCAACTCGCCGGCTGCCTGCCCCGGGGCGGTGGTGGCCGGGTGCTGGTGACGTCGCGCGACCGGGAGGTGCGCCAGTTCGCCCCCGCGCTGTCGCTCGACGTGTTCGACGAGCAGACCGCGGTCGACTACCTCATCGAACGGGCCGACCGTCCGCGCGACCGCGACGGGGCGCGGCGCCTGGCGCAGGCGCTCGGGGGTCTGCCGCTCGCGCTGACCCACGCCGCCGCCTACTGCGCCGACAGCGCCGACAGCTTTGACGACTACCTGCAGCTGCTCGGCGCGCTGCCGGCCCAGGAATTGTTCACCTCACGTCCCGAGCCCTCCTACGAGCAGACGGTCGCCTCGACCTGGAGGGCGTCGATCGCCGCCGCGAGCGCCCGGGCGCCGCGGGCCGGCGACGCGCTCGCGCTCGCCGCCCACCTCGGCCCGGACGCGATCCCCAGATCCCTGTTCGGCGTGCTGATCGACCCCGAGCAGCCGGGCGAGCGGATGCGACTCGCGACAGCGCTGGGCGCGCTCGCGCGGGCGAGCCTGGCCACCGTCGACGACGAGACGGTCAGCGTGCACCGGCTCCTGCAGAAGGTGGTGCGCGACGACGCTCGCGCTCGCGGCGATCAGACCCCGATCACGCGCGCGCTCGCCGCGCTCGACCAGGCGTTCCCGGCCGACCCCGCCGATCCGTCCCGGTGGCCGCACTCGGAGTGCCTGCTCTCGCACGTGATCGCCCTGGCTGACGGCGCCGCGCAGCTCGGGGACGCGGTGTCGCGGCTGATCGGCCTGCTCAACCGCGCGTGCACGTACCTGATCTGGGCCGGAGACGGTGCTCGCGGGCTCGCGCTCGCGCGGCGCAGCGCCGCGGCGGCCGAGCACACCCTCGGTCGTGACCATCGCGAGACGTTGACGGCGCGGTATTGGACGGCGGTCGCGTTACGGCAGACGGGCCGCGCGGAGGAGGCGATGGCCTGCTGTGAGTCCCTCGTCGCAGACCAGGAGCGGATCCTCGGAGCGCGTGACCCCGACACGCTCAGATCCCGAAACCACCTTGCCACGGTCTTGCGCGCCGCCGGCCGGGTGACGGAGGCGATCGCGATCCTCGACCCGCTCGTGGCCGACAGCGCTCAGATCCTCGGCATCGAGCACCCCGAGACGCTCACCACCCGCCACAACCTGGGGCTCGCCTATCGGGCCGATGGGCGCGCCTCGGAGGCGATCGTGATCCTCGAATCATTGCGAGCCGACTACACACGGATCCGTGGCGCCGAGCAGCTCGAGACGCTCACCACGCTCAACAACCTCGCGCTCGCGTATCGAGACGTCGGGCGGATGGCGGAGGCGATCGCGATCTTCGAGGCGCTGCGCGCGGACCGTGTGCGGATCCTCGGCGCCGAGCACCCCGACACGCTGACCAGCCGGGGCAACCTCGCGTCCACCTACCAGGCCGCCCACGACATCGCGGCGGCGATCCTGATCCTCGAACCGCTCGTTGCCGACTTCATGCGGATCCTCGGCGCCGATCACCCGCACACGCTCACCACCCGTCACAACCTCGCCGTGTGCTACCGGGCCGCCGGGCGTGCGGCGGACGCGGTCGCGATCCTCGAGCCGCTGCTCGCCGACAGCGCCCGGATCCTGGGCCCAGGGCACCCCGGCACGCTCACGACGCGACGCAGCCTGGCCGCTGCCTATCGCGCCGGCGGGCGCGAGGCCGAGGCGGACACGCTCGCGCCGCCGGTCCGGCGTCGCGAACGGCGGTGACGATGCTGCGGGGCGTGCGTTGGCGCCTCGCCGCCTCGGTGCTGACCGTGATCACCGCGACGATCGCCGTCGCGACCGCAGTGCTCGGCCCGCTGTACCTGCACGCGGCGGGTGACTCGGTGCTGCGCCGGGCGATCGCGTCGGCCGCGGTGCAGGATCGCGGGGTGACGGTGCTGACCTACTCCGACCAGCGCACCCGCTCGGCCCGGTGCAGCGGGCCGAGCGAGTCGTGGACGCCTCGGGACGCTGGTATGGCGCCCCGATCACCACCGTTCTGGCCGGCGTGGTCCTGTCGAACGCCAGGTCGGAGCTGTTCTGGCGAACCGGCATCTGCCGCGTGCTGCACTTCGAGCGCGGTCGGTGCGACTTGGGTGCCGGCGACGTCGTGATGACCGACCGCGGCGCCCGGCAGATCGGGGCATCGGTCGGCGCCACGATCGACGCCTTCGCCAAGGGACGGAGCGGGCCGTTGCGACTGAGGGTCACCGGGCTCATCTCGACCCCCGACGTCGACCTGCCGTACTGGTGGGGCGACGGGCCGGGGGACTTCCCGTTCGGACACAGCTCCGGGGGGCCGGGCGGGCCCGCCGAGACCGATCCGCTGATCGCGTCGCAGGCCACCGCCCTGGCGGTGCCCGCGCAGGACGTTCCGACGGCGATCGGCCAGGTGCCGCTGCGCGCCGGCGCCGTCGGCCTCGCCGACGAGGCCGCGGTGAAGCAGGTCCTGAGCCGGACCGCCGCGACCCTGAACAGGCAGGGGATCACGGCCGGCACCCAGCTCCCGTCGGTGCTGGCGGCGGCTGACCGTCAACGGCGGGCGATGACGACGATCGTCGCGATCGCCGCCACGCAACTCGTTCTGCTCGCCGTCTGGGTACTCGGCGACCTGCTGGTACGCAGCAGCGACGCCCGTCGATCGGAGGCACGCGTCGCTGCACTGCGCGGCTTTCCGGCGATCAGCATGGTGTGGGCGACCGCCGCCGAGCCGGGGATCCTGTGCGCGCTGGGGGCCGTTCTGGGCGTGGCGGCGGCCTGGGTGTCGGTCGTCGTCGCCCGAGCGCATCTGCTCGTGCCCTCGGCGGTGATCGCGTTCGATGGACGGACATGTGCGGCGTTGGGACTGACCGTGGCGGCGATCATCGGCGCTCTCGGCATCGCGACCATGCGACTGCTGGGCGCCGGCGACCGGGAGCGCGCCGTGCGCGCGCCGACAGGCCCTTCGGTGATGGGCCGGGTCGCCGACGCGGTGCTGGTCGTACTGGCGATCGCGGCGCTCGTGGTGCTCGACACGACCGGCGCGCTGTCGAGCGCACACAGCGATCCGCTGGCCTCGGCGGCGCCCGGGCTGATCGCGCTCGGTGCCGCTGTTCTGGCCGTCCAGCTGATCCTGTCCGCCTGCCGGCTCGGGATGTCGCCGACCGCCGATTCGGGTTGGGTCGGCCTCTTCCTGGCTCTGCGTCAGACCGTCCGTCGGCCGACGGTTCTGCGCCAGGCCCGGGTGCTGATCATCGCGCTCTGCCTGGCCTGCTTTGCCTCGGTGGCGTGGTCGGTGGCTCGCAGCAACCGGGCGACGGCGGCGCAGTTTCAGGTCGGGGCCCGCGCGGTCGTCACGGTGGCGCCGCTGAGCAGCACGAGCCTGGAGCGAGCGGTCGAGCGGGCGGATCCGCGCGGACGGTTCGCGATGGCGACGGTCGACCTGCACACGCCGAGCACGAGGCTGCTGGCCGTCGACGCCCGGCGCCTGCCGGCCGCAGCGTCGTGGCCGACCGGAATCTCGGCTGCGACGGTGCAGAGCATCGCGCGCACGCTTCGCCCCTCCGGCCTCGCGGCGGTGACGCTGCCCGGTGAGCGGGTGCAGGTCGCCGCCCGGACGGTCACGACCGTCACGCGGGTCCCCGTCGACCTGGACATCTGGGTCTTCACCGCCGCGGCCGGGACCGCGATCGTCGACCTGGGGAGCCTGCACCCGGGCCAGGGGACCTACCGCGCCGACCTCGCCAGGGTGTGTCCGGCGGGGTGTGAGCTGGCAGGGCTCGGCGTCGGGCCGGCGCCCGGCCGGGGCGTCCCGGCGGCGGGCACCGTCGAGTTGAGCATCGGCCGAGTGGTGGCGCTTTCGCCCGCTGGGACATCGCGGCAGGTGCCGGCCGATCTGGTGCCGGACGGCTGGCGGTCCACCGCCCCCGGGGTGCGCGTCGAGTCAGGACAGGCGCAGGGCCTCACGTTGACCGCCACCGCCGCGGCAATCGGTGCCGACGCCGGCGCGACGGGCAGCCTGACGTCGCCGATGGTCTCCCCCGCCGACCACCCGCTCGTGCTCCCCGGGGTGGCCACCTCCGAGCTGGAGTCGGCGAACGCAGAGGTGGTCGGACCGCTGCCGGCGGAGGGGCTCGACGGCAACCCGATCAGCGTGCACCCGGTCGTGGTCGCGTCGGCGCTGCCGCGGGTCGGCGCCGATGCGGTCATGGTCGATCTGGGCCTGCTGTCCGACGCGCAGGTGGCCCCCACCAGTCCGGACACGACCGACGAGGTCTGGCTCGGGCCTCGCGCCCCGGCCGACGCGCTGGCCCGGTTGCGCGCGGCGGGCCTGACGCTGATCAGCGTTCAGCGCTCGTCGACCGTGTGGGCCGCGCTGCAGCGCTCCGCCCCGGCGCTGGCCGACGACTTCCTGCTGGCGGCGACGATCGCCGCGCTGATCGTCGCCGCCGCGAGCACGCTGGGAGCGCTCGGCGCCGCGACCCGTGAGCGGGCGACCGAGCTCGTCTCGCTGCAGGTCGCCGGGGTGCCCCGATCGGTGCTCGTACGCTCGCTCGGGATCGAGTCGGCGATCCTGATGCTCACCGCCATGTGCGGCGTCGGCGTCGGAGCGCTGGCCGCGGTGATCGCGGCTCCCTCGCTGCCGGAACTGGCCTCCGCCTCGCTCGCCCCGCTGCGGTACGGGCTGCCGGCGAGCGTGATCGCGGCGATCCTCGCGGCCGTGGTCATCGCGGTGTCGCTGGTCGCCGGCGCGGTCACCGCGGTCCTGGTTCGCCGGATGTCACCCGCCCTGCTGCGAATCGCCGCCGATGAGGGCACGGGCTGAGCCGCTGATGAGCGCCGCCGGCGCCGAGGTCGTCTGCGCCGGGGTCGTCCACGTCTACCCCGGTGAGGACGCGCCGATCGTCGCTCTGCGCAACGTCGATCTGCACGCCCGGGCCGGAGAGATGGTGGCGATCAACGGACCGTCGGGTTCGGGCAAGTCGACGCTGCTTGCCCTGCTCAGCGGGCTGATGGCGCCGACCGCCGGCACGATCCGCGTCGGCGACCATGACATGACCCGGCTGGACCGTCGAGGCCTGGCCCGCCTGCGCGCGACCGAGCTGGCGCTGATACTGCAGGACCCGCTCCGTAACCAGCTCCCCTACGCCACGACGCTGGAGAACCTGGCCTTCGCCCAACGGGGCGCCCGACGCCGCGGTTGGCCGCTTCGCTGGTCTCCCGATGAGCTCGTCGATGCGTTCGGGCTGGGCGCGGTCGCCCGGCGGCCCGTGCACGGGGTCTCAGGCGGCGAGCAGCAACGGGTGGCCATCGCCGGCGCGACGGCAACCTCGCCCCGGGTGCTGCTGGCCGATGAGCCGACCGCCCGGCTGGACCACGCCGGGCGCGACGCGGTGATCGACAATCTGCGACGCGCCCACGCGCTGAGCGGCGCCACCGTCATCATCGTCACGCATGACACGACATTGGCCGAGGCGCTGCCGCGGGCACTCGGGATCGCCCACGGGGTCGTCGGTTCCGAGCGGCGAGCCGGACAGCGGCTGGCCGTGGCGGGCCGCGACGGGAGCGTGCAGCTGCCTCCCGAGGTCGCCGCGTCGACCCGCAGGACGCGCACGGACCGTCGGCCGGCGCGTGAGCATCTCGGAGCTCCGCGGCGAGGATCTCGCCGTCCTCGGAGGCGAGGCGATCATCCTGCGCGGGATCGACGTCGTCGTCGGGGCCGGTGAGATCCTCGGGCTCAGCGGACCGTCGGCGTCGGGTAAGACGAGCCTGCTCTACGCGCTCGGCGGGCTCGCGCCGCTCGCCGCCGGCAGGGTCCTGATCGACGGCCGTCCAGCGCTCGCCTGGCGCGACGCCGTCACCGGAATCATCCTCCAGAACCTGTGCCTGGTCCCGATCCTCAGCGCCGAGGAGACGGTCGCACTGCCGCTGCAGTCCACCGCGGTACCCAGGACCGACGTGGCGCGACGCGCAGCCGCAGCGCTCGATCAACTCGGTCTCGCCGACCACGCCCGGCAGCTGGTCGGCACCCTCTCCGGCGGCCAGCGCCAGCGCGTCGCGGTCGCCCGCACGCTCGCCACCGGCCCCGACCTGATCCTCGCCGATGAGCCGACATCGGCCCTTGACGAGCACTGGCGCGACGTGGTCCTGGATCAACTCGTCACGCACGCCCGCCGGGGCGCCGTCGTGATCGTCGCCTCAGGCAACACGGATGTCATCTCGGTCTGCGACCGGGTGCTCTCGCTGACGAGCGACGGCACACCGGCATGATCAGCCCCCGCGACGGTCGGCCTGCGGGAGGCCCTCGCGGGCCAGGGGGCGACGACTGCCGAACGGTTAGGCTTCAGGCTCCGTGCCGTCCAACCTCAGATGCGCGGCAGCTTCGATCGCCGGACCCCGTTGCGGTCGACGACTCCGACGGGCGATCGCCTGATGGCACGCTGCCTGGTCACGGGCGGCGCCGGCTTCATGGGTGCGCACCTCGTCACCGCGCTGGTCGACCGTGGCCATCACGTGGTCGCGCTCGACGACCTCAGCGGTGGATTCCGTGCCAACGTGGATTCAAGGGCACGCTTCGTGAAAGCATCGGTCATCGACCACGCGGCGATCGATGCCCTGTTCGGCCGGGAGGAGTTCGAGATCGTCTATCACCTCGCGGCGTACGCGGCCGAGGGGCTCAGCCATTTCATCAAGCGCTTCAACTACACCGAGAACCTGATCGGATCGGTGAACCTGATCAACGCGGCCGTCAATCACGGCGCCGACTGCTTCGTATTCACGTCGTCGATCGCGGTGTACGGCGCGGGGCAGGTACCGATGATCGAGACGCTCACTCCCGAGCCCGAGGACCCCTATGGAATCGCCAAGCGCGCCGTCGAGCTCGACCTGATCGCCTCACACCAGATGTTCGGGCTGGACTTCGTCGTCTTCAGGCCCCATAACGTCTACGGGGAGTTGCAGAACACGGGGGATCGGTACCGCAACGTGATGGGGATCTTCATGAATCAGGTCACGACCGACGGCAGGTAGTGGATCTCGTAGCCCAGCGGCGCGAGGCGGCGCGCTATGTCGGCCTCCTCGCTGAAGATGAAGTAGCGCTCGTCAAAGCCGCCGATCTGCTCGAACACCGCGCGGTCGACGAGCATCGCACAGGCCGACACCGCTCCGACCGCCTTCGGCTGATCGCCGGTGGATACCACCGCTCCCCGCCGGCCGAGCGTCAGCGCCCAGAGCAACTGCACCCGCAGGCTCATCAGCCGCCACGCCGAGCCTTGCCGGCGACCGTCGGGGCCGACGATGCGTGGCCCCACGATCGCACAGCGCGGGTGCGCGTCCAGATAGCCCACGAGCGCGTCAAGCGTCCCCGGCGGCGTCTCGGTGTCCTCGTTGAGGATGTAGACGTATCGGCTCTCGACGGCCGCGACCACGACGTTGTGGTTGGCGCCGAATCCGGCGCGGTGGGGCTGGGCGATCACGTGCACCTGCGGGAGTCTCCGGCGCACGGCGTCCACCGATTCATCGACCGAGGCGTTGTCGAGCACGTGCAGCTCGACCGAGCAGCGCCGCCCAGGGTCATCGAGCAGCGTCTCCAGGCAACGCATGAGCAGCGCGCAGTTCGACGTGTTGACGATCGATACGGCGACATCGATCGCGGTGTCCGAGTTGATCCGCGTCGTGTTCACTCTCGAGCCGTGACCGTTGTCATGAACCGGGCGAGGCCCCGCGCGGTCAGCTGCGGGGCGCGGCGGGCTCTGCGGCCGCCGCGGCGGCCGGCGTGGCGGGCGGGCCGTCGCACGTGCGGCGGGGCCTCAGCGCGGCCGCGCGGATGTGCGCCCGCGTGGCGATCAGCTCGCGCAGCACCGGGACCATGATCCGCGGGATCGACAGCCGCGAGCCGGGCCGGTGCGTCCACGCGATCCCGCACGGCGCGACGCCGTAGCCGAGCGCGCGGGCGAGGGCGAGCGCCTCGGCGTCGAACGCCCAGCCGTCGATCCGCGCCCGGCTGAAGACGTCCCGCGCAGCGTCGGCGGTGAACAGCTTGAAGCCGCAGAACACGTCGCGCAGGGGCTCGCCCATCACTCGGCGGCACAGGAAGATGAACCCCAGGCTGGCGGCGCGGCGCTGGATCGGCTGATAGCGCGCCACCTGCGAGTCGGCGGCGTTGCGGGCGCCGGCGACGATCGCGCAGCGGTCGCCGATCAGCGCCTCCATCGCCGGCAGCGAGGCCAGCGAGTGCTCGCAGTCGGCGTCGCACATCAGCCGCAGGTCGCCGCCGGCCTCGAGCATTCCGCGGCGGACCGAGTAGCCCTTGCCGCGGTTGACCGGGTTGCGGATCACCCGCACGCGGGGATCGGCGAGGAACGGCCCGACCCGCGCGACGGTGTCGTCGGTGCTGGCGTTGTCGACGACCAGGATCTCCCAGTCACCCCCTCGCGCCGCGAGGGCGGCCCGCACCGCGGGAATGATCTTGACGATCTCCTCGGCCTCGTTGTAGACGGGGACGATGACCGACATCGACGGCGTGGGCCTCACCATCGCCACAGTCTATGGACCGGGCGGCGCGCGGCGCAGGCGGTAGAAGAGCACGCCGCCGGTCGAGATCGGGCGAGCGCCGAGCGTCGCGAACAGGGTTCGCCATGGCCCCGGCACGCCCTCCTCGACGACGATCGCGGTGACGTGTTTGGCCGCCACGAAGCGGCGCAGCTGGGCCGGCCATCCGGGGGTCAACTGCCCGGTGAGCAGCGTGTTCCAGGTCGGAAACCGGGCGTAGGCTGCCGGGAACGGGTTGCCGGCGTAGCCGTCGGAGAGATTGAAGGCAAAGCCGGTGTCGGCCTGCCAGCGCTCGTTGGGGCCCCACGCCGGGATCGTCACCACGTTGTCGGTGGCCTTCAGGTAGGAGCGGTAGGCGCCGGAGGCGAAGAAGGCGGGGTCCGCGACCGGCACGTTCCAGGCGACGTTGCCGACATCCGGGAGGATCAGCGCCACGGCCACCGCCGCCAGCCCCCAGCGCCACAGCCGGCCCCGGCCCGCGGGCCGGGGCGGCGCCTGCTCGGGACTCAGGAACAGGGCGACGATCACCGCCACCGGCAGGTCGACGAACAGCGCCAGGCGCACCGGGATCGCGTAGCGCAGGACGGGCAGGTGCGACAGGACCAGCCACGGCATCGGGATCGACGTCTTGTGGCCGCGCACGAGGAGATGGGCGCCGAGCGTGCACAGCCCGGCCGCCGCGATCGACAACGTGACCACCCACGCCGCGCGGGTGCGGCGCTGCTCCCAGGCGAAGATCGCGACCAGCACGATCAGCCCGACACCCAGGTAGCCCTCGGTATTGGAGCCGACGAACATCGGCGCTCGCCGCGTGATCGCCATCAGCGGCGAGGGCAGCGCGTAGGACGCGAGGTCGGCGGGGAAGTGCGTCGCCGCCGGCGGATAGTGCTGCCCGAAGAAGAAGTAGTAGAGAAACGGGCTGATCAGCACGGCGGTGATCGCGAACGCCCCGGCCAGCGGGGGGACGAGCTCGCGCAGCGCGCGGCGCGCCGCCGGCAGCAGGACGAACGCCAGGACGAGCGCGAGCACACCGAACAGCGCCGAGGTCGCCAGCACCTCGCTGGAGATGAGGTACTGCCCGGTGAGCGCGAGCGCCATCGCGATCACGAAGCGCCGCCGGCTGATCGCGTCGCGCAGGCGCAGCGCCACCAGCCACACGAACACCGGCACGAGCGCGGCCAGCGCCAGGTACGGCCCGCCGGTGAGGTGGATCAGCATGTACGGCGAGAACCCGAACACGTAGCCGCCGGCCAGCGAGGGCCCGACCCGGCCGGTGAGCTCCCGACACAGCAGGAACGCGGTCCAGGCGCTGAGCGCCGGCGAGGCCAGCTGGATCACGTTCCAGGTGACCGCCGGGCCGAACGCCAGCGTCACCGGCGAGAGCAGGATGGCCGGGCCGGGCATCGCCGTCGACCACGTCAGGTTGAAGCCCGAGGGGACGAACATGACGTGGGTCACGAACGGGTTGAGCCCGTGCAGCAGCGCGTGCGGCCACCACGCGAAGAACCACATGAACTGGCTGGAGTCGATCGTGTCCGACGCGATGATCCGGCTGTCGAGATGCCCGACGACCGGGCCCCCGAACAGCACCAGCGACAGGGCCGCGTACAGCCCGAGCGGCCACAGCGCGTCGCGCCGGCGGGGCGTGTCCGTCGCTCTGGGCGCCGGCCACGCCCCGGCCCGCAACCGCGTGGCGGTCACCGCCGGGCGGGGGCCGGCGCGAGCCCGGGGGCCGGCGCGAGCCCGGGGGCCGCGGCCGCCCCGGGGGCCGCGGCGGGCGCTGCCGGGTCGCGGATCACGCAGTCGACGAGATACAGCGGGCGCCCCAGCACCTCGGCGTGGACCCGCGCGAGGTAGCGGCCGAGGATTCCGACGGTCGTCAGCTGGACGCCCGACAGGAACAGCACGGCGGCCAGCACCCACACCCACACGCTGGGGTGCACGGCGCCGATCAGGCTGAGCAGCAGGATCACCACCGCGCCGAGCGCGCTCAGCTGCGCGGTGAGCATGCCGAACAGCGTGGCGAGCTGGAGCGGGACGTCGGAGAAGGCGGTCAGCGCCTCGAGCGCCAGGCCGAGCAGCTGCGGATAGGTGGCGCCGCGCCCGGCGTGGCGCCCCGCCCGCCGGTACTCGACCGGCACCTGCACGAACCCCACCCACGCCACCAGCCCGCGCAGGAAGCGCCGGCGCTCGGGCATCTGCCGGATCGCCTCGACGACCCGCCGCGACATCACCCGGAAGTCGCCGGCCTGGCCCTGGTAGGGGACCCGCGCGACGCGGGCCATCAGGCCGTAGAAAGCGGTGGCGAGAAAGCGCTTGACCGCGCTCTCGTCGCGGCCGATCCGCCGCGCGTAGGCGACGTCGGCGCCGCCGCGGACGGCGGCGAGCATCTCGGCCAGCAGCTCGGGCGGGTCCTGGAGGTCGGCGTGCATCAGCGCGACGTAGCGGCCGCGGGCATGGTCGAGCCCCGCGGACATCGCGATCTCCATCCCGAAGTTGCGCGACAGCCTGACGAGCGCGACCTCGACCGCGCCGGCGCCGACCCAGCCCCGGACGAGCTGCACCGAACGGTCGCTGGACCCGTCGTCGACGTAGACGATCTCGGTCGGCCCGTCGAGGGCGCCGAGCGTCTCGGTCAGCCGGCGATGCAGCTCGGGCAGGCCCGCCTCCTCGTTGAGGACCGGGACGACGACCGAGAGCAGCGGCTCCTGTGGGGCGGCTGGCGGGCTCATCACGTGCGGAGACTAAGGGGTGACGGGACGGGCGCAATACAATCGCCCGCCTTGGAGCAGCAGGCTTACCGCGAGCAGTTCGAGCTCGAGGACACCCACTGGTGGTTCGCCGGGCGGCGCGCGGTGATTCGGGCGCTGCTGCAGCGCACCGGCGCGATCGACGGCCTGCGGCTGCTCGATGCCGGCTGCGGAACCGGCCACAACCTGCGGGAGTTCGGCACGCCCGGCACCGCGCGCGGGGTCGACTCCTCGCCGCAGGCGATCGAGTTCTGCCGGCTGCGGGGCGTGGAGGGGGTCAGCGAGGGCCGGATCGAGGAGCTGCCCTTCCCCGACGGCTCGTTCGATCTGATCCTCGCCACCGACGTGCTCGAGCACCTGTCCGACGATCGCGCGGCGATGCGCGAGCTGCGCCGCGTCGCCGCCCCCGGCGCCCGGCTGCTGGCGACCGTGCCCGCCTATCGCTGGCTGTGGAGTCAGCACGACACCGCCCACCATCACTTCCGCCGCTACACGCTGGCGCGGCTGCGTGGCCGGCTGCAGGCGGCCGGCTGGCGCCCGCTGGCCTGGAGCTACTTCAACACCGTCCTGCTGCCCCCGATCGCCGCCGTCCGCGTGCTCGGCCGCCGCCACACCGATGCCGACGGCGAGCGCCCCGACCTGCGGCTGACGCCGGCGGCGCTCAACCGCCTGCTCGAGGCGCCGATGCGCCTCGAGGCCGGGCTGATCGGCCACGGCGCCCGGCTTCCCGCCGGGGTTTCGATCGGGATCGTCTGCGCCGCCGGCGAGCCCGCCGGCGAGCCCGCCGGCGTTCGGTGATCGGGCGGGCGGCCCGGTCGCTGGCGCTGCGCGCGGCCGATGCCGCCGACGGCGCGCTCGGCCGCAGCGACGCCCTGACGCCGCCCCGGCGCCTGTCGGACTACGTCGGCGACTCGGATTTCCGGGCCACCGGCGCCGAGTTCCTCGGCTATTTCGAGGAGCTCGCCGGGCTCGAGTCCTCGGATCGGGTACTCGAGATCGGCTGCGGGATCGGACGCATGGCGCGGGTGCTCGTGCCGGTGCTGCGCCCGCCGGGCGGCTATGACGGCTTCGACGTGGTGCGGACGGGGATCGACTGGTGCCGTTCGCGCTATGTCCGAACCCCGGCGCCGTTTCGCTTCCACCACGCCGACCTGCGCAACGCGGCCTACAACCCGGCGGGCTCGCTGGCGCCCGACGAGTACCGCTTCCCGTTTCACGACGGCGCCTTCGACCTCGTGATCGCCACCTCGGTCTTCACCCACCTGCTCGCCGGGACGGCCGATCACTACCTGGCCGAGGCGGCGCGCGTGCTGGCGCCGGGCGGCCGGCTGTTCACGACGTGGCTGCTGATCCCCGCCGGCGCGCCGACGCCACCGGCGTTCGCGCGCCGGCGTGAGGTCGCCGTCCGCGATCCCGCGGTGCCCGAGGCGGCGGTCGCCTACGACGAGCCGTGGCTGCGCGAGCGCCTGCCGGCCCACGGTCTCACGATCGATGCGATCACCCCCGGGACATGGTCGGGGCGCGAGGGCCGCACCCCCCAAGACGTCGTGATCGCGCTTCGAGCGCGGTAGCGCCCGGACGTTCGGGAGGTTGTACACCGTATTCGGAGCCGGTCTCCCTCACGTCCCCCGCCCCCGCAACGCTGCGAGCAGTTCGGACACGAGTGTCCGCTCGCGGCGAAACACCAACGCTCCGTACACGACGCTGAACAGCAGCAGTTCGCCGATCGCCTGCGCCGGCGTGCGCCGGCCGCCCCACAGCGCGAGCCGCAACGCCACCACCGCCGCGCAGGCGAGCGCGAGCGGCAGCAGGACCGGACCGACGAGCCGGCGGTAGCGGGCGTTGGGCAGCAGGCGCCGGACGTAGACGCTGCGGACGGCGAAGGCCACCAGCGCCGCGCCGATCCGGCCCAGGACGAAGCCGTCGAAGCCGTCGAGCAGCAGGCCGGCCGGCGCGAGGGCGACGAACGCGATCGCGCCGGCGACCGCCTCGACCGCCGGCGGGCGGGTGTCGCCGTGCGCGCGAAAGAACGAGAACCAGTTGAAGCCCAGCTGGGTGATCGCGCCGACCACCGCGAGGCCCTGGAGCAGCACGACCGCGGGGTGCCAGCTCGGACCGAGGATGAAGCCGACGAGGTCCGGGGCGAACAGGACGAGCCCGGCGGCGTAGGGCGCCACCCACAGCAGCGTCGCGCGATTGGACTTCAGGTAGAGCTCCTCGAGCGCCGGCCGCTGGCCCTGGATCGCGCAGATCGCCGGGTAGATCGTCGCCGTGACGATCTGGTCGGCGCGGTCGATGTAGCGCGTCAGGGTGACCGCGAGCGTGATGAAGCCGGCCGCCGCCAGCCCGTCGTGGAGCTTGATCACCAGCACCGGCCCCTGGGCGATCACGATCGCCCCCAGGACCGTGACGAGGATCGGCGCCGAGAAGCGCAGGTAGCGGGCGGCGATCGCGCGGTCATAGCGCAGCGCCAGCGGGTAGGGGGCGACGGCGAGCGCCGCCGCGACCGCGACCGCGTAGCCCGCGACCTGGCCGACGATCAGGCTCCACACCCCCAGCGAGGTGGCGGCCGCCAGCGGCACCGTGACGACAAAGCCGACCAGCGGCTGGATCGCCTGCAGCGAGCGCTGGCGGCGGAAGTCCATCCGGCGAAAGAACACCCACAGCGGCGCCTGCAGCGCGAACGCGAGCGGGAGATACGCGAGGCTCGCCATCAGCGCCAGCAGCCGGTGGTCGGAGTAGATCGCGGCGACCGCCGGCGACAGCGCGAGGATGATCGCGCACATCGCCACCGACAGCCCGAGCTCGAGCGTGAACGCGTACTGGAACTCGGCCCGCTGGTCGGGCTGGTCCTGCTGAACGAACGCCTCGTCGATGCCGACCCGCTTGAGCGCGATCAGCGAGATCACGGTCGTCGAGACGACGCCGTAGAGGCCGATCTGGCGCGGGCCCAGCAGGCGGGTCACGACCAGCCCCTGGACGAGCACGAGCGCATCGATCGCCACCAGGAAGCCGGCGGTGACGATCGTGCCCCGCAGCGTGCGCCGGCGCAGCTCGCCGCGAGGGAAGGGCAGCCGCTCGCTCATCGCGTCGCCGCGCGGCGGCCGCCCACCAGCACCTGGTAATAGCCGTAGCGCGCCACCGGGGGATAGTGGGCGGCGATCCAGCGGCCGAGCAGGTTCACCCCGCTCGACCGACCCGACCCGTTGGGCTCGACCTGGTCGGCGCGCGGATCGAGCCAACGGATCACCACGCGGGTGCCGGAGCGCTGCAGCGAGGCGATGATCTCGCGCTGGACGGGCGCCGTCGTCACCACCCCCGGCTGCATCACGTCATAGCGCGTCGGGTTGGGATGGCCGGTGATGACGTACAGCTCGGGGTCGCCGGCCTGCACGAGGTCAAAGCGCGGGTTGGCGACGAAGATCGGGGCGCCCGGGCGGGTGATCCGCGAGAGCTCGGCCAGCAGCAGCGCCAGCGATCGGGCATCGGCAGGATCGGTCTGGACGCCATCCCCCGCCGGGCCGGGGACGGCGGCCAGCGCGGGCGGGTGCAGCAGCTGCCCGGCCCGGCGCTCGACCCCGTGCACCGCGATCAGCGCCAGCGCCAGCGCGACCGCGCCGCGCAGCACGGCGGGCCGGGTGACCGGCGCTGCCCGGGCGAGCATCACCGGCAGCACCGCGGCCAGCGGCACGAGGTGAAACTCGTCGGTGCGCCCCAGCAGGTAGGCGAGCCCGACGACCGCCAGCGGGACCGGCGAGAAGTCCTCGAGCGCGATCCGGGCGCGGTCGCCCGCCACGATCGCGACCGCCCACACCGCCAGCCCCGCCACCAGGATCAGCGGGATGTAGAACTCGATCAGCTTGCTCGGCTTCAGCGGCCCGTGATAGGCGAGCGGGAAGGGGAGCCGCTGCAGGCTCTGGATCGAGTAGAAGCCGATCGTGTCGTGCCACATCGCGCCGGGCGCGACGACGGCGAACGGGCCCAGCGTGACCGCCGCGACCGCGGCCGCCGCCAACCCGGCCCGCCGGCGCGTGCCCCACGGCGCCTCGAGCGCCACCCCGACGATCGCCGCCAACCCGAGCTCCAGACGGAACACGCACGCCAGCCCCGCCAACGCGCCCGCCAACCCCGGACGGCGCCGTGCGGCCAGCAGCGCGGCGAAGGCGATCAACAGCGCCGGCGGGTTGGGGCCCGGAAGGCTCGGATACGCCAGCGCGCCCGCCACCGCCAGCCACGCGCCGAGGGCGTAGGGCTCGGGCGCGCGGCGCCGCGCGAGCCGGTAGGCGAGCAGCGCGACGGCCGCGTCGGTGGCGACGAGCACCAACCGCCAGGCCAGCAGCGACGGGCCGAAGACGAGCTGCAGCCCGGCCAGGATGACCTCCTGCCCGGGCTGGTAGTTGGTCCAGAAGTCGCGGTAGGGCCACTGGCCGCCGGCGATCCGCGCGCCCGCCTGGAGCATCAGCCCCTCATCGTGTGGGGCATAGCCCTGGAGGATCGTGAACCCGGCCAGCAGCCCGGCGAGGGCAAGGAGCGCGCACTGGAGCCCGGGCCCGGGCGGATCGGGGGCGATGCCCCGGGATGCGCCGCGCGGGCTCCGCGTCTGGCTGAGCACCGACATCCGCCGCGTCCCGGCGCCCGGGCCAGGACGGCGCCCGCCGCCCGCCGTGACGGGACCGCGGGAGCCTCCGTCCGTCATCCGCCGCGAGTCTATCTGCGTGACCGACGTGTACGGTCGCGGCCATGAGGGTGCTGGTCGACGCGCGGTCACTGGCCGGCTCGCGGGGGGTGACGCGCTACACGCGCTGCCTGCTGGAGGCGATGGCCGCGGACTTCCCCGGCGACCGCTGGGTGGTGTTCGCCCCCGGCCGCGACGAGCTGCCAGGGATCGACGGGCTGCGGGCACTGAGAAACGTCTCGGTCCGCCGCCACCCGCTGCCGGGCCGGGTGCTGTTCGGCGCCGCCGCGGTGGCCGGCCGGCCGCGGCTCGAGCGGCTGGCCGGCGCCCCAGGGCCCGACGTCGTGTGGGCCCCCGCAGTGGCCCCGATCGCCGTGTCGCCGGGGATCCCGCTGGTGCTGACCGTGCACGATCTCAGCTTCGAGCTGCGTCCGCAGGACTTCACCGCCTACGAGCGCCTGTGGCATCGCCTGGCCCGCCCGCGGGCCCTGGCCGCCCGCGCGGCCGCGGTGATCGTGCCGGCGCCGTCGACGCGCGAGCAGCTCGTCTCCCGCTGGGGCCTGGACCGCGCCCGGATCGTCGTCGTGCCCGAAGGGGCGTTGCGCTCGGCGGCGGACCGCGGAGCGCCCGTCGAGTCCGGCGCGATGCTCGCGCGCCGCGGGCTGACGCCCGGCGGATACCTGCTCGCCGTCGGCGCGCTGGAGCCGCGCAAGGCGCCGCAGCTGCTGGCGCGGGCCTACGCCACGGCGCGCCGGCGCGGGCTGCGGGCCGAGCTCGTGTTCGCCGGGGAGGGCCGCCTCGCATCGCGGCTGGTGGCGCCGGGCGTGCGGCTGCTGGGGCGGGTGACCGACGCCGAGCTCGGCGCGCTGTACGCGGGGGCGATCGCGCTGGCGGCGCCCTCGCTGCTGGAGGGTTACGGGCTGACCGTGCGCGAGGCGCTGGCCCACGGCACCCCGGCGGTGATCAGCGATCTGCCGGAGTTCGGCGACGAGCTGTCGGGCGCGGTCCTGCGCGTGCCGGCGGGCGACGAGGACGCGCTCAGCCTGGCGCTGGCGCGGATCGCGGGCGACCCGGCAGTGCGCGCCGCGCTGGCCGGCGCCGCGCGCCCGGCGGTGGCGGGGCTGAGCTGGCGGGCCGCCGGCGAGCGGACCCGGGCGGTGCTGGAGCGGGCGAGCGCCGGGCGATGAGCGCGCGGACGTCGGTGGTCATCCCCAACTGGAACGGCCGGCGCTGGCTGGAGCCGTGCCTGGCGGCCCTGGCCGCCCAGGATCTGGCGGCGGCCGAGGTGATCGTCGTCGACAACGGCTCCACCGACGGCTCGCGGGAGTACCTGCGCGACCGCCATCCCGAGGTCCGGGTGCTCGCGCTGGCGACCAACACCGGCTTCGCCCACGCCGCCAACGCGGGCATGGCCGCCGCGCAGGCCGAGTTCGTGGCGCTGATCAACACCGACGTCGAGCTCGCCCCCGACTGGCTGCGGCGAACCGCGCAGGCGCTGCACGACCACCCGCGGGCGGCGTCGGTGGCCTGCAAGATGCTGTCGCTCGAGCATCCCGAGCTCGTCTACGACGCGGGTGACATCCTTCGCCGCGACGGAGTCTGCGAGCAGCGCGGACGGTCCGGGGCCGACGACGGCCGCTACGACGAGGCCGGCGAGATCTTCGGCGCGTGCGCCGGGGCGGCGCTCTACCGGCGGGCGGTGGTGCGGGCGATCGGCGGGTTCGACGAGCGCTACTTCGCCTACCTGGAGGACGTCGATCTGGCGTTGCGGCTGCGGCTGGCGGGATGGGGATGCCGGTATGAGCCGGTGGTGGCGTGGCACGCCGGCGAGGGCTCGTCGCATCAGCTCGCGGGCGGGCATCAGCGGCTGGTGGAGCGCAACACGCTGGTCCTGGTCGCCAAGGCCTTCCCGCCGGCCTGGCTGCCGATGGTGCTCTACCGCCAGGCCGGTTGGCTGGCGCACGCCGCCCGCGAGCGGCGGCTGCGCGCGCACCTGCGCGGCGCCCTGGGCGCGCTTCCGCTGGCGCGCCACGCCCTCGCGCAGCGCCGCCGGCTGCGCGCGACGGCGGTGATCGGCGTCGCCGAAGCGGTTCCCGCGCGCGCGTTTCACGGATCCCAGGCCGGGGGACACCCGGATAAGAAAGCTGGGGCCCGCCGCTAACGTTGTCTGATGGAGAGGAAATGAGCATGGACGCGGCCAAGATCCCCCGGATGTCAGCGCCGCTGATGCCGTGGATGACGCCGGCGCTGCGCGTCCTGGCGGAGTGGAACTCCACCCGTGACCAGCGCGCGTGGCCCGAGGCCCCCGCCGGCGGCGGGCGCCCGGTGATGCTGATCCCGGGCTTCCTGGCAGGCGACCCGAGCCTCACCCGGATGGCGGTGTGGCTGCGGACCGGTGGTTACTTCCTCGCTCGCAGCGGGATCGTGCGCAACACGGGCTGCTCCGACGAGACGGTGTCCGAGCTCGAGATCCGGCTCGAGGCGGCCGTGCAGCAGGCCGGCCAGCCGGCGCTGATCGTCGGCCAGAGCCGTGGCGGGAGCATCGGCCGCGCCCTGGCGGCGGTGCGCCCGGACCTCGTCGACTCGCTGGTGACGCTCGGTTCGCCGCTGCTTGATCCGCTCGGCGTCCACGCGCACATCCTGCCCTCGATCGTGGCCGTCAGCGCCCTGGGCAGCTTCGGCTTCCCCGGGATGTTCACCGCCGGGTGTGTGCGCGGCGACTGCTGCCAGCGCAGCCGGGAGGCGATGCACGGGCCGTTCCCCGAGCACGTGCAGTTCATCTCGATGTACTCGCGCACCGACGAGGTCGTGCGGTGGCGGGCCTGCCTGGATCCCGCCGCCCGGCACGTCGAGGTCCACACCAGCCATGTCGGGATGGCGATGGCCAGCGAGACGTGGATGGCCGTCGCCGAGCAGCTCGCGCCCGCGGACTGAGGGGCCGCCTCAGGCCTGGGCGCGGTCGCGCGCTCCCGCGCGCGCGATCTTCACGCGACCGGTCTTGTCGAGCTGCACCTTGCGCAGGCGCACGGCGTGGGGGGTCACCTCGACGCACTCGTCGGCGCGCAGGAACTCGAGCGCCTGGTCGAGCGACAGCTCCCGCTTGGGGACGAGCCGCACCAGCTCGTCGGCGGTGGAGGAGCGAATGTTGGTGAGGTGCTTCTCCTTGCAGGCGTTGACGTCGAGATCCTCGGCCCGCGAGTTCTCGCCGACGATCATCCCCTCGTAGACCTCGTCGCCGGGCTCGACGAACAGGGTGCCGCGCTCCTGGAGATTGAACAGGGCGAACGCGGCCACGACCCCGCGGCGATCGGAGATCAGCGAGCCGGTCGGGCGCGTGCGAAGCTCGCCGTGCCAGGGCTCCCAGCGGTCGAAGACGTGGTGGACGAGCCCGGTGCCGCGGGTCTCGGTGAGGAACTCGGTGCGAAAGCCGATCAGCCCGCGCGCCGGGACGAGATACTCCATCCGCACCCAGCCGGTGCCATGGTTGACCATCTGCTCGAGGCGGCCCTTGCGCAGCGCCAGCATCTGCGTGATCACGCCGATGTACTCCTCGGGCGCGTCGACGCTCATGCGCTCCACCGGCTCGTGGACCTTGCCGTCGACGTCTCTGGTGACGACCTGGGGCTTGCCGACGGTGAGCTCGAAGCCCTCGCGGCGCATCAGCTCCACCAGGATCGCCAGCGCCAGCTCGCCACGGCCCTGGACCTCCCACACCTCGGGGCGCTCGGTCTCGGAGATCCGCAGCGAGACGTTGCCGACGAGCTCGCGCTCGAGCCGCGCCTTGACCTGACTGGCGGTCAGCAGGTTGCCGTGCTGGCCGGCCAGCGGGGAGCTGTTGATCCCGATCGTCACCGACAGCGACGGCTCGTCGACGGTGATCACCGGCAGCGCCCGCGGATCGCCGGCGTCGGTGAGCGTGTCGCCGATCGTGATCTCCGGGATCCCGGCCACCGAGATGATCTCGCCGGCCGAGGCCTCGGCGGCGTCGACGCGGTCCAGCGCCTCGGTCACGTACAGCTCCGAGACGCGCACGCGCTCGACCGAGCCGTCGTGACGGCACCACGCGACGGTCTCGCCGCGGCGGATGACGCCGTTGCGCACCCGGCAGATCGCGATCCGCCCGACGTAGGGCGAGGCGTCGAGGTTGGTGACGTGGGCCTGAAGGGGGTGGCCGGGCTCGTAGGTCGGCGCCGGGACGTGTGATACGAACAGGTCGAGCAGCGGTTGCAGGTCGGTGCCTTCGTCGGTCGGGTCCAGCGAGGCGCGCCCGGCCTTGGCGTTGCAGTAGACGATCGGGAAGTCGATCTGGGACTCGTCGGCGTCGAGATCGAGGAACAGCTCATAGATCTCGTCGACGACCTCGTCGATCCGGGCGTCGGGCCGGTCGACCTTGTTGACGACGAGGATCACCGGCAGCCGGGCCTCGAGTGCCTTGCGCAGCACGAAGCGCGTCTGCGGCAGCGGGCCCTCGCTGGCGTCGACGAGCAGCAGCACGCCGTCGACCATCGTCAGCCCGCGCTCGACCTCCCCCCCGAAGTCGGCGTGGCCGGGGGTGTCGATGATGTTGAGCTTGACGTCGCCGTAGCGGACCGCGGTGTTCTTGGCGAGGATCGTGATCCCCTTCTCGCGCTCGAGGTCCATCGAGTCGAGCACCCGTTCGTTGACCGTCTGGCCCGAGCGGAAGGCGCCGGACTGCCACAGCAGCGCGTCGACCAGCGTCGTCTTGCCGTGGTCGACGTGGGCGATGATCGCGATGTTGCGGATGTCGGCGCGCAGAGCCATGCGCCGTCAGGTTAGACGCAGTAGCCTTTCGGGCCGATGCGCCGGGCTCGGAACCAACGGCGGAGATGGTCGCCGGTGGCGCTCCTGGCGGCCGTCGCGGCAGTCGCCGCGGCCGTCGTGCCGGCGACGCAGTCGGCCGCTCGATCGGCCGCGCGGTCGGCCGCGCGGCCGGCGGTGGGCCGCGCCATCGCCGTCGTGCCGTCGAGGTCGCCGTCGTCGCTGAGCGCGAAAGTCAACATCCGCCACGTGTTCGTGATCGTGCTGGAGAACGGCGATCACCATGCGCTGGAGCGCGTCGACCGCCGACGGGACGGCGCTGGCGTTCTACGAGGTCCAGGAGCGCACCGGCGCCGGCGCGTGGCGCACGCTGGAGCAGGCGACGACGAAGACCTCGCTGACGACCTCGGGCACGGTGGGCAGGCGGTATCGCTTCCGCGTGCGTCCCGCCAACCTCGCCGGCCAGCTCGGCAACTGGGCGAACGTGACCGCCGCGAGCGCTACGTAGCCGACCGCGCCGGCGGGTCGGCCGCGACCTGGCCGTTGCCCGCCGCGCCGGAGCCGAGCTCGGGCCGGGGGCCGGCGTCGAGCTCGGCCTGCGCCGGAGCCGCCTGTACAGCGGGCGCCGCCTGTACCGCGGGCGCCGCCTGTACCGCGGGCGCCGCGGCATCGGCGACGGGCGGCGCTGCGCCGGCGGCGCCCGACGCGGCGCCGAGCGCGTGCAGCATCGGCTTCATCAGGTCGATCGGCATCGGGAAGACGATCGTGGAGTTCTGCGTGCCGCCGATCTCGCGCAGGGTCTGCAGGTAGCGCAGCTGCAGCGTGACCGGGTTGGGGCCGATCACGTCGGCGGCCTCGGCGAGCTTGGCCGAGGCCTGGAACTCGCCCTCGGCGTTGATGATCTTCGCGCGGCGCTCGCGCTCGGCCTCCGCCTGGCGCGCGATCGCGTGCTGCATGCGCTCGGGGATCTCGACGTCCTTGATCTCGACCGTTGTCACCTTGATCCCCCACGGCTCGGTCTGGGTGTCGATCACCTTGGCGAGCGATGCGTTGAGATGCTCGCGCTCGGACAGCAGCGTGTCGAGGTCGGCGACCCCGAGCACGGAGCGCAGCGTCGTCTGCGCGATCTGCACCGTCGCCGCCTGGTAGCTCTCGACCTCGGTCACCGCCTTGCACGGATCGATCACCCGGTAGTAGGCGACCGCGGTGACCCGCGCCGGCACGTTGTCCCGGGTGATGATCTCCTGGGGCGGCACCGCGAGCGTCACCGTCCGCAGGCTGACGCGGACCATCCGATCGAGCGACGGGATCAGCAGCTGCAGCCCGGGGCCGCGCAGCTCCATCAGGCGGCCGAGGCGGAACACGACGCCGCGCTCGTACTCGCGCAGCACCCGGACCGAGCTCGACAGAGCGGTGAGCCCGACGACGAGCAGGACGATCAGGACGACGATGATGGCGGTGATCACAGCAGCAGCTCCCATTCTTCGGCCGGCCGCACGCACAGGGTGAGGCCATTGAGGCGTTCGACGACGACGGCGTCGCCGGCGTGCAGCTCGGGCGGGTCCTCGTCATCATGGCCGGAGGACCGGCGCGCACTCCACAGCGCGCCGTCGAGCGCGACGCTCCCGTTGTCCTGCGTCCAGTCGCGCACGACGCCGACGTGGCCGATCATCCCCTCCGCGCCGGTGCGCACCTGGCGCCCGCGGACAGCGACGCCGTGGCGCAGCGACAGTGCGAGCGTTCCGGCACCGACGCCGGCCAGCGCACCGCCGGCCAGCAGCCCCAGCAGCAGCCCGGCCCCGAGCCCGCTGATCGCCAGCACCGCGCCCACCGCCAGGACGAGCACACCGAGCCCGCCGGCGATGCCGTGCGTGGGGTAGTGCGCCTCGGCGATCGCGACCAGCGCCCCGAGCACCAGCAACACGATCCCTAACGAAGTCACGGTTAGATCCTACGCTCGCGCGGCGGCCGGGCATAGGGATGATGGTGCGCGGGCCGGCTGCTATCTAGGCCTTTACACGCGTGGCGGGTTTGAGCGTCAGGCTTGTTGCGCAATCATCCCCTGTGAACGGTCCCGACTGCGGAGGTAGGCCAGATGAACAACGAAGAGATCCATCAGCTCGCCCAGCGCCTGCGCATCGATTCGATTCGCGCCGCCGCGGCCGCCAACTCGGGGCACCCGACGTCGTCGATGTCCGCGGCCGACCTGATGGCGGTGCTGATGGCGCGTCATCTGCACTACGACTACGACGCTCCGGAGAACCCCAACAACGATCACCTGATCTTCTCCAAGGGTCACGCGTCGCCGCTGGTCTACGCGATGTTCCTGGCGGCCGGGGCGATCACCGACGAGGAGCTGCTGACCTTCCGCAAGTTCGGCTCCCGGTTGGAGGGCCATCCCACCCCGCTGCTGCCGTGGGTCGATGTCGCCACCGGATCGCTGGGCCAGGGACTGCCGATCGGCGCCGGGATCGCGCTGTGTGCCCGGGACCTCGATCGCCTGCCCTACCGGGTGTGGTGCCTGTGCGGCGACTCCGAGATGGCCGAGGGGTCGATCTGGGAGGCCGTCGAGCACGCGGGCGTCGAGGGGCTCGACAACCTCGTCGCGATCGTCGACGTCAACCGGCTCGGTCAGCGCGGTGAGACCATGCACGGCTGGGATCTCAGCTCCTACGCCAAGCGGGCGGAGGCCGGCGGCTGGCATGCGATCGAGGTCGACGGCCACGACGCGGCCGAGATCGATCGCGCCTACACCGAGGCCGTCGCGACGACCGGGCGCCCGACGATGATCGTCGCGCGGACGATCAAGGGCTACGGCGCCACCGAGACCGCGAACGTCGAGGGCAAGCACGGCCAGCCACTCAAGGATCCCGAGAAGGCGATCCACGAGCTCGGCGACGTCGCGCCGGTTCACGTCGCGGTGGCCAAGCCGCAGAGCACCGGCACCCCGCACCGCTTCGACGCCGATCCGTCCTCACCGCTGCCCGCCTACGAGCTCGGCGGCGCTCCGGTCCCGACCCGCAAGGCGTTCGGCGAGGGCCTGGCGGCGGTCATGCGCCGGCGTGGCGATGTCGCGGCGATCGACGGCGAGGTCGGCAACTCCACGCACCTCGAGGAGGTGATCAAGGACACCCCCGAGCGGTACTTCGAGGCCTACATCGCCGAGCAGATGATGATGGCCACCGCCGTCGGCTTCCAGGTCCGGGGGTACACGCCGTTTGCGGCCACGTTCGCCGCGTTCCTCTCCCGGGCCTATGACTTCGTCCGGATGGCGGTCATCTCCCAGGCCAAGCTGTGCATCAACGGATCGCACGCCGGCGTCTCGATCGGCGAGGACGGACCGTCCCAGATGGCGCTCGAGGACCTGGCCGAGTTCCGCGCGCTCGGAAACTCGGTCGTCCTGTATCCCGCCGATCCCAACCAGACCGCCAAGCTCGTGCAGGCGATGGCCGACCATGACGGCATCTCCTATCTGCGCTCCACGCGGTCGGCGCTGCCGACCCTGTACGGCCCCGACGAGGAGTTCGCGATCGGGGGCTCGCGCGTGGTGCGCGAGTCAGACGATGACCAGGTCACGCTGCTCGGAGCGGGCGTGACCCTGCACGAGGCGATCAAGGCGGCCGACGCGCTCGCCGGCGACGGCATCGCGGCGCGGGTGATCGACGTGTACTCGGTCAAGCCGATCGATGCCGACACGCTGGCGGCGGCGTCGCGCGCGACCGGCGGGCGGTTCGTCGTGGCCGAGGACCACTGGCCCGAGGGCGGGCTCGGCGACGCCGTGCTGAGCGTGTTCGCCGACAGCGACGAGCGTCCCCGCGTGGTCAAGCTCGGCGTGACCCATCTGCCGGGCTCGGGCACGATGGCCGAGTTGCTGGCCGACTGCGGCATCGACGCCGAGGCGATCGCCACCGCCGCCCGGCGACTCGCCGCCCTCGGCCCGCAGATCGCCACCGCCTCCGCCGCCGGCGCGAGCTGACCGCCGGGCGCGTTCCGGCGAGTTCCG
The DNA here is from genome assembly GCA_049509055.1 of Solirubrobacteraceae bacterium. Classification (GTDB taxonomy): domain Bacteria; phylum Actinomycetota; class Thermoleophilia; order Solirubrobacterales; family Solirubrobacteraceae; genus Palsa-465. Next base: position 54,773 of record JBELAG010000001.1, read on the forward strand.
GCGAGTTCCGGCGAATTCCGGTCCCCACACCGCGCGCCCCCGCGGTGTGGGCGACCGTCGCGCCCCCAACTTCCCGGCCGCCACATCGCGCGCCCCCGCGGTGTGGCGACCCTTGCGCCCCCAGCTTCCCGGCCGCCACATCGCGCGCCCCCGCGGTGTGGCGACCGCTGCCTCCTCGGCCGTTCCCGGTCGCCGCACCGCGCGCCCCCGCGATGTCGGCGACCGGCAACGCTACGCCGCGCCGGGAGATGCGCCCCCAAGTCCGATGAGTGAGTGCGTCTCGTTCGTTGAACTCGCGTAACCCATGGCAGGCAGCATCGCGGTTTGCGCGCCGCGCGTCAGCCAAGTTCTGGAGACGGGACTGTCCAATTCTGGACGCGCGACCGCCATGAGAAAATCGACCCGATCGTGACCGGATCCGCGCTTCCGACCGGGACAGTGACGCTGCTGTTCACCGACATCGAGGGCTCGACCGGCCTGCTGCTCAGGCTCGGCGAGCTGTATCAGGGCGTGCTGGGTCGCCACAACGAGCTGCTGCGCGAGCAGCTCGCGCGCCACGGGGGGGTCGAGTTCGGCACGATGGGCGATGCCCTGTTCGCGGCGTTCAGCTCCCCCCGCCGCGCGCTCGACGCGGCTCGCGGCGCGCAGGACGCGCTGGCCGCCGAGACGTGGCCGCGCGGCGAGACCGTGCGCGTGCGGATCGGAGTCCACACCGGAAGGCCGCGGATCGCCGAGCACACCTACTGGGGCGAGGACGTGCACTATGCCGCGCGCATCGCCGGCGCCGCCCACGGCGATCAGGTCGTCGTCTCCGCCGCGGCCGCGGAGCTCGTCGGCGAGGCCGGCCTGCTCGATCTGGGCGAGCACCGCGTCAAGGACTTTCCGATCCCGCGCCGGCTCTACCAGCTCGGGGCGGCCGCGCACCCGCCGCTGCGCACCCTGGATCCGCTGCGCTCCAACCTGCCGAGCAGCCCCGGGGGCCTGATCGGACGTCAGGCCGAGTGCGCGCAGCTGATCGAGACCTTCCGTGCGGGCGAGCAGCGGCTGGTGACGATCACCGGCGCCGGCGGGACCGGCAAGACCCGGGTCGCCCTCGAGGTGGCCGAGGCGATGGTCGGCGAGCTGACCGACGGGGCGTTCCTCATCTCGCTGACCGAGGTGTCGGCCGTCGACGGGGTGCTCGGGGCGATCGCCTCTCAGTTGAGGGTCCCCCTGCGGCCAGACGCCGCGCCGGTCGACGCGATCGCCGGCGCGATCGGCCGCCGTCAACTGCTGCTGGTGCTCGACAACTTCGAGCACCTGCTCGACGCCGCCGTCCTCGTCGTCGATCTGCTCGACGCCGCGCCGGGGCTGCGCGTGCTCGTCACCAGCCAGGCTCCGCTGCGCGTCCGGGGCGAGCGCGTCAGCACCCTGGGCCCGCTTGCCGTTCCGGCGGGCGACGACATCGCGAGCCTTGACGCGGCGCCGGCCGGCCGGCTGCTGCTCGATCGCGCCCGTGAGGCCGTCCCGGATCTCGCGCTCACCCCCGAGAGCGCGGCCTGCCTGGCGCGGTTGTGCCGGGCGTTGGACGGCCTGCCGCTGGCGATCGAGCTGGCGGCGGCCCGGCTGACGATCGTCTCGCCGGCGGAGCTGCTGGCGCGCGTCGGAGTCGGCATCGACGCGCTCGGTCGGGGGCCGCGCGATCTGCCGGTTCGCCAGCGCGGGCTGCGCGCAGCGCTGGAATGGACGCACGGCCTGCTCGGCGACGGCGAGGCGAGGTTGCTGCGGCGGCTGGGGATCTTCGCCGGGCCGGCCTCGCTGGAGCGCATCGAGCGGATCTGCGCCGGGCCGCATGACCAGGTGCTCGACGCGATCGCGCAGCTGTGGGACTTCTCGCTGGTCATCCGGACCGGCGATGGTCGCTTCGACCTGCACGCTGCGGTGCGCGAGTACGCCCGTGACAAGCTGGACGAGTCCGGCGAGGCCGAGGAGCTGGCCCGACGCCATGCCTCCGAGTTCGCGCATGCGGCCCAGTCCTGGGGCCGGCGCTATCTGTTCGACGTCGCCGCCGTGCAGGCCGTCGTCGTCCGTGAGCAGCCCGACATCGGGGAGGCGCTGGCGTGGGCGGCCCACCACGACGACGACTGCTTCGCGCGGCTCGCCGGAGGGGCGGCGATGGCGTTGCTGTTCACGGCGCGGCTGGGCCCGTGGCGCGAGCGCATCGATGCGGCGCTCGCGCGCGAGACGGTGACCGGGGAGCCGCGGGCGTGGCTGCTGCTGGCCGGCGGCCTGGCCGCGCTCGCCGCCGACGACGCCGGGCGCGCACATACGATGCTGGGCCGGGCGACCGCCGCCGCGCAGGAGTCGGGCGACGCGTGGCTCGCCTGCCTGATGCTGACCTGCTCGGTCGTCCTGCACTTCCTCAGCGAGGCCACGCCCGAGGTCCGGACGATGCACTCGGCGCTGCGCGCGCGCGTCGCCGCGCTGGGCGACGACGCGTTCGGCTCGCTCGTGGAGGGGCTCGAGCCCTACCTGCTCGCCTACTGCGACGCCGAGCTCGACCCCGAGCGCCTCGAGCAGGCCCAGCCGCTGTTCCTGTCGCTGCTGGCCGATCGCGCCCGCACCGACTTCCCGGCACGGATCGCGGCCTACTACTGGCCGGATTGCCTGATGGCCAGGGGCGAGCACGACGCGGCGCTGCGCGGCTACCTGGCCGCGCTGCGCACCGCCCGCGAGCGGGCCGACCCGCTCGGCATCGCCTACCAGCTGGAGGGGATCGCGATCTCGCTCACCGGTCTCGGTCGCCACGAGGAGTCGCTGGAGGCCGCCGGCTGGGCCGAGTCGGCGCGACAGACCGCGGGGCGCTTCACCGACGAGGGGTGGAAGGCGTTGCTGGTGGACGCGACCGATCGGTCCCGGGCGGCGCTCGAGGCGCCGGCCGCCGCGGCCGCCTTCGCGCGCGGGCGCGCGCTCGGACTCGACGGCGCCGTCACCGCCGCGCTGGGCTTCGATCAGCCGTCCGCCGGCGCCGCGGTGACCGGCGGGATCTGCAGCGACCCCTCGACGAACGCGCACAGCACGTCGGGGTCCCAGGCGCCGATCCAGAACGACACCGGCCAGGCGGCCTCGGTGTCCAGCGTCGCGCCGAGCACACCGTCCTGATCGCCGGAGACGGTCGCCGGGCCGACCATCGGGAAGCTGAAGCGCTCGACGTGATAGCGACTGGTCACGCGGCGGTCGGAGGGTTTGTCGAGTCCGATCCGCAGCTCCGCCAACCGGCCGCGCAGCGCGGTCGCCGCCACCGATTCCGAATCGGCGCCCAGCTTCTCCAGCTCGGCGGTGAGCGCGTCGAAGCGCGCCTGCCGGTCGGCCACGGAGTCCCAGATCCCGGTCGCGGCTCCGACCGTGTCGGGCTCGAACGCGAAGCCGGAGGCCCCCTGCCGCGCCAGGTCGCTGCTGGCCGCCTGCCAGACCGGCCGGGTCGGATCCGCGGGGTTCAGCGGCGAGGTGCGGTCGATCGCCAGCCGATCGCTCTCGATCCGCAGGTGAAACGGGACGATCGGCTCATAGCCGGACTCCGTCAGCGCTCCCTGCCGGTTCTCCAGCTTGGGCGCCTCCAGCAGGTCGACCGTCGCCCCGACCAGCTCGGGGACGATCCGGCCGGTGTCCACCCATTTCGCCGCACGGACGCGCACGCCGATCGGCGGCGATTGGGAGCGCGCAACGAACACGGCCTCCGGCGGTGGCTGGACGTACAGGATGCGGTCAAGGTCGGGCTCCCCGGCGAACGCGAACGTGTACCCGCTCACGCCGCGGGGCTCGTCGGATGGATCGGGATCGGTGGCCAGGCGGAGCAGGCACCAGCCCGCAAAGCCGAGGACCAGCGTCATCGCGCCGGCGCCGTGGCGGGCGTCGCCATGTTCGTCCTGAAGTCCATCTCCATCCGGGCCAGGTTCTCGGCCATCAGCGTCAGCCGGGCCTGGATCGCCGGCGTGTAGCTGCGGTGATCGCCGGCGAACTGCTGGGCGCGGCCGGCGAGTTGCGCCAGCCGGTCGGCGATGATGGCCCACGCCGACGCGCGGTGGGGCAGCAGCGCGATCGGGCGCTCGAAGCGGAAGCGCGCGCCCGCCCGAATGGAGCCGTGGGGGGACAGCGGCAATTGGGCGACGATCTCGCCGAGCGGGCGGATCACCGCGGTCATCATCGGGAAGAACGTGACGTGCTGCAGGGCGGCGACGTCGCCGGCGGTCTGGTCGGTCTGTGAGAGGAAGCGCGCCAGCAGCAGCATCAGCGTCTCATAGGCGAGGTCGAACAGGTCGACGAGCGCGGCGGTGGAGGCGAGCCCGAACCGGGCGGAGAGCGGCCGACCGGTGACCGGCCAGGCGGGATCGAACGCCGGGGAGCGCGCGCGCTCGGCGCCGAGCTCGATGGAGATCGAGCAGAAGCGCTCGAAGTGGCTCGTCGTCGCGCCGCTCGGGCCGCCCTCGCCCTCGACGATGATCTGCTGAATCGCCCCCTGCGCGGAGCGGTTGTCGCTGATGTCTCTCAGCGTGACGTCGTACGCGCCGCCGCCGGGCACCCCCACGCCGCGCACGTCGCCGGGGTCGCTGAGCTCGGCGGAGTCCGGCCCGATGAACAGCCCCTGCTCGTCGTGTGCGGACAGCTCGGCGAACAGCGAGCCGATCTCGCCGTAGAGCCGGCCGAGCGTCCGGTGCTCGTCGGGGTCGACGTGCGGCAGAGCCTGCGCGAGCAGGCGCCGCTCCTCGTCGGTCGGCTCCATCGGCATCTCGAACTTGATGAAGCGCTCCAGCGCTCCGGGGCCGAAGCGCTCCAGCCGGCTCTCGACGAGCAGCGGATAGGCCGACTTCAGCAACGGGAAGTTCGGGCGCTGCAGGTAGGGGGCCTCGCCGATCGCGGTCAGCATGTTGCAGACCAGGCCGAGATGCTCCATCTCCTGGCGCGCTACCGCGAGCAGGCTCGCGTCCCAGCGCCGGATCAGCTCCAGCTGCGCCCAGCTCGGCCCGCCGCTGCGACTGCGCGCGCGCCGCAGCGAGAAGCTCGCGAACAGGTACTGGCAGAGCAGGCCGTGTTCGAGTTCGGCCGCCATGCACAGCAGCTCGGCGAGCCTGATCCGCTTGGCACCAGCCTCCAGGTCCGTGAGCACCCGGTCTGAAACCCTAACATCGCCGACCCGGGCGCGGGCCCCGCTCCCGCAGCGGTCCTCGGCCTGTCGTAGCCTAGTGAGTGGTGATCTCATGACGGCAGGCGTTCTGGAGACCGGCGTCGCGCCGGACAGCTTTCTCGCGCTGCTCGACGACGTCGATCGCAGCGCCGTCCTCGACCTCGGCGTCGCGCGTGCGTTCCCGCGCGGCGCGGTGCTGATGTTCGAGCGTGAGCCGGGCGAGCGGCTGATGATCCTGCTCGCCGGCCGGGTCAAGGTCGCGGCGGCCGGCGAGAACGGCCACGACGTGCTGCTTTCGATCCGTGATCCGGGCGACGTCCTCGGCGAGCTGGCGTTCATCGACGGCCAGCCGCACAGCGCCACCGTCAGCGCGCTGGAGCCGGTCAAGGCGGTGGTGATCTCATCCCGGGTGTTCCGCGCCCACCTGGAGACCGCCCCGCGCGTCGCGGTGGCGATGGTCACGATCGTGACCCGCCGGCTGCGCGAGACGACGGTCAAGCGCTCGCAGTTCAGCGCCGACACGATCGCGCGGCTGGCGGCGCGGCTCGTCGAGCTCGCCGACCGCTACGGCGCCGACACCGGCGACGGCCTCGAGATCGGCCTTGTTCTCTCCCAGCACGAGCTCGCCGAGTGGACCGGCGCCTCGCGCGCCGGGCTGGCCAAGGCGATGCAGACGCTGCGCGAGCTCGGCTGGATCGAGACCCAGCGCCGCCGGATCGTGATCCGCGACATCGACGCCCTGCGCCGCCGCGCCGCCTGAGACGGCCGCGAGGGCGGCGCATGAAGACCTCGCCGTGCCTAGGTCCCCGGCGCCCCGGGTCCGCAGCGGTTGAGCAGGCGGGTGAACACCGCGGCGAGTACGGCGGCCTCGTTGGGTTCCAACTGGTCAAGGAACGCCGACTCAACGAACGCGAACAGGTTGCGCTGAGCGTGGGCGGTCAGCGTCCGCCCCCGCCGCGTGAGCGTGACGTTGGTGGCGCGGGCGTCAGCGGGGCACGGCCGGCGATGCACCAGCTCGCGCTCCTCCAGCAGGTCGATCACGCGCGACACCCTGCTGACGCTCAGCCCCATCGCGTCGGCGAGCGCGCTCTGGCGCAGCGTGCCGGCCGGCGCCCGTGACAGTCGCCCGGTGATGCCGAGCATGCTGATCGTGAGCTCGGCATCGGCCAGTAGAAGGTGCTCCGCGTCACGACGCAGGCGCCGCGCGACCTCGAGCAGGCCCTCCCACGCGATCGACTCGTCCGCGCTCCATTCCCGCTCGGCGTCGGCGCCCATCATGTGCAGCGCGCGGGCCGCGACCTGCGACGCGTCGGTCGCGACCGGCGACGGCGCATCGCCGATCGTGGAGGCGGGACGGCCGGCGGCGCGGGTGCTCATCGGCGGGCGTCGACCACGGAGATCTCGTTGCCGGCCGGGTCATGGAGCACGGTGGCGCCGCGCGCGGCGGGGGCCAGGGCAACGCCCGCGGCCGCGGCGCGGTCGGCCAGCGTGTCGCCACCGGCACCTCCGCGCAGGATCAGCTCATAGCTGCGCATCCCGGCGGAGCCCGGCGCGGCGCGGCGCGCGCCGGGACCGTGCCAGTCGTTGAGCGCGATGCGGTGGGGGAAGCGACCTCCCGCGCTGAGGTCGGCCATCCCGATCGCCGCCATGTAGGCGTGGTCCTCGAAGCCGATCACGTCGCGGTAGAACCGATGGGCGGCGCTCAGGTCCGGGACGTGGAGATGGACGTGCCCGACCGAGGTCCCCGTCGGCAGCGGCCGGCCGGGATCCAGGTCCCCGAGCGGCGCGAGCGCCGCCGCGAGGTCCAGCGGCTCGGTGGGCCCGCGCCGGCGCCCCTCGCTGTCGAGCAGCACGATCTCCCGTGGGCCGATCTCGAGCGAGCCGAGGCGCTCGGGCGTCTCGAGCGTGAGCTCGAGCAGGATCCCGTCGGGATCGTGCAGGTAGGTCGCCTTGGAGAAGATGTGATCAGTCGGCGACTGGGGCACCCGCCCGATCGCGAGCCGGGCCAGCACGCGAGCGAACTCGGGCGCATCGGGAAGGTGGATCGCGAGGTGATACAGGCCGGCGCGCCCGTGCTCGGCCGGTCTCGCGGCCGTCGCTCGCAGCACGACCAGCGTCCGATCGTCGACGCCGAGGCGCGCCTGTCCGGGCGCGGATTGCAGCTCGGTGAGTCCGATCAGATCGCGCCAGAACGCGAGCGACCGCCCGAGCTCGACGACGTCGAGGTGGACGGCGCCGTAGGCGATGCGATCCTCGCCCAACCCGCCGTCAGCGGGTGACACCGTCATCGTCGGGGTGCTCATCGTGTGCCTTTCTCGCGGATGGTGCTCACGCGGACGGCGCCAAGCCGTCCGCGGCAAATTGCTTGCTAGCGCAACGATAGCAGACGCACGAGCTTCGACGGATTTACTTGCGAGCGCAACCGTATTCGTGTATGGTTGCTCTAGCAAGTATCTCAGCGTGTCAGCCGACACCTCAGTCACGCACGAAACAAGGAGCACCATGAGCGCCACCACCAGCACCCCCACCGTCGTCCCGTCGGGCACCTGGAGCGTCGACCCGGCCCACTCCACGATCGGCTTCGCCGTCAAGCACATGGGCATCGCGACGGTGCGCGGGGAGTTCCATGAGTTCGAGGGCACGCTGGAGGTCGGCGAGGACCTCGCCGGCGCGACCGCCCACGGCACGGTCAAGGTCGAGTCGGTCGACACCAGCGAGGCGCAGCGCGACGAGCACCTGCGCTCGCCCGATTTCTTCGATGCCGCCGCGCATCCGGAGTTGACGTTCACCTCGACGCGCATCGAGGCTCTCGACAACGAGTCGTTTCGCATCACCGGCAACCTGACGCTGCACGGAGTGACCAGGGAGGTCGTCCTGCGCGCAGACGTCCAGGGCACCGATGTCGACCCGTGGGGCAACGAGCGGGTCGGCCTCGAGATCAGCGGACAGCTGTCACGCGCCGACTACGGGATGAAGTTCAACCAGGCGCTGGGCAGCGGAAACATGCTCGTCGCCGATCGGGTCAAGCTCGTCCTCGACATCTCGGCCGTCAAGCAGGGCTGACCGCGGCGTGAGTCCGGCGAGCGTGCGCGGCCAAGCGCGTGCGCCAGATCGAGTCGCTGGCGGACGCGCCGCTGCTCGTGCGGACCAGCCGTGGCGTGTCGGCGACCGCGACCGGAGAGCGGCTGTATCCGATCGCCCGCGACCTGCTCGCCCGCCGCGGCCAGGCCGTCGATGCGCTCCGCGTCGACCCGACCGGTCCGCGCTCGCCGGGCGACGCGGTCGCGCCGGCACTGGTCGGCGCGTTCTGCGACGCCCTGCGCGCTGGCGTGCCGTCCGCGGCGCATGCCGCCGCCGACGCCGCGCTGGCTCGGGGCGCCGACGTCGGCGCCGTCCACCGCCGGTTGATCGAGCCCGCGATGACGATGATCGGCGAGCTGTGGGAGAACAGCGGGATCACGGTCGCCGACGAGCACCTCGCCACCGCGATCAGCCATGAGGTGGCGGCCCGCGCGGCCTGCCGGGCCGTGCCCGCGCCGGCCACCGCAGGTGATCGTCGGGGGTCGCGCCGCCCTCCGGATTCCCGGCGCGGTTGTGGTGGCACACTCGAGTCGGCGCTGCGCGAGCTGCTCGCCATCGGCATTCTGGCCGGGCGCGTCGCCCATCAGCGGCGTCGACCGTCGCACTGGCAGGATCCGACGTCGTTCGTGATCGATCGGGATCTCGTCGTGCGGGCGGCGGAGGGGCAATCGATCCTGCGGCTGCCGTGGTTCGAGGACGGCCTGTTCGTCGGTCGCAGCCTGCCCGACATCTCCGAGATGCCGGCCCCGGTGCGCCGGCTGTGCGTCACCACATACTCGGCGGCGCTGGCGGGTGAGCGCGGCCGGTTCGCGTGCACGAGCTTCGGCTACCGGTACTCGGTCGAAGCGGTGCCGGTGTTCGGCGACCACGGGGGCGTCGAGGCGGTGCTCGCGGTCGTCACCCCAACCCGTGCCTTCGCCTCCGCGGCCCTGGGGTACGAGCGGACGGCAGAGCGCCTCGACGCGGCGGCGGGCCAGGCCGACGGCCGCGCCGAGCGCTACCGGATCGCGGGGCGCGCCGATGCCGAGGCCGCTCAGCGCGACGCCTCGCGGAGATCGCGCGCCGGCGCGGCGCGGGCGCGAGCCAGTGCCGCGGCCCTGCGCTCACGCGGCGACGCCACGCCGTCGGAGCCGCCTTCCCTGACCTCGCGGCAGATCGAGGTCCTGAGCCTCGCCTCCCACGGGCTCACCTATGCCGAGATCGGCGAGCAGCTCGGGGTCAGCCCGACGACGGTCAAGACGCATTTCGCCGAGATCTACGTCCGGTTGGGGGTGAGCGATCGGACGGCGGCCGTCGCGGCGGTCCTGCGTCACGGCGTGATCGAATAACGGCCTTGGGCCCTTAGCGCGGGCTCGGGCGCCAATCTCGTCCGTTCGGCCGATTGCCGCCGGCTGTCCGGACATCGATAGTGAGCATCATGGATGCGGACGACCGCGGTCACCGGCGGCCCGCGTCAGGTGCGGGCGTGCGCCGCTGCGATTGCATGGTGGCGTGCGGGCTCGCCTCCGAGTCACGCCACCTGCCGGGCACGGTGGCGATCTGCTCGTCGTGCGGTGTCGCCGTCTACCTGACCGATGACACGCGCGACTATGTCGCCGCCTGGCGCGCGCGGCTGACCTGCGTCGCCTGCGCGGTCGCGGCATCGCAGGGCGCCCGCCTCGAGTTGACGCCGCTCGGGCGCGGGCTGGTGCTCGCCCGCGCCGGGTCAGAGCGCCAGCGCCAGGGGCTGCTCGAGCAGCTCCCGGACACGCGACAGAAACCGCGCGGCCTCCGCGCCGTAGAGGATCCGGTGGTCGCACGACATCGTCAGCGTCATGACCTGGCGGTCGACGATCTCGCCACCGGCGCGGGCCAGAACGGGGTGTGACGCGCCGGCCCCGAGGATCGCCGCCTGCGGAGCGTTGATCACCGGGGTGATCGCCGTCATCCCGTACATGCCGAGGTTGGACACGGTGAACGTCGCGCCCGACAGGTCGGCCGGCGTGATCGTGCCGTCGCGCGCCGCGTCTGCGAGCCGGCGGACCTCGGCGGCGATCGATCCGAGCGACCGGGTGTCGGCGTCGGTCACGGTCGGCACGATCAGTCCGCCGTCGAGTGCGACCGCGACCCCGACGTTGACCGCGGAGTGCAGCTGCAGCCGGCCGTCGCGGTAGGAGCCGTTGACCAGCGGAAACGCGCGCAGCGCGAGCGCGGCGGCTTTGACGATGAAGTCGTTGACCGAGGGTGGCCGCTGGGTGACGTCGCGCAGCTGCGAGCGCAGCGCGAGCAGCGCGTCGATCGCGACCTCGGCCTGCACCTGGAAGTCCGGGACGGTCGCCGTGGTCGCGGCCATCCGCTGCGCGATGACCCGCTGCATGCGCGTCAGCTCGCGCACCTCGCCGGCGTCGGGCGCCGCGGGCGCCGCGGGCGCCGCCGGCGGCGCCGGCGGGCCCGGCGGGGCCGGGGGCTGGAGCGCACGCGGCGCGCCCAGCGGCGCCCGCTGCGGCGAGGAGGACGATCGTGCGCCGGCGCCGATCACGTCGGCGCGGGTCACCCGCCCGCTGGGACCGGTCCCCGTCACCGAGGCGAGGTCGATGCCGTGCTCGGCGGCCACGCGCCGCGCGAGCGGGGTGGCGCGCACCACGGCCCCCCCGCCGTTGGCGCCGCTCCCGTGGGCGGCCGGCGGGTCACGGGCGAGCCCGCCAGCCGGTTGCCCGCCGCCGCTGGCGGGAGCCGGGACCGCGACGGCGGCCCCCAGACGGGCGATCGGCTCGCCCACCGCGACCGTGGCGCCCGGCCCGACGAGGATCGCCAGCACGCCGTCGCCCGGCGACGGGTAGGTCACCGTCGCCTTGTCGGTCTCGATCTCGACGAGCTCCTCGCCGGCCGCCACCCGGTCTCCGTCGGCCTTGAGCCAGGTCAGGATGGTGCCCTCCTGCATCGAGTCCGACAGCCTCGGCATCGTGATCTCGATCATCGCGACGCCCCCTCGATCAGGTCGACGGCGGCGCCGGCGATCGTGTCGGCGTCGATCCCGAAATGCGCGTAGAGGTCGGGCACGTCGCCGGACTGCCCGAAGTCGTCGACCCCCAGACAGGCGAGCGGCTGGCAGCGCACCGCCGACAGGAAGCTGAGCGTGTGGGGGTGACCGTCGAGCGCGGTGACGACTGGCGCGGCCCGCTCGGCCGGGAACAGGACGTCGAGGATGGCGACGTCGGCGTCGGCGAGCCCCTGCCGGGCGCGCAGCGCGCGGAACACGAGGTCGGCCGAGGTGAGGCACACGACGTCGACTGCCACGTCGCCGCCGGCGAGCTCGTCAGCCGCCGCGAGCACGTCGGGCATCACCGCGCCGGCCCCCACGAGGACGACCTGCGGCGCGCGCGCCGCCCGGCGCAGGAGGTATCCGCCGGCCAGCGCGTCGCGCCGTCGCTGCTCGCGGTCAGCGTCCTGCTCGGGGACGGCGGCCAGTGACTGATCGATCGGACGCGTGCTGAGCCGGAAGTAGGCCGAGCTCCCGTCGGGCCGGCCGAGCAACCCCAGCGCATGCAGCAGCGTCCACTCCAGGTCCTGTCCGAAGGCCGGCTCCCAGGCCACGCAGCGGGGCTGCTCCAGGCCCACCGACGGGGTGATGATCGACTGGTGCGCGCCGCCCTCGGGCGCGAGCGTCACCCCGGACGGCGTGCCCACCAGGATCGACTGCCCGCCCGCGTACATGCCGAACGACCACGGCTCGAGCGCGCGGTTGACGAACGGGTCATAGAGCGTGCCGATCGGCAGCAGCGGCCGGCCGTCACGCGACCACGTCGCCCCCAGCTCGCCGAGCAGGCCGACCAGATTCCCCTCGGCGATGCCGAGCTCGATGTGCTGCCCGTGCGTGCCCTCGCGCCACGCGACCAGGGTGTTGGGGTCGTCGGCGAACCAGTCGACCCGGTCGCCGGGGCTCCAGACGCCGACGCGGTTCAGCCAGCCGCCGAGGTTGGTGGACGAGGCGACGTCCGGGCTGACCGTGACGACGCTGCGGGTGACCTCCGGCGCCGCATGCGCGAGGTCGACGAAGAAGCGGCCGAACGCCTGCTGAGTGGATTCGCGGCCGGCGTGCACCCGGCCGAGCGCGGGGGGAACCGCGGGCGCGGGACGGGTGACGACCGGCTCGCGCGCAAGGTTGCGTGCCGCCCGCCGGCACAGGTCGTCCTCCGCCGAGCCGGGCGCGAAGCGCGCCCAGGGGTCGCCGGCGTCGGCGCCGAGCTCACCGGCCAGCTGCTCCCACTGCGCCGCCGTGAGCAGTGCCGAGTGATTGCCGGGATGGCCCTCGGTGGCCAGCCGCCACGACTTGATCGTGTAGGCGAGGATGACCGACGGCCGCTCGGCCTCGGCGTCGGCCGCCGCGAAGGCGTCGAGCAGCGCCCCGAGATCGTGGCCTCCGAGGTCGCGCACCGCACGCGCGAGCTCGTCGTCCTCGACCCCGGCGATCAGCCGGGAGATCTCCCGGCCACCGGGGCCCTCGCCCGGCAGGCGCTCGCGCAGCTGCGCCCGGCCGGCGCGCAGCAGGCGCTGGTACTCGGGGTTGGGCATCGCGTCGATGCGGGCGCGCAGCGCCGGCCCGCCGTCGCGCTCGAACAGGCCGTGCAGAAGCCGGCCGTATTTGACGGTCTGCACGTGCCAGCCCGCCGCGGTGAACATATCGGCCAGGCGCTGGGCGGCGATCTCGGGGACGATCCGGTCAAGCGACTGGCGATTGAGATCGACGATCCACAGCAGCTCGCCGAGCCGCGACACGATCGGGTCGAGGATCGCCTCCCAGCACGCGCCCTCGTCGAGTTCGGCGTCGCCCAGCAGCGCGACCTGACGCCCACCCTGCGGCACCTCGAAATGGCCGGCGACGTAGCGATGCGCGACCGCGCTCCAGACGGGCGCGGTGGCGCCGATCCCGACCGAGCCGGTGGAGAAGTCGGCCCGCACCGGATCCTTGAGCCGGCTCGGGTAGCTCTGCAGCCCGCCGAACGCGCGCAGCGTCGTCAGATAGCGCTCCTCGAGCGTCCCGAGCAGGTATTCGATCGCGTGCAGCACCGGCGCGGCGTGGGGCTTGACCGACACGCGATCCGGTCCGCGCAGGTGCTCGAAGTACAGCGCCGACATGATGCTCACGATCGACGCCGACGACGCCTGGTGGCCGCCCACCTTGACGCCGGACGGAGTCACCCGCACATGGTTGGCGTGGTGCACGATCGACGTGGCCAGCCACAGGACGCGATCCTGCACGGCCTCGAGCACCTGGAGGTCCCTGCCGGTCGCCGACGACATGACGCCGATGATGACGTCCGCGGTCCCGAAAGGCCAGTACCTGCGGCCGGAGACGGTGCGAGTCGTCGGTTGTCACGGATCGTGGCCGGGAGTAGCGTTGAGCGCCGGTCGGCCCAACAGAGGAGGAGAGGCTCGATGGATCTCGATTGTGCGCGCCTGATCGCCCGCGGGCGATGGGTGGTGGTGACGTCGATCATGGCGGTGACCGTCGCGGCCTGTGGCAGCGCCAGCTCCAGCAGCTCGCGCAGCGCGTCGAGCTCCAGCGGCGCGGCGACCTCGTCGAGCGCGGCCGGCGCAGCGACGACGGGCTCCGCCTCGGGGTCGGTCTCGGCCTCGACGCTGGCCTCGCTCAAGACGATCGTGACCAAGGCCGAAGCGGTGCCGGCCTACACGAACCCCGGTCCGGCGGTCAGCGGTTCGGTCGTGAAGGGGTCCTCGATGGTCGTGTTCCCGATCAACAGCCAGATCGACGCCTGTCAGACCCAGGCCGAGGATTTCGCGGCGCTCGGCAAGAGCCTGGGCGCGAACGTGACGCTGGTGTCGAACTCCGGCCAGCCCTCGCAGTGGCAGAGCGCGGTGCAGGACGCCACCGGCGCCCATGACAAGGCGGTCGCGATGCAGGTGTAGACCTTCAGGCCGCTGATATGGGAGTTGCCTGATCGGCCATCACCCGGCGGCCCCGGTGAACGCCGAGGTGGACCCCGATCGCTTCTTCGTCGCCGCCAACGTGTCGTCGTTCTTCGGCCCGGGCGGGACGTACGGCAACGCCGGGTTCGGCGGCAACGCGTTCATCAGCGGCTTCGACAAGCTGTGGGGGGTCTCCTAGCAACCGCCGGGGCGCCGCTCTCTCCCGATGCCCGAGCGCGTCGAAGCGGCGGCGCCCGCCTCGACGCCGGCGGAGGTCCCGTCGCTGCAGGCGCGGGGCCTTGCCAAGCGGTTCGGCGCCCAGTGGGCGCTGCGTGGCGCCGATCTGACGATCGGCGCCGGCGAGGTGGTGGCGCTGCTGGGCGAGAACGGGTCGGGCAAGTCGACACTGGTCAAGATCCTGGCCGGGTATCACGAGCCCGAGCCGGGCGGCGAGCTGCGGATGGCGGGCACGCCGGTGCGGTTGCCGGTCGCGCTGGGTGGCTTTCGCGACATCGGGCTGGCCTTCGTGTTCCAGGACCTCGGCCTGGCCAACGAGTTGACGGTGGTGGAGAACCTGTTCGTCGGTCACCGGCTGAGCGGTCTCGCGGCCCGGGGCGGGCGGTGGATCAACTGGCGCGCGGAACGTCAGCGGGCGCGGGAGATGTTCGCGCGCTATGAGGTCGATCTGGATCCGTCGGCCACGGTCGGCCGGCTGCGTCCGACGGCGCAGGCGCTGCTGGCGATCGTGCGAGCGGCGGAGGATCTGCGGGAGTTCCGGGCGCGGTCGGGCGGGGCCGGCGGCGTCCTGGTGCTCGATGAGCCGACGGTGTTCCTGCCCGAGCACGAGAAGGTGTTCCTGTTTGACCTCGTCCGCCGAGTGGTGGCTGACGGGACCGGAGTGCTGTTCGTCTCTCATGACATGACCGCGGTGCGGGAGATCGCGCATCGGGCGGTGGTGTTGCGCGATGGGGTCGAGGTCGGTGACGTGCTGGTCTCCGAGGCGACCGATGCTCAGCTCGTGCAGCTGGTCTCCGGGCACCGCCTCGCGCCGGGTGCGCTGGAGCGGGCCGCGACCTCCGAGCGGGCCGGCGCCGGCGCGGCGGCGGACGTGGTGCTCGCCGTCGAGCACGTCTGCGGTGGCCGGGTGCGCGACGTGTCGCTGGAGGTGCGCGCGGGTGAGATCGTCGGCGTCGCCGGTCTGTTGGGCTCGGGCAGCGAGGACCTCCCGTACGTGCTGTTCGGCGCGATGGCCGGGACCGCGGGGCGCATGCGGGTCGGCGATTGGTCGGGCGACGTGTCCGCGCTTGACCCGTCGCAGGCGCAGCGGCTCGGGATCGCGCTGGTGCCCGGTGATCGCAAGCAGCAGGGCGCGGCCGGAGACCTGTCGGTGGAGAAGAACATGCTGTCGCTGGTGCTTCCGAGCTTCGTCCGTCGCGGGATCCTCGCGCACGGACGGATCCGCTCGGTGGCCCATCGGCGCAGCGAAACCTACGATGTGCGCCCGCGCAACCCGGCGGCGGTGATGGCGGCGCTCAGCGGCGGCAACCAGCAGAAGGTCGTGCTCGCCCGCTGGCTGGAGCTCGACCCGCGGCTGTTGCTGTTGCACGAGCCGACGCAGGGAGTCGACGTCGCCACCCGCGCCGAGATCTACGAGATCATGCGCGCCCGCTGCCGCGAGGGCGCCGGGATCCTCTGGGTGAGCACCGATTTCGACGAGCTGGCCACCGTCGCGCACCGGATCCTGGTGTGCGCGGACGGGATCATCGCGGGCAGCCTGGCGCCGCCGTTCACCCGTGATCGGATCACCAACGAGGTCTACGCCACCGTCGCGCGCGGTGGTGTTTAGAGAGGCGGAGTCGAGGTCATGACAACCGACGTGGACGAGCGGCAGCCGGCCGACACGCCGGGCGGCGACGGCGGACCGGCGAAGGCGCCGAGGCCGGGCCTCTCGCACCGCGGCACGCTGCTGGAGAGCGCGATGCTGCCGCTCGCCTGGATCCTGGTGATCGCGGGGTTCGGGATCCACTCGCCCGGCGACTTTCTGACGGTGGCGAACTTCTCCAACATCTTCGGCTCCCAGGCCGTGCTGTTCGTGTTGACGATGGCGCTGCTGGTGCCGCTCACCCAGGGCGACCTCGACCTGTCGGTCGGCGCGCTGTCGGGGCTGGTCTCGATGGTGATCGCGGTGCTCAACGTCAACGACGGCATCGCGATCGTGCCGTGCATCCTGATCGGGCTGGCCGTCGGCGTGCTGTGCGGGCTGATCAACGGACTGATCATCGTCCGCTTCGACGTCAACCCGTTCATCATCACGCTCGCCACCGGGACCGTGTTCGGCGGCGTCCAGGAGTGGTTGTCCAAGGAGCAGACGATCGTCGGCGTCTCGACGCACCTCAGCGAGTGGACGTTCGTCAAGGAGGTCTTCGGGATCCCGATCGAGTTCTACTACGGCCTGGTGATCATGGTGGTCATGTGGTACCTGTTGACGTTCACGCCGTTCGGGCAGAGAGCCCTGTTCATCGGCCAGTCGCGCGAAGTCGCGCGGTTGAGCGGCTTCAAGGTCGGCGCGATGCGGCTGCGCGGCTTCGTGATCGCCGGCTTCGTCGCCGCGATCTCGGGGGTCCTGTTCGTCGGCACGACCGGCTCGGCGAGCGCCGGCACCGGCGCCAACCTGCTGCTGCCCGCCTACGCCGCGGCGTTCCTCGGGCTGACCACGATCCAGCCCGGCCGCTTCAACGCGATCGGCTCCGGGATCTCGGTCTACTTCCTGGCCACCGGCGTCGCCGGCCTCGAGCTGCTCGGCGCCCAGGACTACGTGCAATCGCTGTTCTACGGGATCGTCCTGGTGATCGCCGTCGTCCTCTCCCGGCTGGTCAACCGCCGGAGCCTCGGCGTTGGGTCCTGACGCGGCGTGCGCCGCGTCAGGATCCGCCGCCCGCCGCCGGCCGGGTCAGGAGGCCTGGCGCTCGCGACGCGCGAGGTCGACGAGCACCCCGGTCACCTCGGCGAGGTGGTGGCGCATCGCCTCCTGCGCGGCGTCGCGGTCGCCGTCGCCGATCGCCCGCACGATCGTCGCGTGCTCGGCGATCGAGCGGGCGGCACGTCCGGGCGCGAGCACGGTGCGAAACTGGAAGCGGACGACCTGGGAGCGCAGGCGCCCGCAGACGTCGATCGCGACATGATGCCGCGAGACCTCGAGGATGCGGCGGTGCAGCACGCCGTTGTGAGCCGACATCTCCAGCAGCTCGCCGCCGGCCTGGAGCCGCTGCATCTCGCCGACGAGCGCGGCGAGCTCGCCGGCCTCGTCGGCGGTGCGCCGCAGCGCGGCGTACCCGGCGGCCAGCGACTCCAGCGCGCAGCGCGCCTCGACGATCTCGATCGCCTCGTCGATCAAGATGCGGCGCACGTGGGCGCCGCGATTGCGCTCCCGGGCGACGAGGCCGTCGTGGCCGAGGCGCACGATCGCGGCGCGCACCGCCCCGCGGCTGCAGCCCAGCCGCTCGGCGATCTCCTCCTCGATCAGCCGCTCGCCGGGCGACAGCTCCGAGGCGACGATCGCGCGGTGGAGGTGCTCGTAGGCGTCGCCTTCGCTCATGAGACAGCTATATCAGGTCACCCAGATCGCCGAGTAGATTGTTGACGATTTTGTTAACATTCGCATGATGGACGAGGGCCATCCGGTTCCGTCGCGGCGCGCGCGCGAGGCCGTGCGCGGGGGCTTCGATCCCCACGTGCACGTCGCTCCCGATTTCGCGCCGCGCCGGATCACCGACCTCGAACTCGCCGTGCGCTGCCGGGAGGTCGGCCTCGCCGGCTTCGGCCTCAAATCGCACTACACCGCGACGGCCGAGCGGGCCGCGGTCGTGACCGCCGCCCATCCCGAGATCCGCGCGCTCGGGACGATCACCCTCAACCACGCCGTCGGCGGGCTCAACGCGACCGCCGTGGAGGTGGCGGCGCGGCAGGGCGCGCGGATCGTCTGGCTGCCGACGGTGAGCGCGCCCGGGGAGTACGAGGAGGTCGAGCACACCGATCCCGACGGGCGGGTGCCGGTGTGGGTGCGCTTCGAGCTCGACCTGCGCGACGCCGGCGTCATGCCCCGCGCGGTGCCGGTGCTCGACGACGGCGGCCGGCCGCTGCCGGCGCTGCTCGAGGTGCTGGAGGTCGTCGCCCACCACGACATCGTCCTGGCCACCGGTCATCTGTCGCTGGGCGAGATCGTGGCGGTGGTCGACGCCGCCGTCGACGCCCGCGTGGGCACGATCGTCGTCACCCATCCCGAGTTCCCCTCGCAGTCGATCCCGCCGGCCGTCCAGCGTGAGCTCGCCGGCCGCGGCGCGCTGATGGAGCGGGCGTTCACGACCCCGTTCACCGGCAAGTGCAGCTGGGAGCAGGTGTTCGCGGCGACGCGGGCGGTCGGGGCGCGCCACACGGTGTGGGGCAGCGATCTCGGGCAGGTGTTCAACCCTCCGGTCGAGGACGGGCTGGCGATCATGGCCGACCGGTTCCTGGCGGCCGGCTTCAGCGACGAGGAGGTCCGGATCATGGCGGTGGACAACACGCGGCGACTGGCGGGGGTGAGATGACGCGGGTCCAGGTGATCGGAGCCCATTCGGCCGACTTCGTCTGGCGGGCCGGCGGGGCGGTCGCCAAGGCGGTGTCGCTGGGCGGGGTGGCGGAGGTGATCGCCCTGTCCTACGGCGAGCGCGGCGAGTCGGGCGAGCTGTGGAAGGACGAGCGCCAGACGGTGGAGAACGTCAAGCGCGTGCGCGACGGCGAGGCGCGGCGCGCCGCCGAGCATCTCGGCGCGTCGTTTCGCTGTCTGGACCTCGGCGACTATCCGTTGGAGATTGATCGCGACGTGCTGTTGGCGATCGCCGACGCGATCCGGGAGTTCGCGCCCGACGTGCTGATCACCCACACCGATTCCGATCCGTTCAACCCCGATCATCCCGTCGCACACCGCGCGGTGGACCGCGCGCGCAGCCTCGCGGCCGGTGCGGGGGTGTCGAGCGCGTTTGCGACGATCAGGCCGCCGCAGCTGTTCCTGTTCGAGCCCCATCAGCCGGAGCTGTGCAACTTCACGCCCAGCGTCCACGTCGACATCACGTCGGTGTGGGAGCGCAAGGCGGCCGCGATGGCCGAGATGGAGGCGCAGCGCTATCTGCAGACCTACTACGCCCAGCGTGGCGAGCAGCGCGGCAACCACGCCCGGCGGGCGTCCGGCGATCAGAGCGTCCGCTACGCGGAGTCGTTCCAGCGCGTCGTGCCCGAGGTGGTGGCGCAACTGTGAGCGCCTCGCGCGAGGTGATCGGCGAGTTGGCCCGATTGGGCTCGGCGACGGTGTATGAGGCGTCGGGGCGCCGGGGCCTCGTGGACGCCGATCTGCGCCAGCTGATCCCGGGGTCGCGGGCGTGCGGGCCGGCGCGCACGGTGGCCTGCGGCCAGGACGACAACCTGATGGTGCACGCGGCGATGGCGAGCCTGCAGCCCGGCGAGGTGCTGGTGTTGACGATGCCCGAGCCCTCGGCGACGGCGTTGATCGGCGACCTGCTGGTCACGCAGGCCCGGGCCCGCGGCGCGGTCGCGATCCTCAACGACGCCGCGGTGCGCGACAGCGAGGAGCTTGTCGCGATGGGGGTGCCGGTATGGACGCGCTGGGTGCGCTGCCGCGGGGCGACCAAGACGATCGTCGGCGCGCTCGACGTCCCGGTGGTCGTCGGCGGTCAGCAGATCTCCCCGGGCGACCTGGTCGTCCTCGATGCCGACGGGGTGACGGTGGTGGCCGCGGCGCGCGCCGCGGACGTGCTCGAGGCATCGCTGGCGCGCGAGGAGAAGGAGCGGGTCAAGCGGGCGCGGCTGCAGGGCGGTGAGCTGTCCTATGAGATCGACGGCCTGCGGGCGGTCGTGGAGAGAGGCGACCAGTGAGCGATATCGCGCACCTCGGGCCGGTGGAGATGTTCACACCCGCGGGCGAGGAGAGCCTGCGCTTCTTCGTGGAGACGATGGGCATGGAGATCGAGCATCAGGCGGGCGCCAGCACCTACCTGCGCGGCTGGGGCGACTACCAGCGGTGGTCGCTGAAGCTCACCGCTGGGGACACGTCGGGAATGGGCGTCCTCGGTCTGCGCGCGTTCAGCCCCGACGCGCTCACGCGTCGCGTGGCGAAGGTGCAGGCGAGCGGTCTGGGGATCGGCTGGACCGACGGGGACTTCGGCCGCGGTCCGAGCTATCGCTTCGCCGATCCCGACGGCCACGTCTTCGAGCTCTACTACGAGTGCGAGCGCTATGACCCGCCCGAGCATCTGCGCCCGGCGCTGAAGAACGTGCCGGGCCGCTACACCGGCCGGGGCTGCGCGGTCAAGCGAGTGGATCACATCAACATCCTCGCCGCCGACGTGCGCGCCAACCGCGAGTTCTGCGTCGACGCGCTCGACTACCGCCTGTATGAGCGCATCGAGCTCAACGACGGCTCGGAGGCCGGCGCCTGGATGAGCGCCACGATCGCCGCGCACGAGCTGATCTACACCCGGGACGCCCTCGGCGCCCGCGGGCGCCTGCATCACGTCGCGTTCTGGGTGGACACTCGCGAGGAGTGCCTGCGCGCCGCCGACATCTGGCTCGACGCCGGCATCGAGATCGAGGCCGCGCCGTCCAAGCACGCCGTCGCCCAGGGCTTCTTCCTGTATGGCATCGAGCCCGGCGGCAACCGCGTCGAGGTCACGACCGGCGGGCGGTTCGTGTTCGCGCCCGACGAGCCGTGTGTCGTGTGGACCGAGGCCGAGCGAGCCAAGGGCCAGGCGTGGGGCGTCAAGACCGTCGAGACCTTCCACATCTACGGCACGCCGCCGGTCGCGGGCGCGCGGCCCGTGTCCCGGCGGTGATCGCCGTGGCCTCGACGGTCTGACGCCGCGCG
The DNA here is from genome assembly GCA_049509055.1 of Solirubrobacteraceae bacterium. GTDB lineage: Bacteria > Actinomycetota > Thermoleophilia > Solirubrobacterales > Solirubrobacteraceae > Palsa-465. The sequence continues at coordinate 75,838 of JBELAG010000001.1, forward strand.
TCTATTGAGAGGTCCCGGTGCCGGTGGTCGTCTGCTGCTGTGACGTCCCGGTGTTGCCGGTCGTCGGCTGTGACGTTGCGCCGCCGATCGTCGTCTGCGGCGTTCCCACCAGGCCCGACGAGGCGCTGCTGCCCGACTTCTCCCGGCCGGCTCCGAAGCTGTAGCCACTGGAGCAGTGGGCGCCTGCCGGGCAGGGGGCCCGACCCGGGCCCTGCGGCGTTGCCGGGAACGTCTGGGCCGCGGTCCCGGCGCTGGTCGTGACCTGCGCCGTCGTCGCCGGCGTCGTCCCGGGCCACCAGGCCAGGTACCAGCCTCCGGACACGGTCGCCTGGACCGAGCTGCCGTCGCTGCGATCGATCGTCACCGACGTGACGCCGGCGCCGATCCGGCCGTCGACGAGGGTCAGCGCCTGGCCGGCGGAGTTCTGCAGCCCGGAGCCGAACATCTGGACGTGTCCGGCCGGCACGTCGGCCTCGCCGGCTCCGCTGTCGCTGGAGGAGATCGACATCGAATCGCCCTGCAGGCAGGTGTGGCTGCTGGTCGCGTCGGCATAGATGGCGGCGGTGAACGGTCCGCGGGTGTCGGTCAGCACGGGGGCGCCGAGGTTCGCGCCGCACGCCTGCTCGGCGGCGGCGAGCTGCCCCGTCGCGGGCGCGGTCGGGATCGGCGACCAGCCGGCGAAGGCCGGCGCGGCGCTGGAGCCCAGCATCACGACGGCGATGGCGGCGGCGGCCGCCCCGCTCGCGCCGAGCGCGCCGAGCGCCGGAAGGGCCGGCACCCGGTGCCGGCGGGGGTGGTAGTCGATCGCGCGCAGCCGCGCGCTCGCGGCCGGGTCGACCTCCGCAGCGCGCCGGGCGAGGGTCGCGCGCAGATTCTGGTGCAGTCGGTCACTCATGTCTCGGTGCTCCTGGGTTGCGGGGAGAGCTCAAACACCTCGCGCAGCCGCGCGAGTCCGCGCGAGGTGTTGCTCTTGACCGTCCCCGGCGAACAGCCGAGGACCTCGGCCGCCTGGGATTCGGTCAAGTCGTGGAAGTAGCGAAGCACGAGCGCCGCGCGCTGGCGGGGCGGCAGGAGCCCGAGCGCCTCGATCAGCTCGGCGTGGGTGTCGAGGTCCGCGAGAGGATCGGCGGAGCCCTCGGTGACCGCCGTGAGCGGCGGCTCGAGCTCGACGCGGCGCCGGGCGCGGCGCCGCGCGCCATCGGTGGCGAGGTTGACGAGGATCCGCCGGGCGTAGGCCCGCGGCTGATCCATCCTGCGAACCCGGGGCCAGCGGCGCGCGACCTTCAGCAGGCACTCCTGGACGAGGTCCTCCGCCTCGGCCTGGTCCCAGGCGATCAGGTATGCGGTGCGCAGCAGGTCGTCGACATGAGCCGCGACGAACCGGTCGAAATCCTGATCGGCGTGTGTCATCACTCCATACAACCCCGCGGGGGCCCCGAACGGTTGCATCGGCTGCGCCCGGCGGCTCGGGTTGACGGCGGCCGCCGGCGACGTCAGCGCGCCGCGGTCACCACCACCGAGATGTAGCGCATCGTGAAGCTGCCTCCGCGGGCGTCGATCGCGGCGCCGATTCCCGCCAGCAGGTCCTCGAGCCGGCCGGGCGGGAACCGGCGGTGGCCGCCGGACGTCGGCACCTGTGCGAGCCATTCGTCGCGCGAATAGCGACGCTCCCATTCAAACCGCAACCGCTCGGGCTCGCCGAACGCTGCCGCCGCCCGGATGCCGTCGGCCGCCTTGGCGTCCTGCGCCGCGTACGCCGCCAGGCCGCCGGCCGTCCCCCCGGAGAACGGCGAGTCGGGCAGCACGCGTGCGTACACCGCGTTGACGGCGGCGCCGAGGTCGCCGGGGAACTCGAACACGTTCCAGAAGACGGCGAGGCGGCCGCCGGGGCGCAGCACGGCGGCGGCCTTGGCCGCTCCGGCGACGGGGTCGACCCAGTGCCACGTCTGCCCGGCGATGACCACGTCGAACGTGCGCCCGGCCGGGTCCCAGTCCTCGAACCTGGCGACCTCCACCTCGAACCCGCGGCGACGCGCGAACTCGGCCATGCGGGCGTCGGGGTCGACGCCGAGCACCCCGCAGCCCGCCGCCCGGAACGGCCGGGCGGCGATGCCGGTGCCGATGCCGACGTCGAGCACGGCGGGTGCGGCGGGTGCGGCGGGTGCGGCTGCGAAGATCGCATCGACCATCGCGCGCGGATAGCGGGGTCGCGTCCGGTCATAGCGCGCCGCGTCAGAGCCGAACGACTCCGCCAGCTGGCGGGCGTGATGGGACTCCGATGCCGAGAGGCGTGGTCCGCTCATGGCCGTCCCCGGCGATGACAGGCCGGTCCCGCGAGCGTCCCCGTGTCCGCGCCGGCGTTGTCGCCGCCGATCGCCGTCATGCGCCGGTCGACGGCGCCGCTCGGTATTGCTCGTCGGTGACGTGCACGCCCCAGGTGACCGGGCTGCCCGAGTCGTCGGCTTCCTGGATGGCGATGTGGGTCATGAAGCGGTTGGGGGTCGCCCCGTGCCAGTGGTTCTCGCCGGCCTCGAAGAAGACGCGGTCTCCGGGGCGGATCTCCTCGACCGGTCCGCCCTCGCGCTGGCAGCGGCCGACGCCCTCGGTGACATAGATCGTCTGGCCGCGGGGGTGGGTGTGCCATGCGGTGCGGGCGCCCGGCGTGAAATGGACACACGCCGCCGCGGTTCGCGACGGGGCGGAGGGCGCGGCGACCGCGTCGATGTACACCGCTCCGGTGAACCACTCGCTCGGTCCCGGGTTGGTGTCGAGCGAGTTGCGCGTGATCTGCATGCTGGTGCCTTTCGGGTCGGTGGGTCCGGGCGTCGCCATCCACGAAAGCACGTGACGGCGGCCGCCGGGGTTCGCGCCGACGCCCGCTGCACGCCTGGGCCTCCGAGAACAGCGCGCGCCCGATCGACCTGGGCGCGCGCGTCACGTCGGTGGCCGGCGCGCCGATGACCGACGCCAGCGCCCCCGATTACGACTTCGCGCTCCCGATCGACGGAGCGGCGGGGTCCCGGGACCGGTCTGAGCGGGCCGGCGGGGGCGGGTGGGTCACGCGCCCGCCAGGCCGAGCCGGGTCGTCGCGAGCGCAGCGTGTCGCCGGCCGCCGCGCGGAGCGTGATCGTGCCGTGCGCGGCGGCCGGGACCGCGATCAGCGCGCGCCCCGGGACACCGGTCCGCACGGCGCCGCGCCCGAGGGTGACGACGGCGTCCTGGACGGCGCGCGTGTCGACGTGCGCCTCGTTGGCTCCGGCGTCGCGCACGCTCGCGGTGACCCGGACGCTCGCAAAGCGCCGGGCGCCGCGTGAGATCAGCCGAGCCGACAGCCGCATAGGCGGCGGCCGGGGCAACGCGCCGGGGCAGGCGCGCGGCACCCGCGGGATGCCGCTGATCGTCGTGCCGTCGTGGCTGTCGACGGCGGTGCCGGTCACCGAGGACGGGACCGTGTCGACCCCGGTGAACGCGTCGTGGATCGTGATGTAGCCGGTGTCGGCGCCGGTCATCGCCAGGTCGCCGTCGATGCTCACCGTGCCGGGCAACAGGCTGGTGGTCGTGATCGAGTAGGTCCCGTTGATGAAGTCCCGTCCGTCGTCGGAGTAGCCGCTGCAGGTCTCGCTGTCGAACCCTGACAACAGCCCCGAGGTGTTGTCGTAGTCGACGGTGACCGTACCCGCCCGCAGACCGTGCAGGACGATCCGCTCGACGGAGCCGATCGGGCCGTGATAGTCCTCGGGGCTCGGAGCCCGGCGGCCGGGCTGGGAGCTGACGATGCGATCTGGCTTGGCCATCTTCGCAGCACGGCGGATGCGTACGCTTCCGATCTCCTGCGTCGGCGACGAATCGCATTCAGATGGATAGCCTCCGCCGGCATGGTCACCTCGCTCGCGGCCGTCGTCGACGCCTCCCGCGAGGTCGCCGCCACCCGGTCGCGGTCGACGAAGGTCGAGATCCTGGTGGCGCTGCTGCGCGCTGTCGATCCCGCCGAGGTCGCGATCTGCGTGGGGATGCTGTCGGGCGAACCCCGGCAGGGCCGGGTCGGCGTCGGCCACGCGACCGTGTACGGGATCGATGTCGCGCCGGCCGGCGAGCCGTCGCTCACCGTCGCCGATCTCGACCGCGCGATCGGCGAGCTCGCCGCCGACAGCGGCATCGGCTCGGCGACGCGTCGGCGCGGCCTGCTCGCCGACGTGCTGGCTCGCGCCACCGCTCCCGAGGCCGAGTTCATCAAACGGCTGCTGACCGGCGACCTACGCCAGGGCGCGCTGGCGGGAGTGATGGCCGACGCGGTCGCCGGCGCGGCCGGGGTGAGCGCGACCGTCGCGCGGCGCGCGCTGATGCTGTCGGGCGACCTCACGCGGATGGCGGAGATCGCCTTCGGCGGCGGCGACGAGGGCCTGCGTGCGATCGGGCTCGAGCTGTTTCGACCGATCCTGCCGATGCTCGCCGCTCCGGGGGAGAGCGTTGCGGAGGCGATGGCGGCCTTCCCGTGTGCGTCGGTGGAGTTCAAGCTCGACGGCCTGCGAGTCCAGATCCACCGGCGCGGAGACGAGGTCCGGATCTACTCGCGCAACCTCAACGACATCACCGCGCGCCTGCCGGGAGTCGTGGCCGCCGTCCGCGCGCTCCCGGCCGGCGCCCTGATGCTCGACGGCGAGGCGCTGTGGATGGGCGACGCCGGACCGGCCAGCTTTCAGGACACGATGTCGCAGATCGACGCCGACGCGCCGCCGGAGGGCGTCGTCACGTTCCTGTTCGACGTCCTGCACGTCGACGGGCGCGACCTGCTCGATACGCCGCTGCGCGAGCGCCGCGCGCGGCTGGAGGCGATCGCCCCGCATCTCGCGGTGCCGAGCGTGTTCACCGCCGACGCCGACGCGGCGCAGCGCGTCCTGCACGAGTCACTGCAGGCCGGGCACGAGGGAGTCGTCGTCAAGGACGCGGACTCGGTGTACGCGGCCGGCCGCCGCGGCGCCGCCTGGCGCAAGGTCAAGCCGGTGCTGACCTACGACCTCGTCGTCCTCGGCGCCGACTGGGGGCACGGGCGGCGGCGCGGGTGGCTGTCCAATCTCCACCTCGGCGCCCGGGACCCGGGGACCGGCGCGTTCGTGATGGTCGGCAAGTGCTTCAAGGGGTTGACCGACGACCTGTTGCGCTGGCAGACCGAGGCGCTGCTGGAACGCGAGACCGCGCGGCGCGGCATCTCGGTCCTCGTCGAACCCGAGCTCGTGGTGGAGATCGCGATCGACGGCGTGCAGTCGTCGCGGCGCTACCGCGGCGGCGTGGCGCTGCGCTTCGCCCGCGTCAGGCGCTACCGGCCCGACCGCGATGCCGGCGGCGCCGACACGATCGACGCCCTGCGCGAGCTGCTGGAGCGGTCCGGCCCCGGTGACGGCGCGGCACGGCCGCCGACACGCTGACCCGGTTGTCGACCGGCGCGCGTGCACTAGCCTATCCCCCGACCGGAGCCGTTCTCCGGCGAGCGGTCCGAGCGCACGACTGAGCACTCACGCGACGAATGGACTCTTGACCCGGTGACCGAGCACACCTCTGTTCAGCGCGATCAGGCCGATGCGCGCAAGGCGGTCCCGCCCGCACGGATGCCGCGCGACAAGCGGGGCTGGCACGTGGCGCCGGCGCCGGACGGCAGGGGGATGCCGGAGGAGCACAAGCCGACGCCGCCGCATCGTCTCCGCGCGTTCTGGATCTTCGTGTTCGTGCTGCTGGCGGTCAACTGGCTGTCGGTGCTGCTCGTCCAGCCCTCCGCCCAGCCGCGCGTCCAGGTGCCGTTCAGCCCCTTCTTCCTCACCCAGCTGCAGGACGGCAACGTGAAGTCGATCTCGTCCAAGGGCGACACGATCCAGGGCACGTTCCGGGCGAAGGTGCGCTATCCCGCGACCGACAAGACGGCGACGGCCACGACGCTGTTCGCGACCCAGGTCCCGTCGTTCTGGAGCACCTCGCAGCTGACCGACGTGCTGCGCGCCGAGGGGGTCCAGGTCAACGCCCAGTCGACGGCGACGAGCACCTCGCTGCTGGCCGAGCTGCTGCTCGGGTTCGGGCCGACGCTGCTGCTGGTCGGACTGTTCGTCCTGCTTGCGCGGCGCGCGCAGTCGGGCGCCGGCGGATTGGGCGGGCTGGGCAACTTCGGACGATCACAGGCTCGCCGCGTCGACCCGGAGAAGATCCGCGTGACGTTCGAGGACGTCGCCGGCATCGACGAGGCCAAGGCGGAGCTGACCGAGATCGTCGACTTCCTGCGCACGCCGGAGCCGTATGAGCGCCTCGGCGGGCGGATGCCCCATGGCGTGCTGCTGTTCGGGCCGCCGGGCACCGGCAAGACGCTGCTGGCGCGCGCGGTCGCCGGGGAGGCCCACGCGGCCTTCTTCTCGATCGCCGCCTCGGAGTTCATCGAGGCGATCGTCGGCGTCGGCGCGGCCCGCGTGCGCGACCTGTTTGCGAAGGCCAAGGAGGCGGCGCCGGCGATCATCTTCATCGACGAGCTCGACGCGATCGGCCGCTCGCGACAGGGATCGGCGGGCATCACCGGCGCCAACGACGAGCGCGAGCAGACGCTGGATCAGATCCTCACCGAGATGGACGGGTTCGATTCCAACGAGGCGGTGATCGTGCTCGGCGCCACCAACCGTCCCGAGATCCTCGACCCGGCGTTGCTGCGCCCCGGCCGGTTCGACCGCCGGGTCGGTGTGCAGCCGCCCGACCGTGCCGGCCGGCGCATGATCCTCGCCGTCCACACCCGCTCGATGCCGCTGGCCGGCGACGTCGACCTCGGCGCGCTCGCCTCGTCCACGCCGGGCATGGTCGGCGCCGATCTGGCGAGCCTCGCCAACGAGGCCGCACTGCTCGCCGCGCGTCGCGGCCACGACAAGGTGGCGATGGCCGATTTCACCGACTCGCTGGAGAAGATCATGCTCGGCGCGCCGCGGGGGATCATGCTGTCGGCCGAGGACCGGGAGCGCACCGCCTATCACGAGTCCGGCCACGCGCTCGTCGGGATGCTCACGCCCGACGCCGATCCGGTGCGCAAGGTGTCGATCATCCCGCGCGGCCAGGCGCTCGGCGTCACGCTCTCCACCCCGGACGCCGACCGCGTCTCCTATTCGCGAGAGGATCTGGAGGCCAAGATCAACGTCGCGCTCGGCGGCCGCGTGGCCGAGGAGGTCATCTACGGCAAGATCACGACCGGCGCGGAATCCGACATCCAACAGCTGACGCAGATCGCGCGCCAGATGGTCGGACGCTGGGGGATGAGCGACAAGCTCGGACCGGTCACGCTGCTGCCCGCCGACGGCCAGGGCCCGCTGCTGCCGGGCGCCAGCGAGACCTCCCCGCAGACGCAGTGGCTCGTCGACCAGGAGGTGCAGCGCCTGATCGAGGATGCCCACGCGCAGGTCACGCAGCTGCTGACCGAGCACCGCGCTCAGCTCGAGCGCCTCACGCGCGCCCTGCTGGCGGCCGAGACGCTCGACGCCGACGCCGCCTATGCCGCCGCCCGGGTGCCCACGCGCCCGTCCGACCCGTCGTCGGTGCCCGCGGGCGATGGGGCGACGCCCGCCGGGGATGGGGCGACGGCCGCCGGCGATCGGGCGACGCCCCGATGATCACCGGGGCCCACGTGATCATCTTCACCGAGCAGGCGGACCCGGTGCGAGCCTTCTGTCGCGACGTGCTGGGGCTCGCGTCGGTCGACGCCGGCGACGGGTGGCCGGTGTTCGCCCTGCCGCCGGCCGAGCTCGCCGCGCACCCCACCGGCGGCGCGCCGCACCACGAGCTGTACCTGATGTGCGAGGACGTGCACGCCACCGTGGCCGAGCTGCGCGCCAAGGGGGTCACGTTCACGCGGCCGGTCACCGACGCGGGGTGGGGCCTGATCACCGCGCTGCAGCTGCCGGACGGCCGCGAGCTGGCGCTGTACGAGCCTCGCCACCCGCGCCCGGCGCCGGAGTGATCGCGGCGGGTCGCGGCGCGGTCAGCGGGGGCCGCCCGACGCTGCCGCGCGCAGGAAGGTGAGCACCGCGAGCACGCGGCGGTGGTCGTCGTCGGTCGCCGGCAGGTCGAGCTTGGTGAAGATGTTCGACACGTGCTTCTCCACCGCGCCGAGGCTGACCACGAGCTCGCGAGCGACCGCCGAGTTGCTGCGCCCCTGCGCGATCAGCTCCAGGGTTTCGCGCTCACGCGGGGTGAGCGACTGCAGCGGCGCCCCCGACGGCTCCCGGTGGCGCTCGGCGACCAGCGCGCTGACGACCTCGCGGTCAAGTGCGGTGCCGCCCGCGGCCACGCGCCGGACGGCGTCGACGAACGTGCTCACCTCGCCGACGCGCTCCTTGAGCAGGTATCCGACGCCGCTCTCGCCCGACGCCAGCAGCTCGGCCGAGTACGCCGGCTCGACGTATTGCGAAAGCACGAGGATCGACAGCTCGGGGTGGCGCCGGCGGGCCTCGATGGCCGCCCGGATTCCCTCGTCGGCGAACGTGGGCGCCAGCCGGACGTCGCAGATCGCGAGGTCCGGCCGGTGGCCGTCGACGATTCGCAACAGTCCGGGGCCGTCCTCGGCGGTGGCGACGACCTCGATGTCGTTCTCGTGCAACAGCGCGACGATGCCCTCGCGCAGCAGCGCGTGGTCCTCGACGATCACCACCCGCACGGCAGCACCGCCTCGATCATCGTCCCCACCCCGGGCGGGCTCGTGATCTCCAGCCGGCCGTCGAGCGCCTCGACACGCTGGCGCAGGCCGGTCAGCCCGCTGCCGTGCTCGTCGGCGCCGCCGGGGCCGTAATCGGTCACCTCGACGATCAGCTCGGCGACGTTCTCGCTCAGCGTCACCTGCACCCCGGCCCCCGGCGCGTGCTTGGCGGCGTTGGTCAGCGACTCGGCGACCACGAAGTAGGCGGCGGTCTCGACGGCCGGCGGCGGGCGCCGGGTGAGCGCCGCGCCGACCGCGACGACGGCGCCTGCGCGGTTCGCCAGGGACTGCACCGCGGCCTCCAGGCCGCGGTCGGCGAGGACCGGTGGCGAGATGCCGCGGGCGAGGTCGCGGAGCTCGGCGATCGCTGCGGCCGCCTCCTGACGGGCCTCGCGCAGCAGCTCGATCTCCGGCTCGCCGACGCCCTGGCCAGCGAGCCGCTGCTCGGCGCGCCCCAGCTTCATGCTGAGCGCGACGAGCCGAGCCTGCGCGCCGTCGTGCAGGTCGCGCTCGATCCGCCGCAGCTCGGACGCCTGGACGTCGAGGGCGCCGCTGCGGGTCCGGGTGAGCTCGTCGACGCGCACCTCGAGCGAGCGCCGCGCGGGCCGGCGCACGAACCACACGGACCCGGTGGCGACCGCGAGGCCGAGAATGCCCCAGACCGGCCAGAAGTAGCCGAAGCCCGTGATCAACCAGATGACGGTCAGGCCGGCCGAGATCACCGCGGCGCCGCCGCCGACGGCGGTCACCAGGCCGTCGCCCAACGCCTCGCTGCGGCTTCCCCGCGCGATCGCCGCCGGCAGCCCGAGCGCGAAACCGAGGGCCAGCATCACCCAGACCGGCCAGAAGTAGCCGACGCCGGTCAGCGCCCACACGATCACGACCACCGCCGTGATCGCTGCGGCCACCGTGACCGCCGCGTCCGACACCGGCGCGAGTCGACGTCGATCGTCAGTCATGGCTCGCCTCGAGCGCCGGCGCATGCGACAGATGATCCCAACCCGCGGCGCGTGCGCGGTCACGCACGCGGGCGGGGCGCAGCCCCCGGTCGCCAAGGATCGTGAGCGCCGCAGGGAGCGCGATCCCGCGAACGAGGGTGGCGTCCAGCGCCACCGCGGCGGCGAGGCCGACGCCCAGCTGCTTGAACTCCAGCAATGGCAGCGTGGCGAACACCGAGAACACCGCGACCATCACGACCGCCGCGCTCGTGACCGTCGAGCCGGTGGCGGCCAGCGCCTGGGCCGCGGCCGTCCGCGCGTCCGCGCCGGCCCGCCGAGCCTCGGCGCCGCGCTCCAGGATCAGCACCGTGTAGTCCATCGACAACCCGAACAGGATCACGAACGCGAACAGCGGCAGCCAGTCGACGATCGCGCCGTCGGAGGTGAAGCCCAGCAGCCGCTGCGCCCAGGCGTGCTGAAAGACGGCGACCAGCACGCCGAACGCCGCGCCGACCGACAGCAGGTTGAGCCCCATGACCGAGACCGCCAGCGCCGGCGAGCGAAACGCGGCGACCAGCAGCACGAACGCGAGCGCCAGCACGAAGCCGATCACCAGCGGCGTCACCGTCGACAGCCGCTGGGTGAAGTCCAGCCCCTCGGCGTCGAACCCCGTCACCAGGGCTCGTGAGCCGGGCAGCAGCCGCGCGGCATCGGCCGGCAGGCGATCGCGCAGCAGCCACACGTCGCGTCGCGCGGCGGCCAGGCCGGTGTCGCGCACGGGGATCGCCACCAGCGCCGTCTCGCCGTCCGCGCTCACCCGCAACGACAGGGCGCCGCGGCCGCCGGCCAGGCGCTCGCCGTCACCGCCGAGCTCGAGCAGGCGCCGGCGCGCATCACGACCACCGAGCCGCCGCGCGCTGAGGACCAGTTCGGCGGTGTCGGTGGCGCCGGGGAAGGCACGCGCCGCGGCGCGATAGGCGACCGCCGCCGGGGTGCCGGAGGGCAGGTCGGCGATCCCGGGGCTCGCCGTCCGCATCGCGAGGACCGGAGCCGCCAGACCGACGAGCACCGCGACGACGATCGCCAGCGAGACGCGCGGGCGCGCGGTGACCAGCTGCGCCAGCCGGTGCCATCCGAGGCCCATGTGCCGCCGGCGCGCGGGCCGTCCGCCGGGTCGCCGGCGCCACAGCCGGCCGCGGTCCACGCGGTCGCCGAGCAGGGAGAGAGCCGCGGGCAGGACGGTGAGCGACCCGGTCACCGCGATCAGCAACACCAGGATCGCGCCGAGCGCCATCGACGTGAACACCCCGATGCCGGTGAACAGCAGCCCGGCGAGCCCGACCGCCACCGTCGCGCCGGCGACGAGGATCGCGCGACCGACGGTCGCCGCGGTGGCATCGAGCGCGGCGTCGCGGCCGGCGCCGGCGTCGCGCTCGACGCGCTCGCGGCGGATGTAGAACAGCGAGTAGTCAACCCCGACCGCCAGCCCGATCAGCACCACCACCGGCGCCGTCGACGATCCGTCGGGCGCGATGTGGGAGACGAGGCCGAGCGCGCCGAGCGCGGCGGCGACCGAGGTCACGCCCAGCAACAGCGGCACGCAGGCGGCGACCAGCGCGCCGAACGCCAGCACCAGGATGATCAGGGTCAGCGGCACCGAGATCAGCTCGGCGCGGCGCAGCCCGTCGTCGACGACCTGGTTGACCGCGCGCTGCGCCGATCCGTCACCGGTCTCGAGGAACGTGACGCCCGGCGTGCGCGCGGCGAGGCCGCCGACAACCGACTGCAGCGGCGCGACCGTGCGATCGGCCGCGTCGGGGTCACCGCGCAGCGTCACGGTGACCAGCCGCGTCCGGGCGCCCGGCCCCGCCGGCGACGGGCTCGTGGCCAGGACCGATCGCACGCCGGCCAGGGCGCCGGCCCGCGATACGAGCGCCGCCACGGCGCGCGCGGTCTGCCCGGCGCCCGCCGAGCGAACGAGCACTTCCTCGGTGGCGGGATCAGCGATCCCGGCTTGGCTGAGGACCGCGTCGGCCCGTGCCGACTGGCCGACGTTCGACGCGGCGTCAGACAGCGTGCGCATCGCGGAGAGCGACCCGAGTGCCACGCACCCGGCGATCAGGGCGAGCCACAGGACAATGGTGAGCCGGGGCCGGTGTGCGGCGGCGCGGGCCGCCGCGCGGACCCGGCGTGACGTCCAGCCGGGGCGCGACGGTGGCGCGCCGGTGACGGAAGGCGGGAGTGTGTTTGACATGCCGCAAGCCTCGCCGCCGTTGCCGTCCGCGTCGCTGGGGCCCGGTGGCGAGTGTCACGCCGCCGACCCCCGGATGCGGGGTGGGGCTAACCCCCGGCTCGACTGTTGCGAGGCGTACGCTTGATCGGGAATGAGACCGGCCCCGGGTCACGCGCTGAGCCTCCGCGGTGATCAGGTCGTGGTTCTGACCTTCGACAACCTCGGCGAGGCCGCCGACCTCGAGCGCGGGTGCTGGCCGCAGGGCGCGGCGCTCGGCCGGCATCCGTCGGTGACGCGCGCGCTCCCGTGGCTGCTGGACGAGCTCGGCCGCCACCGTCTGACCGCGACCTTCTTCGTTGAGGCGATCAACTGCGAGCTGTACCCCGACGCGGTCGGAGAGATCGCCGCGCGCGGCCACGATCTCGGGGTGCATGGCTGGCGCCACGAGCCGTGGTCGACGCTCCCGCCGCCGCATGAACGCGAGCTGCTCGTCCGGGCCACCGCCGCGTTTCGGCGCCTCGGGCGGTCGCCGCGCGGGTTTCGGCCCCCGGGCGGGGAACCCACCGCGCTGACCGAATCGCTTCTGCGCGAGCTCGGCTACACGTGGTGGTCCCCCAGCCGTCGTGTCTCGCGGTCTGCGGCGGCGCAGGCCCGTCCCGCCACGATCGCGTTCGACTGGGAGCTGGTCGACGCCTACTTCCTGATGGAGCGGTTCGCCGAACTGCGCCGCCGCCGCCACGATCCTCCGGCGCCGGTGGCCCCGGGGGCGCTCGGCGACCGGTTCGCGGCGCGGCTGTCGGCCGATCCCGGTGCCGAGCCGCGGACGCTCGTCCTGCATCCGTTCCTGATGCTCGACGACGCGTGGCGCGAGCAGGTCGCGCGGTTGCTGGCGCTGCTCGCCGGGCTCCGGCGCGTCGGCACGACCGCCGTTCTCGACGGCACCGCGTTCGCGACGGCGGCGGCCGCCGGGGCGTGCGGATGAGCGCCGCCGGCAACCCCCATCTCGCCGTGGCGCCGGTGCGGGCGGGAGCGCCGCTGGGCAGCGCCCGGATGGCCGCGGTCCTCGTCCACGGCCGCGATCAGGACGAACACGTGATGCTCGACGTCGCGCGGAGGCTGGCGCTTGACGATGTCGCCTACGTGCTGCCGGTGGCGGCACAGCGCAGCTGGTACCCGGGACGCTATTTCGACCCCGTCGGCGACAACGCGCCGCACATCGAGTGGGCACTGGCGGCCTGCGACGCGGCGCTGGCGGTCGCGCTGGACGCCGGCGTGACACCCGAGCGGATCGTCTTCGGCGGGTTCTCGCAGGGCGCCTGCCTCGTCGCCGAGCTGACCGCCCGCCGGCCGCGTCGGTTCGCGGGCGTGGCGGTGCTCACCGGCGCGCTGCTCGGGCCGCCCGCCGAGTGGGCCCGCCCGGCTCGCGCCGACGGCACGCCGGTCCTGGTCGCCACCAGCCGGCACGACGAGTGGATCGCGTTCGCCGATGCGCAGGCGACCGCGCAGGCGTTTCGACAGGCGGGCGCCCGCGTGACGTTCGAGGCCTACGAGGACCGGGTGCACCACGTGTGCGATGCGGCGGTCGACGCGCTGCGCGGACTGTTCGAAGCCCGCGCCGCGTGAGAACGCGGACGCGCTCACAAGTAGCATGGCGACGACCGGTGAACGTCACCGGCGCAAAGTGACAAGAGGAGAGAACGTGCCCAATCCCGGCTTCGTCCGCGGGACACATCATCTGACGTTCTGTGTCGGCGGCGCCCAGGAGGACTACGACTTTCACGTCCGGCTGCTCGGGCTCAGGAGCGTGAAGAAGACGGTGCTGTTCGACGGCGAGATCCCCATCTACCACCTGTACTACGGCAACGCCACCGGTGACGCGAGCACGCTGCTGACCAGCTTTCCGTATCGCCAGGCGGGCTGGATGGGCCGGCGCGGGAGCAACCAGGCCCGGAGCCTCAACCTGTCGGTGCCGGCCGGCTCGATCGGCTTCTGGGACGACCGGCTCAGCGCGCACCGGGTCGACCATGAGCGCGTTGAGCGGTTCGGCGCCGAGCGCGTGATCTTCACCCATCCGTGCGGGATCGAGTACGCGCTCGTCGGCGACTCCGACCAGGATCCGCGCCCACCCCACGATGGCGCGGTTCCCGCCGAGCACGGCATTCGCGGCGCATACGGGACGACGACGTCGGTGCGCGAGCCCGACCCGATGGCGTTCTTCCTCACCGCGGGCATGAACGCCACGCTGATCGCCACCGAGGGAGCTCACCACCAGTTCCAGATCGGCGACGCCCACGGCCACGGCCGGATGCTCGAGCTGCTCGAGGAGCCCGACGTCGCACAGGGCACGTGGCAGTTCGGCGAGGGCACGATCCACCACCACGCCTTCGACGTCGCCACCGCCGAGAACCAGGAAGCGGTCAAGGATCACATCGTCGGCCTCGGCTTCACCGATGTCTCGGAGGCCAAGGATCGCGGCTACTTCTATTCGATGTACTGCCGTAGCCCCGGCGGCCTGCTCGTCGAGTTCGCCTACTCCACGCCCGAGGGCTTCCTGATCGACGAGGCGGCCGACGAGCTCGGCACGCACATGTGCATCCCGCCCCACTGGGAGCACCGGCGCGCCGAGATCTCGCAGCTGGAGCCGATCGAGACCGTGGAGCAGGTGGTCAGCTGATCGGACGGGGCGCGGTTACGCGTCGGCCTCCTCGACGATCTCGAGGCCGTTGCCGTCCTGGTCACGGAAGGAGAACATCGGCGGAACGCCCTCCCAGTGCAGGACCTCGTCGGCGTCGACGCCGTGGGCGATAAGGGCGGCGTGGGCAGCCTCGGCATCGCGGCTGACGAGCCGGATGCCGGTCTCGACGCCGGCCGGCTGATGATCGTCGGCGGCCACCAGCGCGATGCTCGCCGTTCCCTGCGGTGGCGTCACGACGATCCAGCGCTTGCCGTGCCCGAGCGGCACGTCGATGCGCGTCCGTAAGCCAAGGGTGTCGACGTAGAAGGCAAGCGCCCGGTCCTGGTCGGTGACCGGAACTCCGATCGTGCGGACCGCTTGGATCTGGACGGTGGGTTGTGCTGAGGACATGGTGTCTGTCGCTCCTGAGTGTGCGAATGGCGATGTCAGCCGTACATCAGTGACCCGGGGGTGGTCAGCAGCTCTCCGGTCTCGAGCCAGGTCTTCAGACCGGAGAGGATCATCGGCCAGCCGCCGTAGAGCTGGTCGTTGGCGCCGTCGCGCAGCTGATCGTGGACGACGGTCAGCCGGCAGGAGTCGCCGATCGGCTCGATCTCCCAGCTGACCCGTGACTGACCTTCGGCTCGGACGTCCTCTCCCCACAGGGCGGTCAACGTGTGCACCAGCCGCCGAGGTGGCTCGGCCTCCAGCACCTCGCCCTCGCCGAGCGGCGCGTCGGCCCGCGGGGAGCTCATCTCCAGGCGCGAGCCCGGCGTCCAGTCCGAGTGGACCGACGCGCCGAACTGATACTTGGCGCGGATCTCCGGGTCGGTGATCGCCGCCCACAGGCGCTCGGGGGTGGTGCGAATGTAGATCTCAAAGACCTTCTCCATCGTGCGCTCCAGTTGTTGCTTGATCTCGACCAGGGCGGATGCCCATGGTTCGGCGTACTTGCTCACCCAGCGGTCGTGGACGAGCCGGATCGGGACCGGGTTGAGGTAGTGGAGCTTCTCGCGGCCCTGCTTGCGGGCCACGATCAGTCCGGCCTCCTCGAGCTGCCTGAGGTGCTTCATCACCCCGAAGCGCGTCATCGCGAAACGCTCCTCGAGCTCGCTCAGGGTCTGGCCGTCCCGACGGAACAGCTCGTCGAGGAGGCCGCGTCGGGTCGGGTCGGCCAGCGCCTTGAAGATCAGGTCCACATCCCGAGTATACGTGACCATTCGGTCACTTGTCAAGCTTCGGTGTGCGCCGGCGCGCGCGCGGGCGCCGGGAGGCCGAGAGGCTGGAAGGAAACGCGGCGACCCGGCGTCTAGTCACTCGACAGCAGTGGCCGATCAGCCAGACGTGAAGGATCTTTGTTGCGGTATCCGCTACCAGAATCCTTCACCCCCCAGGCTGTTTTAGGCACAACGTACGAGATCGACGAAAGGGCCCGATGCCTTCGAGCGCCAGCAGTGTCACAACCGCGTTTGCCGCGCGCCGGCGCGCACTCGCTCGCCATGTTCAGTCACCCACCCGGGTGGGGCAGATCGTCCTCGGCGTGTTCTGGTTCGTCGACGGGCTGCTCAAGTTGCAACCGTACTTCGCTCACCATTTCGTCAGCGGAGTCATCGACCCCAACGCGATCGGGCAGCCGGCGCCGGTCGCCGACGTCATCACCTGGGTCGCGGGTGTCATCGCTCCGCACCAGGAGCTGTTCGCCCTGCTGGCGGCGGCCTCGGAGTGTGCGATCGGCGTCGCGCTGCTCGTGCGCCGGACCGTCACCCCCGCGCTCGTGGTGTCATTTGCCTGGGCGGTGAACATCTGGCTCACCGGCGAGGGCTTCGGCGGACTGTTCACCGGTACCGCGCCCACCCCGCTGACCGGCGTGATCGGCACCGCGCCGCTGTACATCATCGCCGGCCTGCTCGTCTGGCCACGCGCCGCCCGCGGTGGCAACACCGACCGAGGCCCTGGTCTGCTCGGGGCGGTCGGCGCGCGCGTCGTCTGGGCGGCGCTGTGGCTCGGCGCGGCGACATTGTGGCTGTTACCGGCCAACGCCGGCGGCGACGCACTGCGCTCCGCGTTTGACTCCGCGCCCTCCGGCGCCGGGTGGCTGACGAGCCTGCACTCGGCGGTGGCCGGTGCGGTCGGCGGCAGCGGCACGACGATCACCGTCGTACTGGCCGTGGTCTCGGCCGAGATCGGGCTGTGCGTCCTGTGGGCGCGCGGCGCGCGGATCGCGCTGCTGTGCTCGATCCCGATCTCGCTGGCGTTCTGGTTGCTCGCCGAAGGCTTCGGTGGGCTGCTGACCGGCCAGGCGACCGACGTCGGCACCGCGCCGCTGATGATCCTCATCGCAGCGCTGCTGCTGCCGGTCGCCCAGCGGTCGGCGCCGGCTGCCGCGCGAGCGCAGATGGCGTCCGCGCACGCCGCCGACCAGACGGTCTCCCGCGCCTGAGATCAGCGATCGATGGCGTGGCGCACGCCGCCGGCGATCGCCCGCGCCACGACCTCGGCGGCGACCACCTCGACTGCGTCGTAGGGCGCCTCGGTGGCGCCCGTGGCGACGCAGAACAGCGTGTCGCCGTCATACATCGTGTGCGCCGGGCGCACGGCTCGGGCGATCCCGTCGTGGGCGACGGTCGCGACGCGGTTGGCCTGTTCCTTGGTGAGCTTCGCATCGGTGACGACCACGCCGATCGTGGTGTTCTGGCCGGGCAGCAGGCTCGTGGTCGGGGCCCACGCGGTCAGCGGCGCGACCCACTCGTGACGCTCGTCGTCCCAGATCCCGCCGACGCTGTTGGCGACCGTCACCGCGCTGACGATCGCGCCGCCCGCGCGGGCGCTCGCGATCCCGACGCCCCCCGGGGCGCGCTGCGCGGAGTCGCCCGCCTTGGCGACCGTCGCTCCGGTGCCGGCGCCCACCGAGCCGACCGCCGGGTCGGCGCCGGCCGCCACGCACGCCGCATAGCCGTCCTGCGCGGTCGGCCTCGCTGTCGGGTCGGCCTCGACCAGATCGAACACCACCGCGCCGGCGACCGCCGGGATCAGCACCGGCCCGAACGGCGAGCCGGCGCCGTGCTCTTCCAGGTACCGCATGACCCCGGTCGCCGCGGCCAGCCCGAACAGGCTGCCGCCGGTGAGAAGGATCCCGTGTGCCACCTCGATCACCGTTCCCGGGCGCAGGCCGTCGGTCGCAAACGTCCCCGGAGCCCCCCCGCGCACATCGACCCCGGCCACGCCGCCGGCCGGACACAGCACGACCGTGCAGCCGGTGCGGCCGACCGCGTCGGTGAAGTGCCCGACCGTCACCCCCTCTGGCAGCAACTCGGTCATCGACCCAGTTTGTATCGCGTACCGCTGCCCGGTGGCGCGCTCAGGATCGCGGCGGCAGCGCCGGGTGGCGAGGAACCCGGTGACGGCACATGACGCGAATCCCCTGCGGGTAGAGAGCGTGCCTGCCGATAACCAGAGAGATGCCCACGGACGGGAGCCGATATCCAAGCGCCGCGCGATCTGAGCGCGAACCGGAGCCTGCGCTGACCGTTCTCATCGCCGACCACGAGGTCCTCATGCGGGCGGGGGTCCGACGCGTGCTGGAGGGAGCCGGCCTCAGGGTCGTCGCCGAGGCGTCGAGCACCGCCGAGGCCGTCGCCGCCGCCTTGGCCGAGCGTCCCGATCTCTGCCTGTTGGCCGTGCAGATGCCCGGCAACGGCATCTCCGCGGCCGAGCAGATCAGGCTCGCTCTGCCCGAGGCGAAGATCGTGATGCTCACCTCGTCGAGCCGCGAGGAGGACCTGTTCGCGGCGCTCCGCGCCGGGGCTGACGGCTTTCTGCCCAAGACGATCTCCGCGCAGCGCCTCCCGCGCGCGCTGGAGGGAGTGATCGCCGGCGAGGCGGCCCTGCCGCGAATCATGACCGCCCGTCTGATCGAGGAGTTCCGCGAGCGGGGGCGCAACCGCCGGCTGCAGATCCATGTCAACGGTCAGGACATCGAACTGACGGCCCGGGAGTTCGAGATCCTCGAGCGGATGCGCCGCGGCGAGAGCACCCGCGCGATCGCCCGGCACTTTCGGATCTCCGAGGTCACGGTCCGCCGGCACGTCTCGGGGATCGTGCACAAGCTCGGGGTCAGTGACCGGCGCAGCGCGATTGCGCTGCTCGGGCGGGCCGAGCAAGAGCAGCGCGTGGCGAATGCCTAGTATCCCCTTGGCGTCCTGGGACGCGGTTAGGCTGCGCGACGCGTGGTCCCGATGTCCAGCACCGGACGCCATCCCATAAGACCGCCCGTTCGCCCCGGGTCGAGTCCGGGCGTCGGCGTGGCGCGGCCCGCGACGGGTCCTCGCGCCGGCCGGCGCGCGGTCATCGCCGTCGCGATGATCGTGCTCTGTTCGGCGATCATGCCCGCGATCGCCACGGCGGGCGCCCGGCGCACGCCGGGGGCGCGTCTCAGCGCGCTGACTCCCGGCGATCTGGCGCCGTCGGGCTCGTCGCCACTGGCCGGAATGACGTGGTACGTCGATCCGAACTCCGAAGCCGCCGTGCAGGAGGCCGCGTGGCAGACGTCGGATCCGGCGGACGCCGCCGAGATGGGCAAGATCGCCGCGCAGCCGACCGCTGAATGGTTCGGCGACTGGGACGCCGATGTGACGGCGGCGGTCAGCGCCCGCGTCGACGCCGCGGCGGCCACCGGCAGCGTGGCGGAATTGGTCGCCTATGACATTCCGGAGCGCGACTGCGGGGGTTACTCGAGCGGCGGCGCCACGTCCGACGCGGCCTATCAGGCGTGGATCAGGGACTTCGCCACCGGGATCGGCTCCGCCGCGGCGGTCGTCGTCCTCGAGCCGGATGCGCTCGCGGGCATGGGCTGTCTGTCGGCGAGCGGCCAAGCGGCGCGGCTCTCGCTGCTGAGATACGCCGTTGCGGTGCTCGGATTGCACGCGGGCGCGCTGGTGTACATCGACGCCGGCAACTCGGCGTGGCAGCGCGCCGCGGTGATGGCCAGGCGCCTCCGGCTGGCGGACGTGGGGCGCGCCCAGGGCTTCTCGCTCAACGTCTCGAACTTCAACGCGACGAGCGACGAGGTCGCGTATGGAGAGTCGATCTCGGCTCGAATCGGCGGCAAGCACTTCGTGATCGACAC
>JBELAG010000010.1:0-37861 GCA_049509055.1 Solirubrobacteraceae bacterium
CGGGGTCGTCACCGGCTTCTCCCTCGAAGAGCAGACGATGACCGTGCTGACCGACGAAGACGAGCAGGTCGACTACGACTTCGCTGAGCTCGACGAACTCGCCCACGCCTACGCGATCACGATCCACCGCTCCCAAGGCAGCGAATACCCCGCCGTCGTGATCCCGCTCACCACCTCGTCCTGGCTGATGTTGCAACGCAACCTGCTCTACACCGGCGTCACCCGCGCCAAGCAGCTGATCATCCTGGTTGGATCCCGCCGCGCGCTCGCCCAGGCCGTCCGCACCCCCGGAGCCGGCCGCCGTCACACCGCGCTCACCCACCGGCTCCATCCCACCGCCGAGACCCAGAGCGACGTGTCGCGCGACACGTCGCTCTGGCGGGCAAAGCGGTCAGCGCGTCTGTCACCGTCGGCGCGTAACTCGCCTGGGACGGCCGCTACGGTCCCCGCATGATCGACGTGAAACTCACCGCCAGCGGTATTGAACTCGAGCTCTACATCGACAGCTACGAGTTCCCCGACTTCAACACCGGCCGCGACGCCAACGCGCTGACCTGCGAGATCGAGCTCGACCTCAAACGACAACGCCTGGATCTCCACGCCGCTCACAGCCTCATCCTCTACACCTTCGAGCTGCCCGAGTTCTTCGATCAGCTCCACGCGCTCGAACAGGCCCCGGAAGGCAAGGCGACGCTCGGTGACCCAGACCAGAACTCAGGCGACGAGTTCGGCCTGACCATCACGCTGAACGGCGCACGCGGCACGCTCGACGGCTTCCTCGCCGAGAGCACGACCACCCGGCTCACGTTCGAGATGATCAACATCGACCGCTCGTTCCTCCGCGACACGCTGACAAAACTCGCCGCGATCCTCGGAGTCTTCCCGGTCCGCGGCGACCCCGCCGCCGACTAAACCCACCCCCCGGGGTCCAAGCGCCTCAACTGCCGGCCGGCGCTCCCGGCAGACCGTCGCGACCGTCCCGGCAAGCGGCCGGCCGAACACCGTCACGTCGCCACCGCGTCGCGGTCCAGCAAGCGTTGACGAACGCACGCTCCTCATCGTTGAGGATCACGTCTCCCGCGTCCGGCAGACCGCTCGTGTCGCTGACGCGACACGGCTCCCAGCCGAGATCGGCCAACAGCACCACCGCGTCAGACTCGCCGTCGTCGTGCACGAACACCAACTGCTCGCCGAACTTGTTCTCGAAATACCCCAGATAGCGCCCCGGCCGCTCCTCGATCACAGGGGCGAGCGACGCATGATGATTGCTCAACCGCATCAGTTCCTGATCGTCCATGCAGCGAACGATGACCGAAGCGGCGGCGGAAACCGGAACCGAATCCCCTCCCACCCCCGGCCCGGACGGAGCATCGAGCCCGCCCAAGGTGGGGAATGCCCACGATCGGAACTGAGGAATTCTCGTGATCGTCGACATCGACGGTGCGTCCACGCACCGTCCACAACATCAACCAGGCTAAGGGGCAACCGCGGAACCTATCCTGAAAATAGTTTTCAGTCGCAGTTTCCAGTTGGAGCCCTTGTTTCCAGCCCGCGGCTGCGACACGCGGTGGCGCGGCGGGCACGGCTGGGCCGTGTTCAACCGGCGTCGGTTTCCGTATGACGAGAATGGACCCGTGGTTGGCGCTGTCAGGGAGAACGCGAGGACCGGGTTAGCCGTTGGGTTAGCCGTGGGTTAGCCGAGGCTGGGTGCTCCGTTGGTGTGGGCGGTGATGTGGAGCTGGATCATCCGCTCGATGTATTCATGTTCTGGTGGCCACGGGAAGGTGGGGATCGCGTCGCCGAGCGCGGCGCGGCCGTGAAGTCCGGCCCAGAGGTACGCGGCTTGGGAGAAGGCGTCTGCTGTGTCGGGGAGGCAGCGGGTGACGATCGCGAGGAAGTCGGTGAAGGAGTCGACGCCCTCATCCTCCCCGACGGGACCGTCGCGGACCGGGACGGGGGCTCCCTCGCGGATTCTGGTCAGGAACAGGACGCGGAAGATTCCGGACCGCTCGCGCGCGAACTGAAAGTAGCCGCGGCAGTACGCGCGGAGCTGCTCGATCGGCTCGAGGTCGGCGCGAATTCCGGCGTTGAGGGCCGTCCGCCATTCCTGGTAGCTGGCGGTCATCACGGCGCTCAACAGGTCGTCCTTGGTGGCGAAGTGGATGTAGAGCGCGTTGGGGCTGACGCCGGCGCGGGCGGTGACGGCCCGGACCGAGACCTTGTCCTGGTCGCCGAGCGCCAGCAGCAGCTCCCGCGTGGCCTGCATCAGCGCGGTGCGCAGTTGGTCGCCCTGGCCGCGGGGGTTGCGCTGTCGGGGTTGCGGGCTGGTCATGGAAGAAACATAGCGAATTAACTTGACAGACGTACATGGACTAGCGTACATTGACGAGCGTCAAGTTCACCGGACTGGAGGAGCCACCATGGACGCACTTGCAGTCGACGTCGTCGTCACCACCGCGGGCGTCACCGAACCAGTGGCGAGCGACCCGCGCACGCCGTGGTCAAAGCGCGTGCGGTGGGTCGGCGGGCTCATCCAAGCGGCGTTCGCCGCCTTCTGGCTGGTCCGGGGCAGCGCGGCGATCGGCGGACATGCCGCGTCGGTACTGACCGTCATCTTCGGCTTGTGCGCCACCGGCGTGTTCGCCTACGCGATCCGAGCCGCCGGCGGCACGGCTCCGCGGCCGAGAAGTAACGCAGACCGGCGGACCGAGCGACTTGTCACGATCGCGACCGTCATCGAGTTCGCAGCGGCGATCGTGCTGCCCGTCCTCGTCAGCGCCGCGGGTCATTCCGACTGGGTGCTGCCGTCGATCGCGATCACGATCGGACCGCTGCTGCTGTGGCTCGATCACCGACTGGGCGTCCCCCGCTACCGGCCAGTCGGCTGGGTGCTGACCGTCGGTCCGCTGGTCGTTATCGCGACGCTGTCGGGGACCGCACTGGTGGCCACCACGGGCATCGTCGCCGGATTGCTTCTGCTCGGCACGGCCCTCGCCGGCTTCCACGATCTGGCGAGTGCTGAGCGTCGCCCGGACCAGTCTGAGCTCAACAGCGTCGTCAGCTCAGTCGAGGTGGCGCGATGAACGACCCTCGACTGCATGTGGTGTTCGGCGCCGGGCAGGTCGGGCGCGGTCTTGCAGCGCGCCTCGCAGAACTGGGTCTCACCGTACGCGTAGTGTCCCGGAATCGACCGGCGACGCTGGACGACGGGGTCGAATGGCGGGCGGTCGACGCGACCGACCCGGAAGCGGCGGCCGACGTCGCCGCGGGCGCCTCGGTCGTCTACCAGTGCCTGAACGCGCCGTATACCGATTGGCCAAAGCTGTTCCCACCGCTGCAACGTGGCGTGATGGAAGCGGCGGAGCGCAGCGGTGCGCTGCTGGTGAGCTTGGAGAACATCTACGGCTACGGACCGACCGCAGGCGCGGCGATGACCGAGGATCTGCCGCTGGCGGCAACGACTGTCAAGGGCCGGACCCGCGTCGCGATGACCAAGGAGCTGCTTGCAGCCTCCTCCGCAGGTCGCCTGCGCATTGCGATCGGACGAGCCTCGGATTTCTTCGGCGCCGGGGTCACCGAGTCATCGCTCGGGGAACGGATCTTCGCCAACGCCGTCGCCGGGAAACGCGCAGACTTCATCGGTAACCCCGACCTCCCGCATACCTACAGCTATGTCCCGGACATCGCCACCGGTCTGGCGACCCTCGGTACCGACGAGCGCGCCGTCGGCGGCGTGTGGCACCTTCCCGGACCGGAGACCGTCACCACCCGCGAACTTCTCCAGCTGGTCTCCGACGACGTCGGCCACCCGGTCGCCGTCCGGTCGCTGCCGAAGCTCGCCGTGCGCACCCTCGGCCTGTTCAACCCGACGATCCGCGAACTGGTCGAGATGGCCTACGAGTTCGACGCGCCGTTCGTGCTCGACACCACCAAGTACCAGTCCACGTTCCAGACCGCCGCCACCCCGTTGCCCATCGCCATCGCGGCAACGGTCGCCTGGTACCAGCAGCGCAACGACTCCGCCAAACGCGCCACAGAAAGCGTGAGCTCATGACCCGCCCGGCCAGCAGCGCCGTCACCGACACGCCGGAAGACCTCAACAACACCTCCAGTGAGGACGATGGGACCGTCGCATTCCGACCCATCTCCAACCCCGCGACCGGGGAGTGGATCCAGTTCATGCCCGCCCCCGAGAACAGCGACGACGATGTCGTCCGCTTCCACTGGCGCAGCATGCCCGGCGGCATGATCACTGAGCACATCCACCCACACCAGGAGGAGCGCTTCACCATCACCGCCGGCGAAGCGCACTTCACCGTCAGCGGCAGACGACGCGTGGTTTGCGCCGGCGAGACGATCACGGTACCGATCGGCGTCCCTCACGCCGAGCGAAATCCGGGTTCGATCGCCATCGAAGGCATCGTCGAGCTTCGACCCGCCCTCCACACCAGGCAGATGCACGAGGCGTTCGCCGGTCTCGCCGCCGAAGGCAAGACCACGAACAGAGGCGCACCCAAGAACCCCCTGCAGCTGGGCGCCACGCTCTGGCACTTCCGCAACGAAAGCCGCGTCACCGCGCCACCGCCATGGGTCCAAAATCTCGTCCTCCCGCCCCTATCCGCGCTCGCAGAGGTGTTCCGCATACGCGCCTACGACGACCGCTGGAACAGCCGGATTTGATCCGCCCAATCGACGTCACACCACTCGGCAGCTCTGATCACCGGCGCCACTGGAAACTCGAGGTCATTGTGGAAACCGGCCTGAGCGCGGTGAGGCGCAGGCCGGATCGAAAGTGACGCCATCCCGCGGAACCTCAAGGCGTAATTGGGGTCAGGCACCCGCGACCGGTGGCCGCTGGCGAATCGAACACGTCGGCCCCGCACCGCCGGCGTGGGAGTGCGTGGGACCATCGCTCGGTCCGGTCGCGCTGAGCGCGCTCACATCACCCGGCAGGACGTGACAAATCCCGCACGCCGTCCGAGATTTGCCACCAACCGCGCGCTCGGACCGGCGATCCGTGCCAAATCCGAACCCCGCGCGCCGGATTTGCCACGAACTGCCGGTCACGGGCCGGCACGGCACGCCAGCCAGAAGCGCCCGCCGCGGACCGCGGACCGCGGACCCCAGGCGATCACGACCGAACTCGCGCTGACCGTTGACGCAGCTAGGCGAGACAGACCCCCGACGGGCCCGCCGGCGCCGGCGCCCCAATCCGCCACCGGCGCCGCGGGGTGTCGGGCGTTACGGGGGATGGAACTGCTGCTGGGTAGGGCCCCGGGTAGTCGCCGACTGCCGCACCATCGGTCCTCTCGAGGCGATCTTTTTCCGACCGGCCGGGATGCGATCCTCCGACGCGATCGACGAGAGGAGTCCAACACATGCCCGGACCCGGACGCAACCAGCCCTGCCCGTGTGGCTCTGGCCGCAAGGTCAAGCGTTGCTGCGGCGAACAGCGAGGACCCGCCCAAGCACAGCTCGACCGTGCCCTCATCGCCCACCACGCCCGCTGGGCAACGAGCGAGATCGGCGAGCTCCCCACCGAAACCCTCGCCGTTCTCTGGGACGGCCTCGCTGAACTTCCCGACGTCGACCTCACGCTCGTCGTCTCCCTCCCGACCCTCATCACACCTGAGCTCGCCCGACTTCTCCAAGCGGCCACAGACGACGACCCCGACAGTGCCGACGACGTGATCGACATCGTCGTGGACAGCGTCGACACTCCCCGACAACGTGCAGCGCTCGCCCGCGCAGTCATCAACCTCCGCGACAGCGGAAAGCTCGCGCCGAGGCAAGCGGCCGCCGCCATCATCGACCTCGAAAGCGACTCACAAGCGCTGGTGCGCGCCAGTCTCATCAATGCCGTGTTCATCAGGACAGGGCAGATGCGAACACCGGGCGGCCTACACCTCGCCGCCTGACCGTTCGAGCCTGGAAGCGAGCCTGAGCCGGCGGCGACTCCCAGGGCGCCGCCTCGCGGACCGATCCGGGTGACGAGCGCACAGCGGCGAAAGCACGGCCTGGGTGCACGAAGCCCCGACCGCAGCCGTAGACGTTACGATCGCCGCCCCACCCGGTGCGAGCGCAACGCCCCGCGGGACGAGACGCCACCGGCGGAGCAGCCACACGCGGAGAGGAGAGGATCAGACGATGGGAGCAGACTCGGCCGAGCGAGACCTTGCCGCGCGGGTGGCGTCGCTGACGCTGGAGCAGAAGATCCGCCTGCTCACCGGCGCTGACTTCTGGTCGGTGCACCCCGAGCCGCAGGTCGGCCTGCGGCGGTTGGTCGTATCCGATGGTCCGGCCGGAGTGCGCGGGGAGCGCTGGGACGAGCGGTCGACATCCGCCAACGTGCCATCGCCGACGGCGTTGGCCGCCAGCTGGGATGAAGGCCTCGTGGAGGAGCTCGGCGGGCTGCTGGCCTACGAGGCGCGCCGCAAGGGTGTCGACGTGCTGCTGGCGCCGACCCTCAACCTGCACCGCACGCCGTACGGCGGTCGGCACTTCGAGTGCTTCAGCGAGGATCCGCTGCTCACGGCGCGGATCGGCGTTGCCTACGTCCGCGGTGTGCAGAACGGCGGTGTGGCCGCCACGGCCAAGCATTTCATCGCCAACGACTCAGAGACCGAGCGGATGACGTTGAACGCCCGGGTCGACGAGCGGACGCTGCGCGAGCTGTATCTCGCGCCGTTTGAGGCGGTCGTGACGGAGGCCGGGGTGTGGTCGGTGATGGCGTCCTACAACCGGACGAACGAGGAGTCGATGACCGAGAGCTCCCGGCTGCGCGCCTACCTGCACGGCGAGCTCGGCTTTGACGGCCTGGTGATGTCCGATTGGTTCGCCACGCGGTCGACGGTCGCCGCGGCGCGCGCGGCGCTCGACCTCGCCATGCCCGGCCCGGCCGGGCCGTGGGGCGACGCGCTGGTCGCGGCCGTCCGCAACGGCACGGTTGATGAGACCGCGATCGACGACAAGGTGCTGCGCCTCCTGCGGCTGGCGGCGCGCACCGGCGCGCTGGAGCCGCACACCGCCGCCGCGTCGCCGCACTTCGACGACGCGCAGATCGCCGTCACGCTGCGCCGGGCCGCCGCCGCGAGCTTCGTGCTCGTCCGCAACGAGACCGGGCTCCTGCCGCTTGACCGCGCGGCGATCAGGCGCCTGGCGGTGATCGGACCGAACGCCGCGGTGGCGCGGACGCTCGGCGGTGGGAGCGCAACGGTGTTCCCGCCCTACACGGTCTCCCCGCTGGAGGGTCTCACCGCTGCTCTCGCGGCCGGGGCGCCGACCGTCGAGGTCGAGCACCGCCTCGGCGCGCTGGCGACGACGCGGATCCCCGTCGCCGGCCCCCCGTGGCTGCACCGTCGCGACGGCGGCGCCGGCGTCGAGGTCCGGTTCATCGCCGCCGACGGGTCGGTCCTGGGCACCGAGCATCGCCCCGGCTGCGCGTTCAACTGGGCCAACGGCTTCGACTGCGAGGGCACGGTGGCGTCGGTCGAGGTCCACACGGTGCTGCGAGCGACCGCGGCAGGCACGTACACCGTCGCGGCCTCCGGCATCGGCCATCACCGCCTGGAGGTCGGCGGGACGGTCGTGTTCGAGGGACGGCTCAACGCGACGCCGGGCGCCGACATCATCGAGGGTCTGATGGTCCCTCCGCAGACGCCGCACCCGGTCGACCTGCAGAGCGGGCAGGAGGTCGCGGTGACCCTCGCTCACCGGGTCGACGACGACGCCGGCCACGTCGGCGTCAGCTTCCAGCTGAACCTGCTCGCGCCCCACGGAACCGATGATGAGGAGATCGAGCGCGCAGCAGCGCTCTCCGCCGAGTCCGACGTGGCGATCGTCGTCGTCGGCACCACCGAGGAGGTGGAGAGCGAGGGCTTCGATCGAGCATCGCTCGCGCTGCCCGGCCGGCAGGACGAGCTCGTGCGGAGGGTGGCCGGCGCCAACCCACGGACCGTCGTCGTCGTCAACGCCGGGGCGCCGGTGCTGATGCCGTGGGCAGACGCGGTGGCGGCCGTGTTGCTCGCGTGGTTCCCGGGCCAGGAGTTCGGCAACGCGCTGGCTGACGTTCTGCTCGGGCTCGCCGAGCCGGGCGGCCGGCTGCCGACGACCTGGCCGCGCAGCGAGGCCGGCCTGCCGTCCACGCTTCCGGTCGACGGCGTCCTCGCCTACGATGAGGGGATCGCCGTCGGCTATCGCGCCGCCGGCGAGGGCCGCCTCGACGTCCTATATCCGTTCGGCCACGGTCTCGGCTTCTCGAGCTGGATCTACGAGGCGATCGACGCGCCGGCGCAAACCGCGGTGTCGGGCGACACGATCGTCGAGGTTCGGCTGCGCAACACCGGAGACCGACACAGTCGCGAGATCGTACAGGTCTACCTCAGCCGCCCCGGAAGCGCCGTCGCGCGGCCCGCGCGCTGGCTCGCGGCGTTCGCCGCGGTGCACGCCGAACCGGGCGCGACGGTGACCGCGAGCGTGACGGTGCCCCGCCGGGCGTTCGAGCATTGGGGTGTCGACGCCGGCGGCTGGGCGCTGGAGCCGGGCGAGTTCCACGTGGCGGCCGGGTCGTCGTCGGCGACCCTGCCGCTGTCGGCACCCATCACCATCCTTCCGAACTGACCCGGCGTGAGCGCGATCGCCTCGGGCGCAACCGGGAGCTCATACCGTCCCGGGGCCCGGCGTTCTCCGACGTTCCCGGCTGTATGGCCCTTGTCAGTTGACACCGGAGGTGCCGTTCATGCATACTCCCGCGTGGAAGCCGTTCCATTGCGGATCGGTGCCATGAGGAGGAGGAGAGAGGTCGGTGCAACCGTCGGCGAAGCCGCGGTCAGTGAACATTGCCGAGGTAGCGGCGCGCGTTGGCGTCGGCACCGGCACGGTGTCGCGCGTCCTGAACGGCAGCAAGCAGGTGCGTGAGTCCACGCGTCTGGCCGTCCTGGACGCGATCAGGGAGATGCAGTATCGCCCGAGCCGAGCCGCGGTCAGCCTGTCGGTCGGCAGCACGCGCTCCGTCGTCGCGCTCGTGCCCTTCCTCACCCGTCCCTCCTCGGTGGCGCGTTTGTCGGGCATCATCGCTGCGCTCGACGAACATGGCTATGACTGTGTCGTGCGTGACGTGGAGACCCCGGCGCAGCGTGACCGGCATCTCAAGTCGCTGATCAAGGAGCACCGGGCCGATGGCCTGCTCGTCGCGTCGCTGATGCTGGACCGGGCGACCGTCCGGGCCCTGCACGACGCGCAGGTTCCCCTGGTCGTGATCGATGCCGACACATCGGGCGTTCCGCGGACCGTCGTTGATGATGTCATGGGCGGCCGGCTCGCCTGTCAGTGCCTGTTGCGACACGGCCATGAGCGGATCGCGTTCATTGGTGACAATCTTGAGGACGGTCTTGGCTTCACCTCGACGCGCCGGCGCCTGCGAGGGTACCGGGAGGCGCTGCGAGCGGTCGGCATCGAGCCCGATCAGACGCTCGTGCGTCTGGGGACGCATGCGCCGAAGGCGGCATTCGGCACCGCCGTCGAGCTGCTGCAACGCGACGACCCGCCGACCGCGGTGTTCGCCGCCTCCGACACGCAGGCACTCGGCGTGCTGATGGCCGCCGAGTATCTCGGCCGCCGGGTCCCCGACGATCTCGCCGTGATCGGCTACGACGACATCGACACCGCCGAGCTCGTCCATCTCAGCTCGGTGCGCCAACCCCTGTTCGCCTCCGGCGTCAATGCCGCTGAGCGCCTCTGCGCGCTCATCGCCGGCGAGCCGGTCAAACCAACCCGTGTGCTCATGAGCATCGAGGTCATCGAGCGCAACAGCACAGGCAACGGCGATCTGGCGGTCGGTGCCGCCGCCGGATCGTCGCGATCCCAACCCGCACTGGCACGTCAATTACCAACCGGAAAGTCGAGGATCCAGTGAAAGCAGCAACCACATCCCCACCGGCGTCGCCACCGCGCCGAACGCTCCGGCGGGCCGCCGCGCTCGTCGCCGTGTCGGCGGCCGCCGTCGGCCTGGCCGCATGCGGCTCAAGCAGTTCGTCGTCGTCGACATCATCAGCGGCAGCGTCGTCGTCAGGCGCTGCATCGACCGCCGCCAGCAGTTCGGTCGCGGCATCCGGCAACGCCACCGCGCCGGGCAACGCCACCTCCGGCTCGATCACCTGGTGGGCCAGCCCGATCACGTCCAGCCTGCCCGATCCGCGCACCGTGCTGATCAAGGCGTTCGAGAAGGCCTATCCGAGCATCCACGTCACCCTGATCTCAGCCCCGAACGACACCGACACCAACCGCGCGACCCTCACCACCCAGATCTCGGGTGGCGCCGGTCCTGACGTCTTCATGGGCGACGTCATCTGGCCCGCCCAGTTCGCGGCGCACCAGCTCGCGATCCCGCTGAGCAAGTACCTGCCCAGCAGCTACTTCGCACAGTTCGCGCCCGGCCTCGTCGAGGGCGCGACCTACAAGGGCCAGGTCATCGGCTCGCCGCTGTTCGAGGATCAGGGCTTCCTCTACTACCGCAAGGACCTGCTCGCCAAGGACCATCTGCCCGTGCCGACCACGTGGGAGCAGGTGCTCAGCGAGTCAAAGACCATGCAATCCAAGGGGCAGGTCAAGTACGGCTACGTCTTCCAGGGGGCCGACTACGAGGGCGCGACGTGCGACTACATGGAGTTCCTGGCCGACGCCGGCGGAACGGTGCTCAACAGCTCCGCCACCAAGTCGACGCTGACCGCCAACGGCGCCGCCGTGAAGGCGCTGTCGTTCGAGCGCGAGCTCGTCTCCAGCGGGGTCAGCCCGAGCGCCGAGTCGACCTATCAGGAGGCCCAGGCACTGACCGCGTTCGATGGCGGCCAGGCGGCGTTCCTGCGCAACTGGGACTACGCCTACTCGACGTCGCAGGCGTCGGGCTCAAGCG
This sequence comes from Solirubrobacteraceae bacterium, assembly GCA_049509055.1. Classification (GTDB taxonomy): domain Bacteria; phylum Actinomycetota; class Thermoleophilia; order Solirubrobacterales; family Solirubrobacteraceae; genus Palsa-465. Next base: position 10,910 of record JBELAG010000010.1, read on the forward strand.
TGATCGGCAAGGTCGGCGTCGCGCCGATGCCGACGTTCGCCGGCCAGGCGGCGCCCGGCTACTCGAACATCGGCGGCTGGAATCTGTACATCAACCCGCACTCGAAGAACATCGCGGCTGATCTGACGTTCCTGAAGTTCATGGCGGGCTCCGTGGCCCAGAACATCCTGGCCACGCAGTTCTCCGAGATCCCGACCAACGAGGCCGTCCGGACCTCGGCGAAGGTCATCGCCTCCAACAAGGTGCTGGCCGTCGTGCCCAAGACCAAGCTCGTTCCGCGCCCGGCACAGACCCCGCAGTATCCGCAGGTCAGCCAGGCGATCTACCAGAACGTCAGCTCGGCTCTGGCGGGCCAGACATCGCCGGCGTCGGCGGTGAGCAACATGAACTCGTCGATCAACACCGCCCTGTCAGGCGGAGGTCTCTAGCCATAACAACCGTCGCTCGCAGGGGGCTTCGTCTCCTCCTCCTGCTCCCTGCGAGCGGCCACTACTTGTAAAGCGAGGGGTGTTCAACGCCATGGCGACCGTCACCGCCGACAAAATCCCCGACCGAGGGGGGCCGGACCAGCTCCCGCCCGTAGCGGTGGGCCGTCCCGACGAAAATCGTCGGCGGATGGCCCGCTTGGGCTGGATGTTCTCCGCGCCCGCACTGCTGGTCATCGGGCTCGTCACGCTGTTCCCGATCGCCTTCTCGGTCGTCCTCAGCCTCAACCATGTCAACGTCACCGGGTCCGGGTTCCAGCTCAACGGCTTCACCACCGGCAACTATTCGCTGGTGCTGGGCAACTCAACGTGGCACTACGCGCTGGCGTTCACGTTGGGGTACACGATCATCACGGTGGCGTTCGAGTTGGTCTTCGGGACGATGATCGCGCTCGTGCTGGAGCGCCTCACCGCCGGCCGCGGCTGGATGATGGCCCTCCTGCTGATCCCGTGGTCGCTGATCACGGTCATCTCAGCGGAGTTGTGGTTCTACATCTACGACCCCACCTACGGGATCGCCGATTCGATCTTCCAGACGCTCGGCCTCGGACATCCGGTCATCCTCGGGTCAAACGTGTCGGCGATCGTCGCGCTGTGCGTGGCCGACATCTGGAAGACGACGCCGTTCGTGTCGATCATCGTGCTCGCCGGGCTGGTCATGCTCCCTCAGGAGATCTATGAGGCGGCCGACGTCGACGGCGCCTCGGGCTGGACGACCTTCTGGCGGATCACCTTCCCGCTGCTTCGCCCGACGATCGCGCTCGCGGTGCTGTTCCGGGTGCTGCAGGCCTTTGGGCTGTTCGACCTGCCGTTCGTGCTCACTCAGGGCGGCCCGGGACATGCCACCACATCGCTGGCGATCCTCGGCTACCAGGCCATGTTCACCAATCTCGCCTTCGGTCCCGGAGCGGCCGTGGCGACCACGACGGCGATCCTCGTCGTCCTCGGTTGCCTCGCCTTCCTCAAGGTCTTCAGGGCACAAGTCGGGGAGGAGGGCATCTGATGCGTAACCGTCAGCGTGTCGGTTGGCGACGCTACGTCAACGGCGTCAACATCGCGACAGCCCTCACCATCCTGTTCGTGATCATCCCCCTGTACTGGATGATCTCCAGCAGCTTCAAGGGCCAGTCGGGGATCGGGCAGGCGAGCCTGTTGCCCCACGACGTGACCACCAACAACTACAACGTGGCGTTCAGCCAGTACACCTTCGGCCGCTACATCCTCAACTCGGTGATCGTCGCGGTCATCACCACCGCGCTGGTCCTGACACTGGGCACGCTCGCCGGCTACGCGCTCGGTCGTCTCCCGATGCGCGGCAAGCTGCCGATCATGGTCGCGCTGCTGATGATCTCGGTGTTCCCCGCAATCGCGGTCATCGCGCCGCTGTTCCTGCTGATGAAGGACCTTGGCTGGCTCAACAGCTACCAGGCCCTGATCGTCCCGTATACCGCGTTCAACCTGCCGTTCGCGATCTGGATCATCCGCAACTACATGCTGGGCATTCCCAAGGAGATGGAGGAGACGGGGCGGATCGATGGCGCCGGGCCGTTTCGCACCCTGTGGTCGATCGTGCTGCCGCAGGCCACCCCGGGCCTGTTCACGGCCGGCATCTTCACGTTCACCGCATGCTGGACGGAATTTCTGATGGCGCTGTCGTTCAACAGCTCCAACGACTTCCGGACGATACCGGTGGGCATCGCCGAGTTCGGAGCGCAGTTCACGATCCCCTACGGCACGATCTTCGCCGCCAGCACGGTCGCGGCGGTGCCGATCGGGATCCTCGTGCTCGTGTTCCGCAAGTCGGTCGTGTCGGGCCTGACCGCGGGAGCCGTCAAGGGATGACCACCGGCCTGTCACGGTGGTGGGACGGCGCCACGATCTATCAGGTCTACGTGCGGTCCTGGCGTGACAGCGACGGCGACGGGTACGGCGACCTGCCGGGCCTGATCGACCGGTTGGACTACCTCGCCTGGCTGGGGGTGGACGCGCTGTGGCTGTCTCCGATCATGCCCTCACCCGATTGGGACTGGGGCTATGACGTGAGCGACTACACGGGCGTCCACCCCGAGTTGGGCACCCTGGAGGACGTCGATCGCCTGATCGCGGCGGCCGGCGATCGGGGATTGGCGATCCTGCTCGATCTGGTGCCCAACCACACCAGCATCGAGCATCCATGGTTTTGCGATGCGCGCTCCGGACGAGGAGCGCGCCATCGCGACTGGTATGTGTGGGCCGACCCCGGGCCGTCCGGCGGTCCGCCTAACAACTGGCTCGACAGCACCGGCGGCCCGGCCTGGACGCTCGATGCCGGCAGTGGTCAGTACTACCTGCACAACTTCCTTGCCACCCAGCCCGATCTCAACTGGTTCAACGACGAGGTGCACGGCGCGTTCATCGACATCCAGCGGTTCTGGCTCGACCGAGGGATAGCCGGCTTTCGGATCGACGTGGCGAGCGGTCTCTACAAGGACGCCCGTCTGCGCGACGACCCGCTCGCTGCGGTCAGCCCAGCCGCCCCGTTCGGGCGACAGCGCAAGTACAGCAAGAACCGCCCGGAGGTCCACGATGTCTACCGCGCCTGGCGCTCCCTGGCCCGCGAGTACACGCCCGAGCGCCTTCTGCTCGGCGAGACCTGGGTGTTCTCGCCCGACGAGCTCGCGCGTTTCTATGGTCAGGACGACGAGTTGCAGCTCGCCTTCAACTTCGCGTTCGCGTTTGCGCCGTTCGACGCCGACGCCCTGTCGCGCGTGGTGACCGACACGCTCGCCTCGCTGCGGCCCGACAGCTGCCCGGTGTGGCACGGGTCCAACCATGACACCTCGCGGTTTCCGACGCGCTGGTGTGAGGGAGACCCGGCTCGCGTGCGGCTCGCGCTCGTGGTGCTGCTGACGTTGCCCGGCACCGCGACGCTGTACTACGGTGACGAGCTGGGGCTTCCCGACGTCGAGATCGCACCCGAGGATCAGCGCGATTCGATGACCTGGCGCGCGTCGGACGGGCGGTTCAATCGCGATCGTGCCCGCACCCCGCAGCCGTGGAGCCCCCAGCCCGGCGCCGGGTTCACCGCCGCGGGCGTCCGTCCGTGGCTGCCGCTCGGAGACCGCGCCGGATGCACCGTCGACGACCAGCGGCGCGAGGACGACTCCGACCTGCATCTGACGCGAAGGCTGATCGCACTGCGCCGTGCCGGCGTCGGTCCCCGGGCGGTCTACGCGACCCTGCCCGCGCCCGACGGGGTCTGGGCCTACCGGTCCGGCTCGCTCGTCGTGGCCGCCAACTTCACCGCAGACAGTCTCGACGTCGACCTCCCGGAGGCGACGCCGGTCCTGTCGAGCACCACCGCCGGCGGTGCGCCGGCGCGTCAGTCAACCGATCAACCGGTGCGGCTGGGCACGTGGGAGGCGCTGGTCGCAACCGTTGAACCCACCGTCACACACCCTGACCCCCAAGGAGCGTTCGCCGACGATGGCAACAATCGAGCTTGATCAAGTCGTGAAGGTCTACACGAACGGTTATAAGGCCGTCCACGGCATCGACCTGACCGTCGGCGAAGGCGAGCTGATGGTCCTGGTCGGCCCGTCCGGCTGCGGCAAGACGACCGTCCTGCGGATGATCGCCGGCCTGGAGGACATCAGCTCCGGGACGCTACGCATCGACGACAAGGTCGTCAACGATCTCGGCCCCAAGGAACGCGACATCGCGATGGTGTTCCAGAACTACGCGCTGTATCCGCACATGACGGTGGCTGACAACATCGGCTTCGCCCTCAAGCTGCGCAAACTGCCCAAGGAGGAGATCGCTCAGAAGGTGAAGGCCGCGGCGCATGTGCTCGGTCTGACGCCGTGGCTGGACCGCAAGCCGGGCGAGCTGTCCGGCGGCCAGCGCCAGCGCGTGGCGATGGGGCGCGCGATCGTGCGCAACCCGTCGGTCTTCCTGATGGACGAGCCCCTGTCAAACCTCGACGCCAAGCTGCGCGTGCAGATGCGCGCCGAGGTGAGCAACATCCAGCGTCAGGTCGGCGTGGCGACCGTGTACGTCACCCATGATCAGATCGAGGCGATGACCCTGGGTGACCGGGTCGCCGTCATGCGGGCCGGTGAGCTGCAGCAGTGCGACACCCCCCAGATCCTGTATGACCATCCGACGAACATCTTCGTCGCGGCGTTCATCGGCTCGCCGGCGATGAATCTCTACGAGGCGACCCTCACCGAGGGTGCCGCCGCGGTGCGGCTGGGATCCCAGGAGATCCGGCTGCCGCAGAGCGTCCGAGACGCGCACCCCGGACTCGTCGGCTACGGCGGCAAGCCGCTGGTCATCGGCATGCGTCCCGAGCACCTGCCGGCCGGCGATGCCAGCAGCCCGGCGCCGCTCGTCGCCGACGTCGAACTGATCGAGGCCCTCGGTAGCGAGCTGCAGGTTCACTTCTCGATCGACGCCAAGCGCGTGCGCGGCGAGGGTGCCTCCGAGGAGGACGAGCTGACGACGAGCGGCGCCGGCGTGGCCCGCGTCGGCCCCCACGTTCCCGCCAAGACCGGGGAGAAGCTGACCTTCGCGCTGGATACCGATGGTCTGCAGTTCTTCGACCCGGGCAGCGGCAACGCGATCTGGAACGGAAACGCACCGTCCCGCTGACCCGGCGTCGTCGCAATGACGAGCCGCGGTCTCGATGGGCTGGTGGCCGTGGTGACCGGCGCCAGCCGGCGGCGGGCGATCGGCGCGGCGATCGCCCGCCGGCTCGCCGCCGACGGCGCGTCGGTGCTCGTGCACTCGTGGGCTGCCGCTGACGCGGAGCAGGCGTGGGGGCATGATCGCGGAGGCGCGGAGGCGCTCGTCGCCGAGCTACGCGCCGCGGGCGCCCGTGCCGAGCACATCAGTGCCGATCTGGCCGACCCACTCGCGCCCGCACGGCTCGTCACGCGCGCGGGCGAGGCGTTCGGCGGGCTCGACATCCTCGTGGCCAACCACGCCCGCTCCAGCTCATATCCGCTGGCTGAGCTGACCGCTGCCGAGATCGATCTCACCTATGCCGTCAACACGCGGGCGACGCTGCTGCTCGTCCAGGCGCTGGCGAGGGCCCGGCCCGCGGGTCCCGGCGGGCGGGTGGTGCTGTTCACCTCGGGGCAGTACCACGAGGCGATGCCCGGGGAGCTGCCCTACATCGCCTCCAAGGGGGCGCTGCACCAGCTCACCGCCAGCCTGGCCGTCGAGCTGATGCCGCGCGGCATCACCGTCAACTGCATCGACCCTGGACCCACCGACACCGGATACGCCGACGACGAGCTGCGGGCCACGGTTTCCGCGCAGAGCCCAGGGGGACGCTGGGGCGAGCCCGACGATGCCGCCCGGCTGGTGGCGTGGCTGGCCGGCAGCGAGGCCGCGTGGGTCACCGGCCAGGTGATCGCATCCGACGGCGGCTGGTCGGCGCGCGCCCATGCCGCGGGCGAGGACGCCGCCGCCGGCGAGCAGGCCTGACGGCGATGGGCGACCGACGCGGAGGGTCGCGATGCGCGTGACCCTGGCGCCGGCCGCGATCGAATCAGCCGGGCTGCTCGACCTCCCCTGGTCGCGCCCGCTGGCGGAGTGGGACGACCGGCGTCTGGTGGCGCCGCGCCGCGAGGGCCTGCACCGCCACGTGGTGCGCTTCGTGGAGGACGGCGGGCATCTGTGGGCGATCAAGGAGCTGCCCGAGCCGCTGGCGCGGCGGGAGTACCGCGTCCTGCTGCACCTCACCGAACTCGGTATCCCGTGCGTGCCGGTGGAGGGTGTCGTCGCCGACCGGGGCTCCGACCTCGAGGCCGCGCTGGTCACGGGATACCTGGAGTTCTCCTCGACCTATCGGGCGCTGTTCAGCGAGCCGCGCGGGATGCACTCCCGCAGCCGGCTGCTCGATGCCCTCGTGGCGCTGCTGGCGCGCCTCCACCTGGCGGGCGTCTACTGGGGCGATTGCTCGCTGTCCAACACGCTGTTTCGCCTCGACGCCGGCGAGCTCGCCGCGTACCTCGTGGACGCCGAGACGGCGGAGATGCACCCCACGCTCTCCTCGGGGCAGCGCGAGACCGACGTGATGCAGGCGACCGAGAACCTCGCCGGGGAGCTGCTGGACCTCCAGGCCGGCGGCCTGCTCAGCGAGGAGGTGGATCCGCTCGCGGTCGCCCTCCGCGTCGACCGCGGCTACCACGCGCTGTGGCACGAGCTGACCGACGAATGGCTGCTGACCGTCGGCGAGGAGCATCAGCGCGTCGCCGAGCGCGTGCGCCGCCTCAACGATCTCGGATTCGATGTCGAGGAGATCGAGCTGGCCGACACCGGCCGCCACAAGGTGCGTCTGCGCGTGACCACGAAGGTGAGCGAGCCCGGGCATCACCGCCGCCTGCTCTACCAGCAGGCGGGGCTGGTGACCGGCGAGAACCAGGCGCGGCGCCTGCTCAACGATCTGGCCCAGTACCGGGCCAGCCTGGAGCGCAAGGCGGGTCGGCCGATCTCCAAGGTCGCGGCCACCAATCGCTGGCTGGAGGAGGTCTATGACCGCGTGGTCGCCGCGATCCCCGCCGATCTGCGCGACAAGCTTGATCCCGTCGAGGTCTTCCACGAGGTTCTCGAGCACCGCTGGTTTCTCTCCGAGCGGGCCCACAAGGACGTCGGCACGGGGGCGGCGGCCGCGTCGTACTTCGCCGACATCCTGCCGTCCGTGTCCGACGAGCTGACCTCGGGGCGCCTGCCGGATCTCGAGCCCGAGCCGGGCGGTCCGATCGACGCCGACGCGGCGCAGCCGGCGCCGGATACCGCTGCCGGCGACCCGCGGCGATCCGTCGCCGATGCGCCCGAGACCGCGGCCTAGCCGCGCCCCAGGCTGTGCCGGCGGTGTGACGATCGTGCCCGGTTCGTCGCGGCGAGCAACAAAGCTGTGACTTCTGTCCGTGTTCGGGCCACACCGGCGACGTGGTGTGCTGTCGTGACGGCGATGATCAGCAAACGCACGCGCCGCCGGCCGCTCGAGCGATGGATGCGCTCCGCGATCGCACGAGCGAGTAACCTAATCGGGGAATGGTCGGCGACATCCTCCAGCCCACGCACCTTCTGTTCGTGCTCGTCATCGCGCTGCTCGTGCTGGGACCGAAGCGCCTGCCCGAGGTGGGACAGAAGCTCGGAGCAGGGATCCGCGACTTCCGCGCCGCGATCAACGGCGAGCCGGAACGCCGCGAGGAGATCGCCAACCGCTTCCAGTCGGGTCAGGCCGGCCAGGAGTCCGGACCTGTTGCCGAGCGGGCGCCCGAGCCGGCCCGCGACGTGCCCGCACCCGCGCCTGCTCGCCACGAGTTCGTTCGTGACGACGAGACCCGTCCTCCCGCGCTGGAATTCGCGCGCGAACGCGCGCCGGTCACGCCGGAGCGCGAGTTTGCCCACGAGGGCTCAGCGTCCTCGCAGGACCGCCAGCCTGCAGGCGAGCCACGGCAGCCCGCGCCGCCCGGCGACTCACTCGCCTGAGCCGGCCGGCATCGTCGCGGCGAGAGCCGCCCGGGAAGCCGCCGCGCTCGTTGCGCTGCTGGGCCTGAACCGCCATCCCTGGCAGCGGCACGCCGAGCTCGTCGAACGGGCTGGCAGCGCGGTCTCGGCGCTGGAGGACGAGCTGGCGGGCGTCGCGGGGCAGGCGAGCCTGCTGGCGGTGGATCCCGAGCCGCTGATCGCCGCGGCCGCCGAGCGGGTGGCCCGCTGGCGTGGGCAGGGATTCCGCCTGGTTTCGGTGCTCGACGACGATTACCCGGAGAACCTCCGGGCCGTCCACGATCGCCCGCCCCTGGTCTTCGTCGCAGGCCGGCTGCGACCCGATGACCGGCGCGCGATCGCGGTGATCGGCTCGCGGCGCGCGGGCCCCGACGGTCTGCGCTCGGCCCGTGAGCTGGCCGAGGACCTGGTGGCCGGCGGCGTCACGGTCGTGTCCGGGCTGGCCGCCGGCATCGACACCGCCGCCCACGTCGCCGCGCTGGAGGCCGGAGGTCGCACGGTGGCCGTGATCGGGACCGGGCTCGCGCACAGCTACCCTCCGCAGAACGCCGGGCTGCAGCGCCAGATCGCCGAGCGGGGGGCGGTCATCTCGCAGTTCTGGCCCGAGGCGGCCCCGAGCCGAGCGAGCTTTCCGCGGCGCAACGCGGTGATGTCGGGTCTTGCCCTGGGGACGGTGGTCGTCGAGGCGTCGCACCGCAGCGGCGCTCGGGTACAGGCGCGGCTGGCGCTCGCCCACGGCCGCCCCGTTTTCCTTCTCGACGGGCTGCTCGCCCAGGCGTGGGCGCGCGAGCTGGCGGCCCGGCCCGGCGTTCACGTCGTGCGCGCGGCGGCGCAGATCAGCGAGGCGCTCGAGCGTCTGATCGCCGGCGGCGCGCTGGTGGAGTGACGGCCATGCCGACGGTCGCCGAGCTCACCGCGCCGTACGGAAACCTGCTGCTCGCGCCGCGGCCCGGTCCCGAGGTGTGCCGGATCTGCTTCAACCTCACCGACGGATACGGCATCTGTTATGCCTGCGCCCACGGCGGGCGACGGCTCGACGCCGTGGGGCCCATCTCCTACAGCGTTGCCGGGGAGCAGCTGCACCACGCCCTCGCCGCCTACAAACGCCGCTCCGACGCGGTCGGCAGGCGATTCGGGGTCGAGCTGGCGGCGGTGTTGTGGCGCCACCTGGCCGGTCACGAGCAGTGCCTCGCGCAGGCGGCCGGCGTCGAGGCGTTCACGCTGGTGACGACGGTGCCGTCGGGCGCGCGTGAACGCGACGGTGCCCATCCGCTGCACGCCATCGCCGGCGAGCTCGTCGGCCCGCTGCGCGACCGCTATGTGCGCGCGCTGGCGCGCTCGGCGGTGAGCGCGCCCGCCCACGAGTTCCACACGGGGCGATTCGAATGCCGCGCCGAAGTGTCGGGGCATGCCGTCCTGCTGGTCGATGACATGTGGACGACCGGCGCCAACGCCCAGAGCGCGGCCGCCGCGCTGAAGGCGGCCGGCGCGATCCGGGTCGCGGCCGTCGTGATCGGACGCCATCTCAACCGCGACTGGCGCCACAACGACCGCACGCTCAGGCGCCTGCCCCAGCCGTTTGACTGGAGCCGCTGCGGGCTGTGCGCGCCAGGCGAGGGCTGCCGATCACCGCCACCAGGCGCCGAGCACTCGCCGCCAGTTCTGCCAGGCGATCTGCACGAGCTCGTCTGAGCTGAAGCCGGCCGCCGCCAGCGCGTCGAGGATCCGGGGCACGCCGGCGACGTCGCCGACGGCGGTCGGGATCGTCGCGCCGTCGAAGTCCGAGCCGAGGGCGACGTGGGCGACGCCGATCCGCTCCGCGACGTACGCGGCGTGACGGACGATCAGCTCGATCGGGGTGTCGGCGTCGTCGGCGAAGTCCGCGCGCAGGAACGGGCACGCGTAGACGATCCCCACCAGTCCACCCGACGACCCGATCGCGTCCAGTTGGCGGTCGGTCAGATTGCGCGACGTCGCGCACAGCGCGTGCGCGGCGGAATGGCTGGCTACCAACGGACCGGCCTCGGCGCGGGCCACGTCCCAGAACCCGGCTTCGTTAAGGTGGCTGAGGTCGATCATGATTCCCAGCTCGCCACAGCGGCGCACGAGCGCGTGTCCCGCCGGGGTCAGCCCCGGACCGATATTCGGGCTCGACGGCGAGAGAAACGGGACGCCGTGGCCGAACGCATTGGACCGGCTCCACACGGGGCCCACCGACCGCAGCCCGGCGGCATACCAGAACGCGAGCGCCTCCAGTTCGGGATCGATCGCCTCCGCCCCCTCTAGGTGCATGACCGCCGCCGGCGGGCCATCGCCGTCGCGGGCCGCGTCGAGATCGGTGCCATCACGGGCGATCCGCAGCTCGCCGGCGCCCTCGAGCGCCAGCAGCCGGCCCGCGGCCGATGCCGCATATGCGGCGGCGTCGGAGTGCGACACCGGCGCGGCGAGCTCGGCCCGCAGGCGGGCGCCGGCCTGCGTGAACCACGTGTCGTGCGCGCCCGCCGACGGGGTGAAGATCGCGAAGATCGCGCCGCGCACGCCCCCCGTCCGCATTCGCGGAAGGTCCAGATGCCCGCCGGTGCGGCCCGTGGCGATCAGCGCATGGTCCTCGCGAGTGATCGCGTCGTTGTGACCATCGAAGACCGCCGGCACGGGCCGAACCTAGCGTGATCGCGCGGCATCACGAACCTACACATGTGTAGGTCGCGTCGGCGATCCTGATAGCTTGTCGCCTCGGCATGCCGAACGACTCGCCCCGGGATCCACCCCCGACGCCGCCGTCGCCTCCGGACACGCCGGTCTCGGCGCGCGCGCCGTTGACGGGCGCAGTCAGACCGCGCCGCCGCTACGCGCCGCGGATGGCGCCGCAGAAGCGCCGCGAGCAGCTGATCGACGCCGCATTGCGCGTGACCGTCGAGCAGGGCTACGAGGGAGTGTCGATCGAGGCGATCGCGCGGACTGCCGGAGTAACGCGGCCGGTCGTCTATGACCACTTCCCCAACCTCGGGGAGTTGCTGCGGGCGCTGATCGAGCGCGAGGAGAGCTATGCCCGGGACCAGCTGGCGCGGGTCGTGCCCGCCGTGCCGCCCGACGGCGACCCGGCGGAGCGCTTCACCGCCGGCGTACGCGGCTTCCTCGACGCCGTCGCCAGCCGGCCCGACACCTGGCGCATCATCCTGCTGCCGCTCGAGGGCACCCCGACGATCGTCCGCGACCATGTCGAGACCAACCGCACCCAGGTCCTGGACCGTCTCGAGCAGTTCCTGTGCTGGGTGGTCGAGCGCTCCGAACTGCCCGCCGACTTCGACACCGAGATCTGTGCCCGCGCGGTCCTGCGCCTGTGCGAGGAGGCCGGACGCATGGTGCTCACCGACCCGGGGCGTTTCTCGCCGCAGCGCTACGAGCGGTTCGCCCGCTCGGTCATGGCGCTGGTCGCACCCGCCCGCTGACCGGCCCCACGCGCCGTGGCGGCCGCACGAAAACAAGGCGGGGACCCGCTTCCAGGGTCCCCGCCGCCCGCGATCATCAGGGTGATGCGCCCACGGCCGGGTTGGGCGCCGTCCCCAGGACGACCGCTTGCGCCCGCTCAAACCCGGACCCGTAGGCAAAGTTGCGATCCCTCTGAAAACGACGTGCCAGTTCGGGACCATCGTTCTCAATGCTCCTTTGCCATACTGGTCGTCCCCTGCCCTGGGGGCGTAGCTCAGTTGGTTAGAGCGCCGGCCTGTCACGCCGGAGGTCGCGGGTTCGAGTCCCGTCGCTCCCGCTCCACGTTCTGCCCGTAGATCGGCTGCGCGTGCTCGTCGATGACGGCATGATCGCCTCAGAGCGCTGCTGTCTCGGGTGGGGACCCATCCGCGCGCGCCGCAATCATCGGGCAACTCGCTGGCGGGGAGCCGCACGCCGGACCGCCTCTGACCGCAGTCGGTCGGACGGCGTCCGCTTCGCCGTCCTCCGTGATGAAACGTCCGTGCAGAGCCGACCTCGCGCGTCGTCGATTGCGGGGCCGGACCGGCGGGCATGCAGAGCCGCGAGTTGCGTAGCACGGCCCACCTGGGGTCGATCTCGAGCCCAGACTGTCGGCTTGATGCCGTTGGATCAGGCGTTCGATCAGCTGATGTCGGCTGTTGGAGAGCTTGAGACCGTTCGGAACCGAGCCAGCGACTGGCAGGCTCTCGCGAGGCCTTCGTGGTGGAGCGAGAGGCGGTCCACGATCGCATCGTGGTCTCGGGGAAACTCAAGTCCGATGCATGGGGCGACGTCCACCGGCTAGTCGGTCCCGAATCGGGCCATCACGACGCGCTCGTGCGAGCGTCGCTGGCGCGACAAGTCGTGGGGGCGTACGTCACGACGATTCTCGCTGGTCCCGGTGGCCGCATTTCGCGACGAGCGGCAGTCCTCGGGCGGTGTCTTGGGTGGCCCCGATCCGGCATGGGCTATCTGTGCGGTCCGCTGTCTGCCGCTCTTTTGCGCCCAGAGGGCGGCCGTGTTGCTGGGTATGACGTCATGAGCCGGGCGGGCTTTGAGTGAGGATCGAGAGCGACTTCGGCTCGGCGGTTGCGCAGGCTGTCGTCGCCCGCTCGAACTGGGGGGCCTGCTGGTTTATCGTCGAGGAGAGCGTGAACGCGCCGTCGCGGTCGGCGTCGGGGAAGCCGGGCACACCGTGTGAACGCATGCAGTCGGCGAACTTGAGGTCCTGCTCCTGATCCTGGCCACTGCTTGGGGAGCTGGACACGAGGCCGGGCAGGAGGTGGTGGCAGGCTTGGTCGGCGGCCCTGAACGCCGGAGAGTTCGGATTGGCGGTGCCGGGTGAGATCGTCACCTGCACGCCGTCGCCTGAGCCGGCGACCTGTGGGTCGGGGTAGTCAGGAACCCCGCGTGATCGCATGCACGCCGCGAACGCAAGTGACTGCCTCCGCATGTTGGCGACGCCCGGCCTCGGCGCCCCGGTGCTGGTCGAGCCACCCCCGCAGCCCGAGACCAGCAGCCCGATCGCGATGAGCGAGCCGGCCAGCGAGGCTGGTCGTCGACGAGCGCATCTCCGGAGCTTGGCTGTGGTGGTTGATAGTGATTGAACCGTGTGCATGTGATCCCCTTCCGGTCGATCGATCTGCGTCGCACGGCCGGTTGTAGGGGAGCGGCGGTAACTGCGCGGTGATCGAACCTGTCACCGCGTTGTAACCGTCAATCGGAGATCCTTCGCTCGTCGAGGCCGGCAGTCGGCTCGTGTAGCCTTTGCCGAGCCATATCTTGAGGTGCGTAGGCTGATGAGGGTGCTGGTAGTCGAAGATCACGTCGAACTCGCTGAGACGGTCGCGACCGTACTTCGCCGCGAGGGGATCGCGGTCGACGTCACCCACAACGGGACCGACGCGCTGTCGCGAACGGCGGTGATCGACTACGACGTGGTGGTGCTCGACCGAGACCTGCCCGGCCTCCACGGCGATCAGGTGTGCCGCACGCTCGTTGCGAGCAAGTGCCGCACCCGGGTGCTGATGCTGACCGCGTCGAGCACCATCGCGGATCGCGTCGAAGGTCTTGGGCTGGGCGCCGATGACTACCTGCCCAAGCCGTTCGCGTTCGCGGAACTGATCGCTCGAATCCGTGCCCTGGCCCGACGTTCGCAGCTTCCGATACCGCCGATCCTGGAGCACCGCGACGTGAGGCTCGACCCGGCGCAGCGGGTTGTCACCCGGGCGGGACAGCGCGTGGCGCTCAGCCCAAAGGAGCTCGCCGTGCTCGAGTATCTGCTAGGCGCCCAGGGTCGCGTCGTGTCCGCCGAGGAGTTGCTCGAGCGGGTGTGGGACGAGGCGGCCGACCCATTCACGTCAACCGTGAAGGTCACGATAAGGCGCCTGCGCTCAAAGCTTGGCGATCCGCCGCTGATTGAAACCGTCCCTCACAGCGGCTACCGAATCTGAGGCCGGGGTGGATCACCCCGGCCTGCCGCGCCTGGCCCCGCGTTCATGGCTCAAACAACCGCTGGGCACGATTCGTCTGCGTCTCACACTCGTCTACGGCATCCTGTTCCTGGGATCGGGCGCAGTTCTGCTCACGATCACCTACCTCCTGCTCGACGGAGCCACCGGCGACACCCTGTCGATCATCACGGGTTCCCCTGGCGGCCCGGGCGGGCTCACGATCCGCCCATTGCCGATCCAGGCACTCGGCAGTCAGGCAGTACGTCAGGCACTGCGCGGTCAGGCGGTACTCCAGCATGCGGCCGATCTGCACCACCTGCTGATCTGGTCTGCGATCGCACTGGCGATCATGGCGGTGATCTCGATCGCGCTCGGATGGCTGGTCGCCGGGCGCGTACTGGGCCCGCTGCGGGCGATGACCGCAACCGCCCGGCAGATCTCCGAGCGCAACCTGCACGAGCGGCTGGCGATCGACGGACCGCACGATGAGCTCAAAGAACTTGCCGACACGGTCGACGGACTGCTCGGCAGGCTGCAGACCGCGTTCGACGCGCAGCGACGATTTGTCGCCAACGCTTCACACGAACTCCGCACTCCGCTCACCCTCGAGCGAGCGCTGCTCGAGGCCTCGCTCAGCGACCCGGCTGCCACGCTCGGATCGGTCCGGTCGACGCAGGAGCGGTTGCTCGGAATCGGGGCGCACCAGGAGCGACTGCTCGAGGCGATGCTGACCCTCGCGAGCAGCCAGCGCGGCCTCGATCATCGAGAGCCGATCGACCTGTCAGCCGTCGCCGACACCGTCGTGTTGACGCTTCAGTCCGAGACCACGCGCCTCGGACTGACGTTTCAGACGCGCACAGCATCCGCTCCCACCGGAGGCGACCCGCGCCTTATTGAACGCCTCGTCGCCAACCTTCTCGACAACGCCGTTGACTACAACGTTCCCGATGGGCGAGTCGAGGTGGTCACGGGAACCAAGGCCGGTCGCGCGTTCCTGTCGGTAGCTAACACCGGCCCGGTCATCAGGCCCGAGCAGATCGACCGCCTATTCGAGCCCTTTCAACGTCTCGGCACCGACCGCACCCGCCACACGAACGATCACCACGGAATTGGTCTCTCGATCGTCCGCGCGATCGCCGACGCGCACGACGCCACCCTTACTGCACGCCCCGAGCCAGGAGGGGGACTACAGATTGCAGTCACCTTTCCTTCCAACGGAACTGTGCAACTCCAGCCCAACGCCGGTCGCATCATCGAACCCTGAGTGCGACCGATGGTCACAGCAGGATCGTCGCCGACGACTCGTTCGGCGGCGTGACGTCGCCACCAGCGTGTGTCTTGCAGCCATAACAACCATTCGCGTGCGAGCTCCCGGCCCGTGACCCTGTGCGCTGCGGCAGCGCGGTCACGTTGCGCGCAATCCGCGAACTCGACGCCATGCTCCTGCATCTCCGATACCCCGGCGACGTTCGCCCCCCGCTCGTCGAGCCGGCCGGCCGGGCAGCGGCCCTTGCGCTTGCGCCAACCACTGCTCCCGTCGACCTCCTGCCACGCAAGCCCGAGCCGGCGCTTCTTCAGCCGCCAGGCATGCCGTCCCCGCCCTTCGCGGCCCGAGCCGATCGCCCGGCAATTCTCGCAGCCCGGCGCGGACGCGAAGTGGCGCGCAAGCAGGGCAGATCCGGCCGGCGTGGCCAGCGCTGCCGCTCGTCGGCGCCCGCAAGCTGCCGACCGGCGGCGTTGTCGATGGCCGTGACCGGCCCTCGAGCAGTAGGGTGCAGCGATGCGTCCGGGAGCGACTGATCGTGGACGTCGGGATTGTCCCGGCGCCCCTGCACAGACCGCCTTGGCGAGGGATTGAGCCCGTGCCGTCACTGCAACTGTTCGCCCTCGAGAGCTACCCAGCCGGAGTCAAGCGAGCCCTGGCCCAACAACTCGGTGACACCTACGCCGCGGTCATGGACACGCCGCTGAAGACCATCACGGTCGCGATCCCCGACATGGGGGCGGCGAGCGTCTGGCGCTGCGATGACGGCGGAGCCCAACCCTCCGCGCTGTTGATGTGCGACATTCGTCGCGGCCGGTCGGCCGAGCGCCGGGCAGAGCTCGCCCGCCGGCTGATTGCCGACTGCTGCGATATCGCCGGCATCGACCCGGAACGGATCAAGGTCGAGTTCACCCAACACTCGGGCGATGAGATGTATCACCCGCACCTCGGAGGTTTCAACACCGAGTGGAGCGCCGCACCGCTCACCGTCACTTCGGACCCGCTGCGCGCAGAGCCCGACGCTTCCGCTGACCACGAACCCAACAGCAGCGAGCCATAAGGCCGCGGCTTCGCGTCCCCACAGTCCGCGCCAGGCAGCCCTCCCGACGCCCGACCGAGGTCCATCAACGCTCCGATCGTCCGACATCGAAGGCGCCCTGACGATCACGACCCCCGGCTCAGGTTGGAGATGTACTGCGAGATCCACGGCAGCGGCCCGCCGCTCGTGCTCCTGCACGGAGGGGCGCTCACGATCGGCCTGAGCTTCGGACCCGTGATCCCGGCCCTGGCTGAGAGCCACGGGGTCATTGCCGTCGAGATGCAGGGCCACGGACCGTGCTGGCCTCCACGCCAACGTGTCGCAGGGACTTTGCCCTCGATGGCCAACTCGCCGCCGACAGAACGCTGACTGCCGGCGACGGCGAAGAATGGGAGGCAGAGTATCGACGGATTGCCCCGCGTCCCGATGGCTTCGCCGGCCTGATCTCTCGGGCAGCGGCGATGGTCGGCGCGATCTGCCAACGTTCCACCTGATCGGCGACAAGGACTTCATCAGCATCGATCAGGCCGTCGAGACGCTCGGTCTCATCCCGAACTCGGAACTCGCGATCCTCCCGAACGCTACCCACGTGGACGTGACCCGTCGCCCTCATCAGGTGCTCGCGATGCTCACTCCCTTCCTTGACGCGCCACCCTGAAGCCCGCTGCGACACGGCCGCAATTGCTCAACCCCGCGACGGCGAGTTCACCTCGCCGTTGCTCAGGCCGAGGCCGTCTGAGCGCCCGCGGCGCGGCCGCCTCGCCGGTCCTACTTCTTCTTCTTCTTCTTCTTCTTGGGCTTGGGCTTGCCGACCCTCAGCTCGGTCGATGCGCTCTTCCCGATCACCCCGTCGGCCATCACCGGCCAGACGACGACCTTGACGGTGACGGTCGTGGCGATCGCCGGGACCGTCAGCCGGCTCGCGCGGGTGGTGAAGGAGAGCCGGCGGCCGTCGCCGGTGTCGACCGCGACCGCATAGTCATGGGCGTGGGCGAGCGCCGTCCACATGATCTCGATCGCATCGGCGCCCCGGAGCGCGGTCACCTTCGTGACCGCCGGCGTGGCGAAGCGGACGAGCACCGAGCCGACCTTGACGCGCTCCAGCACGAGGCCGTGACGGCTGACGACCGCGTAGACGGTGCGCCGACCGTCGGGCCCGTAGGCGGGCGCGAAGCTGATCCTCTGGCACAGGCGGCCGCTCGGCCCGCCCGCCACCCCCGCGTTGTCCGGGCACGGCCGGCCGTGGGCGACGCCGAGCACCTGCTGCTGATGATGGGGGCCGCTGACGTACAGGGTCAGCTTCTCTCCGGCGGGCACCGCGTAGGCGATCCCGCCGCCGACGCGGCCCTTTGAGTCCGGGCCGAGGCCGCCGGTGATCTCCGGCGGGTCCAGCCCCGGGGCGGTGCGGATGTTCGCCACCGGCACCGAGCCGCTGACCGCGGTGACGTGCCAGCGCCCGGCGCGCGGGTTGAGCAGCAGCACCGAGGTGGCGTCCTGCGAGGCGTCCTCCTCGACGAGCGCGAGCCTGCCGACCCGCTCGCCCGTCCGTCCGGCGGCCGGCGGGCCGATCACGACCCCGCCGGCCCCGGTCAGCCGGACGCGCGGAGCGCCGTGCACACCGGCGATCCGCACCGCCATCCCGGGGCTGTGGGCGGGCACGACGAATTGACCATTGGCGGCGGCGATGGCGGCGTCGGTGGGCGTGGCGATCTCATAGGCGCCGACGTCACAGGAGTCGCCCCACAGCGACAGCGCGCCGCCCCAGAAGTAGCCGAACCCGGCCTGCCAGGTGGTCGTCTCCTCGACCCAGTGCAGCCGCCACCAGGCGTACCACTCCCAGTCGCTGTCGCGGACGAGGATCCAGTAGTGGAACTGGGCGACGCCAACGCAACCGGATATACCGAGGCTCGAGACGGCCGCTTGCGCGGTCAGGCAGCCGATGTCCTGCAGGCACGCCTGGGCGTTGCCCTCGACCGAGAACTGATCCGGACTGGCCGTCTCGAAGAAGCCCTGCAGCTGGCCGTTGACGCTGACGATGCTCCAGGTCACGCCGACCTGGATGTCGAAGGTGATCACGGGGGTTCCGCCGAAGGCGAGGGTCGCGGAGCCGACCTGGGTCCCCTCGACCGCCAGCGTGCCGCCGAGAGTGAGCGACCAGGGCGTGGAGCCGAACGCCGCCTCGTAACGGAACGCGCCGTTGACTGAGGCCAGGTAACTGTTGCCGGTGGCGATCACGCCGATGCCGACATCGCCCTCGATGCCGAAGCCCTGGGTCGCGGTGGGCAGGCACAGCTGGAGTCCGACGTTGGTCAGGAAGACGTCTTCGGCCACCGGGACCTTCAGTCCGGAGGCGTCGACGCTCAGGCTGTCGATCGATCCGTTGGCGAAGCCACCGTAGAAGCTGAGCTCCGGGCTTCCGGTGACCGGCAGCACGACGTCGGCGCTGCCACTCCAGCTCGCGCCCCCGCCCGCCTGGCAGGACAGCGCCGGGAGCGCGGATCCGGTCAGCGCCGGTTCGGGGCAGCCCGAGACCGCGCCGCTGACGCCGCCGGGCGCATAAGAGAAGCACGCCGACTTCACCTGCAGCGACCCGATGTACGCCCCCGTGACCTGGACGATCAGCCCGTCGAAGTTGACACCGGCGCTGTCGGCGCGAATCCCGACCGTGCCGGTGATGCCGCCCGAGGATGAGCTGGGTCCCTGCTTGAAGATCGACGGCAGATCGACGGTCACCGCGAAGCTCGAGTAGTAGTCGTTGCCGTTGCGCCCGAACGAGAGCTGGATCGACCCGCCGATCGCCAGCCCCTTGATCGACTGCCCCTGGGGTGCGGTCAGGGTCGCGACAGTTCCGAGGTCGCTCCCGCTGCTCGGCGCCGCCGGAAGGTTCCAGTTGATCACGCCGGCGGTCAGGGCGAAGCCAGTGCTGCCGCCGAGGTTGAACGTCAGCTTCGGCGCCAGCGCGCCGCCGAGCAGACCGAACAGCCCACCGGGATGGGCGCTCGTCGGAGGGGTGATCACGTACGGGGTGCTCGCGCCGACCGCCGGCAGCGGAATCCCGTTGATCGTCAGCGGCCCGTCGGTCTGATAGCTGCCGTTGGCCTGCTCGTCCAGGCAGACGCTCCCGCTGGTCGTCACCTGGGTGAGCTGGAAGCTGACCTGCTGGCTGCAGGTCGCCGGCGCCGCGCTCGCCGGCACCGTGTTGGCCTGCACCGTGTAGTCGATCGTGGCGCTTGCGGCCAGCCCGTCCTTCGAGGTCGCGGTCACCGTGTAGGTGTGGTTGCCGGCCGTCGAGGTGTTGAGCGCTCCGGCGAGCGTGCCCGAGACGCCGGTGGCGCCGTTGGAGTCCTCGCACGAGGCGAGCCCGGTACCGCCTGCTCCCTCGGCGCACGAGAACTGGGTGGGGACGCTCTGGTTGAGCGTGTAGGTGCCGCCACCGGCGGGCGAGATGATCGTCGCGGTCGGCGCCGTCGCACAGGCGGGGGCCGGGTTGACGGCGCCGCCGTCGTTGACGACGCTGCCGTCGACGTGACCGCTCTGGTCGCACAGCGTGCCGCCGGGCTCCACGGTCACGTCTCCCCCGACGGTGCCCGACAGCGCCAGCTCGCCGTCCGCGACCGTCACATTGCCCCTCACCGAGCCGGCGACCTCCAGCGTGCCGGCACTCACCTCGGTGCTCGCGACGCCGCCCGGGCCGACCTCGTAGCCGTTGCTGCCGTCGAGCACGAGCGTGCCGGCGCCCTGCTTGACGAGCTCCCATCCGTCGCCGACCGCATCGTCGCCGTAGCCGCCGAACTCGTCGACGATCGTGCCCTGCACGGTCTCGGTCTGGCCGGCGGCCGGATCGAAGGTGAGCGTGCCGCCGGGGTCCTGCCCGAAGATCGCCGACCCGTACGCCGCCCCCGCGCCGCCGCCGTTGGCGCCCTCTCCGGCGCTGACCGTGTCCGAGCCCTCGCTCAGCGTGCCGCCGACCGTCAGGCTCGCGCCGCTCGCCAGGAAGATCGCGCCGCCGAGGCCCGCGCCGCCGCCACCGCCCGGCGTGCCGCCCGTCGAGCTCGCCGGGGGAGCGCCGTCGCCGCTGTCTCCGGCGTCCGAGCCGGAGCCGCCGCCGGCCGCGTCGCCGCCGGCTCCACCCTGAAGGCCGCTGCTGCCGCCGCCGCCGAAGCCGCCGTTGCCGCCGCCCTCGAGTCCTCCTCCCTCGTTCTCCCCGTCGCCGCCGCTGCCGCCGCCGCCGCCGAAGCCGCCGGTGCCACCGGACGTGCCACCACCACCACCGCCGCCGCCCCCGAAGCCGCCGGCGCCGCCGGCGTCCGCGGACGCGTCGGCGGACGCGCCGCCGATGCCGCCGCCCCCGCCGTAGTTCTCGCCGGCCGCGCCGCCGCCGCCGGACGCTCCGCCCGTGCTGCTGCTGCTGGGATCGCCCGGTCCACCGCCGGGGCCAAGGGCGTAGGCGATGCCGGGCTGCCCGCTGCCCGCCGGCGTGTCGGCGCCGCCGGCGCCGGACCCCAGACCGCCCGCGCCCCAGTCCAGACCGCCGGCGCCACCGACCCCGCCACCGCCGCCGCCGGGGAAGGCGGCGGCCGTTCCTGACCCGCCGGCGGCGCCGTCGCCGCTCAGCGTCAGATCGTCCGTCGTCAGATGGACGCCGCTGCCGGCGAAGATCGCGCCACCGAGTCCGGCGCCACCACCGGCCCCGGGTCCGCCGGCGCCGCCGCGGGCCACCGTGTCCTGGAAGGTCAGATCCTGGACGGTGATGGCGACCGGCACCGCCGTCGAGCTGTCATACAGCAGCAGACCGCGGTAATGGCCGCCCCGCTGAGGCTGTTGCCCTCCCCGTCGATGACGGCCGGACCGTCGAGCAGCGGGAGGTCGGAAGTCAGCGCGATGTCGGCGCCGAGCTCGATCGTCGTCGTCGCTGGAGAGGTCGTCGCCACCCCGTCGACGGCCTCGATCACCGCGGTCAGCTGCGCCTGGGTCGTGGCGGTGCACGTGGTGCCGACGCTCGAGCTGGCGCACGCGGGAGCGCTGGCGTCCGCCTGCGGGGCGTATGCGCACAGGATCGCCGTCGCGACGAGGATGGCCATCGCCGTCCGGCTCACGTATCGCGTCATCGAATCCTCTCCAGGTCGGCCGGGAACCGCATCACCGCGTTACAAACACGCGCGCTTGTCTCAGCGGGCGCCACTCCACTCAAGTTCCCGCGGGTCGATTTCGCCGACCGCGATGTCGTCGGATTCGACCGATGCCGCCGCCATCTCGGTCAGCCCGCCCGGGGGCGCGTCATCCGCTTGGGGACCAGCGCGCGCCCCGCACGCCCGCCGGGGAGCCAGCTACCCGACCGCAAGGCGGTCCGCGCTGCTGATCGCAACCGCCGCCGGCGCTACAACGCGCCGACCCGCCTGCAACTGGCGCTGCTCGACGGGTACGCCGCTCAGGTTCAGGCGCCTGACCGCGAGGGGAAGACGGTCGTCGGCGGGCTCCGTGCCCGCGTGCGGACAAGCGGCTCGACCGCTGGGCGACCTGTGCGCCCTGGAACCCGCCCGGTCGCCGAACTGCTGGTCGAGCTCGGCGACCCCCGCGAGTGCAATGTCGCCGAAGGAGTGCGCGTCGTCGCCCCGTACAGCGACGAACGCCATCGTTCACGCCGCGTCGCGGCCGGACGTCGGGTCGAGGGCGAGCCCGACGGCGAGACCTCCAAGCAACGGCGGCAAAGCGTCCCCCTCAGAAGCGCGGCGGCCGGCAACTCCAACGCTCGGGTCTCGTTGCCAGCGATCCGCGAGCACGCTGTGGCCTCGGCATCGCCGGTGGCGTGCTCACCGAACGCTCGCAACGATGCGGACGTGCCGTCTGGTCGCCGACGCCCCCCTGACTAGCGGGGACCGGGCCGCTCGGCCGCGGCCCGCTCGCCATAGCGCCAGCACGCGAACCGCAGGCCGTTGCACCCCACACATCCCACGCAGCCCACGCAGTTGCTGCATCCGGCGCAGCCCAGGCACCAGGCGCAGCCCGCGCAGGCGACCGACAGCGCCGTCATCGCGCAGCCCGCCACTGCTGCGCTGAGCACCGTCCCGGCGCTGCCCGCCGTCCCCACCGAGCCGACCGTCATCACACTGCCCACCGACGCCACGCTCCACGCGGTCACCGCACAGCCGGCCGTCGCCACGCTTGCCCTGGTCCCCACCGCGACCGCCGTCACCAGGCTGTCGCTGGTTGACACCGACCCGCCCGTGACCCGGCTGGAGCGGGTGAGCAGGCTCAACACGGGGTCGCGGAACCGCGGTGATCGCCGTCGGCGCTTCACCGCACGATCATCGCCGATCCCGCCCGCCGCGACCACCCCCGAGCCTCACACACCGCGCTCGCTGAGGACACGCCGGCCTCTCGCCCCGCCCGGACTGCCGCGACTGCGCCCTGATCCTCACCGATCCACCCCCAGCGACGCGCGACGCCGACCGCCATACCGCATCAGACCAACGACACGAGCATCGAGGGCGCGCGCGCCAACAGCAGCCGCAACCGCCCGAACTCATCCACGGCGACACGATCACCACCAGCCACCGCCGACAGATCATCGCGCCGGCCACCACGCCAAGGCCGCGGCGCCGGCCAACGGGGAAAAGGTCCTCGTTCAAGCTTTGGTTCGCGTGGTCGATGTTCGTCTCAAGGCATCGATGCTAGGAGCGATTGTGCGCAGCGACGAGGGTGGGGATGGTCGGTGGATGGGGGTCGGGCGTTCGGACGCCGTCGATTCGGCTGCCGCCGGGGTCGAGGCAGCGACGGCCGCGATCTGCGGTCGCGAAGCCAGCCTGGTGCTGGTGTTTAGCTCGGTTGCCCATGATCTGCAGGCGGTGCTGGCCGGAATCAATAAGGTCTCCGGGCACTCGCCGCTCATCGGGTGTTCCAGCAACGGAGAGATTGGTGTCGACGGTCCGCGGGATGCCAGCGTGATCGTCGCCGCGATCGGTGGCCCGGGCTTCTCGGTCGCCACGGTTGGGGCCGCCGATGTGGCCGGCCGTCAGCGTGAGGCAGGGGCTGAGCTCGCCGGATGTGTGTCCGAGGTCGAGGAGCGCCCGTTTCGGGTGTTGGTCCTGCTCACCGACGGATTGGTTCCCGACCAGGAGGAGATTCTGCGCGGTGTGTACGGCGTCGTGGGCGCAAGCGTCCCCGTATTCGGCGGTGCGGCCGCGGAGCCATGGGCGATGGATCGAACCTGGCAGTTTCACGGCGATGAGGTCCTCAGCGGCGGCGCGGTTGGCGCGGTGATCGCCTCCGACGCCCCGTTTGGGGTTGGCATCGGGCATGGCTGGCGCAAGGTCGGCGAGCCGATGATCGTCACCAGCGCCGCCAACGGCGAGGTTTACACGCTGGATGATCGGCCCGCGCTCGATGTCTACCTCAGCCGGTTTGGCGCGCCCGCTGAGCTCGCCGCGGACCAGCGCGCCGTGAGCGAGTTCGCGATCCCGCGCCCGATCGGCATCCAGCGCCGCCGCGGCGAAGAGGTGCGCAATCTGAGCACCGGCATCGACATCGAACGACGGAGCTTTCGTCCTGGCGGCGACATTCATCAGGGCGGGCTCGTCTGGGCGATGGCCGGCGATGACGGCTCGATTCTCGGTGCTGTGGATAAGGCCTGCGACGCCGCGCTGGGCGCTCTCGGCGGGCGTCCACCGCTCGGCCTTCTGACGTTTAGCTGCGCCGCGCTGCGGGCTGTCATCGGAGATGATGGGATCCGGCGCGAGGGAGTCCGGCTCGCGCAGCGCGCGAGCGCCGCTCCGTTCGCCGGGTTCTACACGTACGGCGAGATCGCGCGTGTGCGCGGCGGTGACGGCTTTCACAATCAGACGCTCGTCGTGCTTGCCATCGGCTAAGTCATGACCGGCGGCGTGAGTTCTATCTCGACGCCCCTGCTCGTCGAGTTTCTTGTCGCGGTGTCGTCGGCCACCGACGAGCCGCAAGCGGCACGCGTCGCGGCTGAGCGCGCCTCGCACAGCCTCGAGGCCGAGGTCGGCGCCGTCCTGTTCGACGGGTCGCTGGCCGCGGTGCTCGGCTTCCCGGCGGGGAAGGTCCCTGAACGGGAACTGTGCGAGGCGGCCGCTGGGGGACGCACGGTGCTGTATGTGCCCGGTGCGGGCGACTGCCACGTGGTCGTCGCCCACATCGCCGGCACACCGGACGGTCAGATGCTGCTTGCTCGCTCGGGCGAGGACGCATTCACCGTCGAGGAGGTTCACCTCGTCCGAGCGATGGCGCGGATGCTCGAGCTGACGCTCGCGAAGATGCACATGCTCGAGCAGGAGCGATCGTTGCGCGTCTCGCTGCAGGAGCGCCAGCGGATGCTCGAGCAGCTGTCCGCAATTCAGCGCGCGATCGCGCGCCGCGAGCCGCTCGCACAGATCCTTCACATGGTCACCGCCAGCGCGCAGGAGCTTTTCGGCGGCGGCGTCCGGGTCGCACTGCACCTCCTGGCCACCGATGACGACCACCGCGGCGATGCCGGTCTCGCGTGCGGCGCGGATCTTCCGGAGGCGCCGACCCAGCCGGTGGGGCGGGTCTCCCTGAGATCACCAAGTCTCGCCGAACCAGCCGGCGAGCCTCATGGGGCGATTTCCGTGCCGGTGCACGAGGACGGCAGGCTGGCTGGCCATCTGACCGTGACGCCGACCGCGTGCGACGGGTCCTGTGCGACCCTGGACGTCGACACATTGCGGGCGTTTGCTGACCAGGTCAGCCTCGCCATCACCGACGCGAGAACGCGGCAGCAGATGCAAGAGGCGTTCCACGACTCCGTGACGGGCCTAGCGAGTCGGCGATTGTTTCTCGAACGCGTCGCGTGTGGCCTGTCTGACGCGCGTAGCTCGGGGGGCCGGATTGCCGTGCTGTTCATCGACCTCGATCGCTTCAAGCTGGCTAACGACACTCTTGGTCACGCCGCCGGCGACGACCTGCTCGTCCAAGTCGCCCACCGCCTCCGCGAGGAGATCCGCTCCTGCGATGTCGCCGCGCGCCTGGGAGGCGACGAGTTCGCGGTCCTCCTCACCGACGTGACCTCAACTGAGCTGCCCGAAGTCGTCGCCCGCCGCATTCTCGATGCCGTGTCAAGAGTGTTCGACGTGGCCGGCCGCGACGTGTTCATCGATGCCAGCATCGGGATTGCTCTCGGTGCGCCCGACGTCAACGACGCCGAAGGCGTGATCGGCGACGCCGACTTGGCGATGTACGTAGCCAAGCAGAACGGCCGAGGCCGCCATCAGCTGTTTCACGAAGAGCTGGCCGCGCCCCTTCGACGCCGCGTGCAGCTCGACGCTGACCTGCACCGTGCGCTCGAAAACGACGAACTGCTGCTGCACTACCAGCCGATCCTCAAGTTGAGCGACGGTAACGTCGCCGGAGTTGAGGCATTGATGCGTTGGCAGCATCCTGATCGCGGCCTGATCCCGCCACTGGAGTTCCTCCCTGTCGCCGAGGAGACGGGACTGATCGTCCCGATTGGCCGCTGTATCCTGCGCGAGGCTTGCCAACAAGCCGCGCGCTGGCAGACAGCGCGACCGGCCTGGCCGCCGCTCTTCGTCAGCGTGAACCTGTCGTGCCGTCAACTCCAGGATGGCCAGCTCCTGCAGGACGTGACCGCTGCCTTGGACGCCAGCGGCCTGTCCCCCGAGTTGCTCAAACTCGAGATCGCCGAGGCATCGCTACAACACGACTCCGAGACGGCTGTGACGAACCTTGAGCGGTTGCGCGACTACGGCGTGCGCATCGCTATGCACCACTTCGGCACTGGTTCCTCGTCGCTGACAAGTCTTCGGCGACTGCCGATTGACCTCCTCAAGCTTGACTCGTCACTCGTCGCTGAGATCGAGACGGAGGTCGGAGCCGCTGCGTTCGCGGGCTCCGTCGTCTCGCTCGCCCAGTCACTGGGCCTGCTCACAATCGCCCATGGTATCGAGAGCCAAGCTCAGCTCACAACGTTGCGCGACGCCGGTTGCGAGCTTGCCCAGGGCTATCACATCGCGCCACCGCTCGACGCCAACTCGGTGTTCAAGGTAGTGACCGCGGTGGGCCCGGGGCAGGCGCTGCATACCGGTGTCCAGTCCCGTCGCGGACCGACGAGGCGCAGAACGGTGCAACAAGTTGCCTGAGCAGGCGGGCACGACGGATCCCCTCGCGGCGTCAGACGACTTCCCCGGAGCAGTCGAGGGACCGCCTCCAAAGCCGCCAACTGCGCGCCCGCGACCGTCCCGTCACCGGGGTCAAACGTCACCGCGACCAGGCACGCGCGCAACCCACGCTCGAATGGGAACCCCGTCGCGAGATCGGTCGTCAACGACAGAGGAGCAAGCACGTCAACCAGGCTGGCCCGTTCAGCGGGAATGCCGGCCCAATCAAACCACGGTCACCGAGGCGAGCACGATCATCCCGCGCCCTCAACCGTCCGATCGGCACCCGACGCGGGGGGCGCTGGACGCCTACGGCTTGCGATCGATGATCTGACTGATGTGGTCGCGCGCCAGCAGGCGGCCGGATTCCGCCAACTCGCCGTCAAAGGCCTCGGCCGCGACGACGTCGCGCGGTGTGCTGTCGAGTCGGGCGCAGCGATCGGGATTCGGTTCGGGCGGCGGTCTGAAGACCTTGGCCGGGTTGGGGCCTACCAGGCCTTCAGCGGCAGGATGCTGCGGCCGTGGAGGTCCTGGAGGAACTCGGCGCAGGCGATGTAGGCGGCACCGGCGGCGTCGATCAGGCCGAGGT
>JBELAG010000100.1:0-17091 GCA_049509055.1 Solirubrobacteraceae bacterium
GAAGCGTCGGCGCTGCGCCCATGGGATATGACCGAATGGCAATCGGCGATCTACCTGCTGACCGGCAGCGGCCCGGTCTGGTCGACGCTCGGCAGCGATGTTCTGTCCCAGCGCGCGATCGGGCCGATCATCCGCGAGCTCGACCAGCCATGCCGCCCGTGGCCCTCCAGCCAGCACACCGTCATGGCCCGGGCGGCCCACTTCTGGAACGTCGATCACCGGCCGGCCAAATTCCCCCACGCGCCGGAGCACTTCTCCTTCCAGCGCTGGATCACCGCCTGCCACCTGCGCCACATGACGCTGCCCGTGCTCACCATCACCCGCAGCCCGGTCTAGCCGACGCCGCGCCCAGAGATCCGGTCAGTGCGTGAACGCGGCCTGGACCGCGAGCGTGAGCGCCTGCGGCGTGAAGGGTTTGGCGAGGAAGGCGCCCGGCGGCATGCCGTCGGTTCGCAGCAGCGCCTCGGGTTGCGCCGACATGTAGATCACGTGCAGATCCGGTCGCAGCGCGAGCGCGCCGACCGCCAGCTCTGCGTGGTTGAGGCCGGCGAGGGTCATGTCGGTCACCATCACCTCGACGGCTTCTGAGGAGTCGCTCAGGATGGCCAGAGCGCGCGCGCCGTCGGGCGCCTCCAGCACGCGATGACCGGCGTCCTGCAGCAGCAGGCTGACGAGCTCTCTCCATCGCGGCGCGGTCCACGAGAACCATCGCCCCGCCCGACTCGTCACCGAGGACCAGGTCGATCCGCGCGCGCAGGCGCGGGCGCAGCAGATGCTCGACTCCCGAGGCGATCTGTGAGACCGGGACCGGTCGTGGGTCAAGCATCTGGCGACCCGCGAACGCCAGCATGTCCTTGGCCAGCGACACCGAGAACTCGGCGGCCGCGCGGATCTCGCTCAGGCCGGACTGCAGCGGATGGCCGGTCCCGAGCGCGTCAGACGCCACGTCGACGATCCCGATGATCACCGCGAGCTTGTTGTTGAACTCGTGCGCGACGCCACCCGCCAGGCGCTCCAGCGCCCCGGTCCACGCTGCCAACTCACGGTTGGCGGCCTGCAGCTCCCCGGCTCTGCGGTCCAAGTCCTGGTTGAGGTCTCGCACGCGCGCTTCGGCGTCATGGCGATCAGTGACGTCGGAGTTGAGCTCGATGATCGCAATCGGCCGCCCGTCGGCATCGCGCTGGAGCGCTTGACGGCTGGAGACCACGATCACCCCGCCGTCCTTGCGGGTATGGCGCAGCTCACCCACCCAATGACCATCGCGATCCAATGCCTCATCAACAGCCCGAAGCGACCGGGGGAACACGGTGCCCAGCAGATCGTGGATGACCCGTCCCATGGCCTCGTCTGACGCGTAGCCGTATACGGCGCTGGCCGCCGGGTTCCAGAACGCGATCCGGCTCTCAGCGGGGTCTCGGACGATCACCGCGTCGTGAACGAGGTCCAGCAGCTGCGCACGCAGCGCCAGCTCGGCCTCGGCATGGCGGCGCTCGGTGACGTCGCGAACGCTCACCGCCAAGGTCTCAAGTCGCCGCGGTCATAGCCCGTCAGCGTGCAGTAGGAGTCGCTGACCTCGATAAACCGACCCGACCCGCGCTCGCTCACCGCGATCGCGTCAGACCCATACCGCAGCAGCGCCGCCGCAAACATGTCGCCGCTGACGCCCTCGATCGCGAACGGCGGCTCCGCCGGCTGCCCACCAGCCTGTCGGCCCATCACCGGATCATCGCACCCATCCCCACCCTCGACAACAATCGCGATCTGACGCGAACTGTTTCGTAACGCAGACGATTCACCGCTCCAGCAGGAAGCGCACCGTGTCGGTCAGGGCGCTCAGCTCAAACGGCTTGGCAAGGTGAGCGTCAGCGCCGATCTGCGCGCTCCAGTCAGCGTCAAGCGCGGCGGTATCGCCGCTGAGCATCAGGACACGGGTGGCGGCGAGCGCCGGGTCACTGCGGATCACCGTGAGGACGCCGAGTCCGTCGATTCCCGGCATATGCAGGTCAAGGATGACCAGATCCGGCGCGCGGCGGGCGAGGTCATCGAGGATCGCTTGGCCGTGCGCGGCGTGGCGCAGCTCATAGCCCTCAGATCCCAGCACCGCCGCGATCAGGGCTCGCACCTGGTCGTTGTCATCAGCGATCAAAACGCGATACGTCATCGGGAGGTGCCGGCCGGAACTCGCTTTGCACACGGAGGCTACCCGCTCGTCCGGCGTATGTGGGGCGTGGCGACTCGGCCACGGGGAAGTGCCATGCTCCCGGCGCGGTCGGGAGCGTAGTCTCCGGCTGGTGGAGGCAGTCACCCCGCCCGATTTTCGCGCGCTGTTTGAGACCGCACCGGGTCTGTATCTGGTGCTCGATCCCGATCTGCGAATCGTGGCGGTCAGCGACGCCTACCTGGCGGCGACGATGACCCGCCGCGCAGAGATCCTCGGTCGCGGCATCTTCGACGTTTTTCCCGACAACCCCGACGATGAGACCGCGACCGGGGAGGGCAACCTCTCCGCGTCGCTGGGGCGCGTTGTGCACGACCGGGTGGCGGACGCGATGGCGGTGCAGAAGTACGACATCCGCCGGCCAGAGGAGGACGGGGGCGGCTTTGAGGTGCGCTACTGGAGTCCGGTCAACACGCCGGTGCTCGACGACCGCCGCCAGCTGCGCTACATCGTCCACCAAGTGTCTGACGTGACCGAGTTCGTGCGCCTGCAGCAGCGCGGCGGCGAGCAGGAGGCGATCGCCGGCGAGCTGCGCGAGCGCGCCGAGCGGATGCAGTCAGAGATCCTCAACCGCTCGGCCGAGTTGCAGGACAAAAACCAGCAGCTCCGCGTCGCCAACGAGGCCAAGAACGAGTTCCTGTCGCGTACCAGCCACGAGCTGCGCACCCCGCTGACCGCGATCCTGGGGTTCAGCGAGCTGCTGACGATGACCACCCTGGACGCTCAACAGCGCGACTGGTCGACGGCGATCCTCAAGGCCGGCCGGCATCTCCTGAGATTGGTCAACGAGGTGCTGGACATCTCACGGATCGAGTCTCGGGATCTCGCGATCTCGCTGGAGCCGATCGCGGTCGCCCCGATGCTCCGCGACGCGCTCGAACTGGTGACGCCGCTGGCCGAGACTCGGCGGGTGCGGATCCATCCGCCGGAGCTGCGGGCCGGCAGCGGTTACGTGCTGGGCGACAACCAGCGGCTCAAGCAGGTCATCGTCAACCTCCTCTCCAACGCGATCAAGTACAACCGTGAGGGCGGAGACGTCAATGTCGCGGTCACCCCGACTCCCGACCAGGGGGTGCGGGTGACGGTCTCCGATACCGGCCACGGCATCGATCACGCGTCGCTGGCGAAGCTGTTTGTCCCGTTTGAGCGCCTGGACGCGGCGGCCACAGGCGTGGAGGGCACCGGCCTGGGCCTGGCGCTGTCGCGCACGCTGGTCGAGGCGATGGGCGGGCGCCTCGGGGTCGACAGCACGCCGGGGGTGGGCAGCAGCTTCTGGGTCGAGCTCACCCGCCAGGAGCCAGCCGCGATCGAAGTCGACGCCGCGGAAACCCAGCACGCGCTGCTGGCCGAGCGGGTGTACGCGCGCCCACGGCGCCTGCTCTACATCGAGGACACCGTCGCCAACCTCCACCTCATCGAGGAGATCCTCCGCTCGCGACCCAGCGTGCATCTCCTGCCCGCCATGCTGGGACAACTCGGCCTCGAACTCGCCCGCGAGCATCGGCCCGACCTGATCCTGCTTGACCAACACCTCCCCGACCTCGGCGGCGAGAAGGTACTCGCCGCGCTCAAAGCCGACCAGCGCACCCGCGAGATCCCGGTCGTGATCCTCAGCGCCGACGCCACCCCTCACGCTCCCGCCCCGTTCCTCCAGGCCGGCGCGAACGCATACCTCACCAAGCCAATCCGCGTGACCCGCCTGCTCGCGCTGATCGACCAGCACCTCGCCGACTGACGCGACACCACCACGGCGGTTCGGTGCGTGTTTGCAAAAGGCGGGTGCTTGTCATATTGCGAACAACACCTCGAGCGACATAGACCATCGGCACGCTCGGACGCAGGGACGCTCGGGCTGGACGCAACGCATCCGCACCGCTGGGCCTACCGGGCGATGCCGACCCCACGGGGAGGATTGCGTCGCTTTCGCGCTCGATCTCGCTCAATTTCTCGAGACGCGTTGCATCGTCGCGTCCGCGGCGTTTGCTGATACGAGATTCCAGTTCGTTGGTAGTCCCGGGACGCGGAGCTGGGGCGCTCGCGAGCGCCGGCAACGGTCCCCCGGCAGACAGAGAGAGCCTCGTGATTGCGACGATACGCAGGCTTGTCGGGACTCTCTCAGCCACCGGCACGCTCGCGGCGATCACTGTTGTGGGCATCCCGGTTGCGCCCGCCGGGGCTCAGGCGGTCGATCTGGGCCCGTGCAACTCGGCGGCGGTCGGTCAGCCGTTCGCACCCTGGGGCGATTCGGCATCGTATGAGCTCTCGCCCGGCGGCGACTTCGAAGGATCCGCCTGGACGCTGTCCGGCGGCGCCCAGATCGTGCCCGGGAGCGAGCCGTTCGCCGCGACCGGGACGCTCGGCTCCTGGTCGCTGTCGTTGCCTGCTGGAGCGTCGGCACGGTCCCCGGCGACGTGCGTCGATGCCGCCTATCCGTCAGTGAGGATGTTCATCGCCGGCACCGGAATGGTCGCGGTGGAGGTCGTCTACGACGACCTCCCGATCCCCACCGGCGTGGCAATCGCGAATGGTGGCTGGCAGCCAACGCCCGTGATGATCACCGCCGATGCGGTGTGGGGTGCGCTCTCGGGCGGCACGGCGACGGTCTCGCTGCAGGTCACTGCGCTGACGGGAAACCCGCAGGTCGATGATGTGTTCATCGATCCGTGGAATCGGGGCAACTGACCGACACGAATCGGCGCTCGACCTGACATCGCGCGGGGACCGGTCGTCACTCTGCAATGGACTTCGACTCCTACCAGACCCCGCTCGCGCAGAGCCTGCTGAGGGCAGCGGCGAACCGCCGCCGCGACCGCGCGCGCTCGCGAGGCGCACAGATCAGCGAGGCGGTCACCGCCGCGCTGTTCCTGGCCGGCGCCGGCACGCTCGCCGCGCTCGGTCCGTGGACGCGGTCGATCTCGGTCACGGCGCTCGTGGTCACCGTGCCGGCGTACCTCGTTGCGTCGCGGGTGCGCTTCCCCGTCGGCGCCGCGTGGACGGCGCCGACGCAACTTGTGTTGGTGCCAATGCTGTTTGTGCTGCCGGTGCCGCTGGTGCCGCTGCTCGTCGCGACCTGCTCCGTCGCCGGTCTGTGGCCATGTGTCGTCGAGCATCGCCTCACGGCAACGCACGTGTTCGAACGCGTCGGCGACAGCGCCTACTCGCTGGGCGCTGCCGTCGTGCTCGTGCTGGCGGGCGAACCGGCCCTCTCATGGGGGCGGTGGCCGGTGTTGCTGCTTGCGTTCGCCGCGCAGGTTCTCTGCGACGCGACCCCGGGACTCGCGCGAACCTGGTTCGGGGAGCGAATCGCGCCATCCCAGCAATGGCAGATGGTCTGGCTGTTTCTCACCGACTGGTGCTTCTCCTGCGCCGGTCTTGTGATCGCTGCGCTTGCCGCTCGACACGCCGCCGTGGTGTTGCTCATGCTGCCTCTGATCGGCTGGCTGTCGCTCTTCGCCCGCGAGCGTCGCAAGCGCCTTGACTACACGCTCGCTCTGAGCGACGCATACCATGGCACCACGGTGCTGCTCGGCGACGTGGTCGGCGCGGTCGATCACTACACCGGCGACCACAGTCGCGAAGTGGTCGAGCTCTCACTCGCGGTCGGCGCGGCGCTCGGGCTCGACGCGACCGCGCTGCGAGACGTCGAGTTCACGGCACGGCTGCATGACGTCGGCAAGATCCACGTGCCGCCGGAGATCGTCAACAAACGTGGGCCGCTGACCCTCACCGAGTGGGAGATCATCCGCCAACACACAATCGCCGGAGAGACGATGCTCAAGCAGGTCGGTGGAACGCTGTCCAGAATCGGGCGGTTCGTGCGCTCCTCCCACGAGCGCTACGACGGCACGGGCTATCCCGACGGTCTCTCCGGCGAGGCGATCCCGATCGAATCCCGCATCGTTTCCGTCTGCGACGCGTTCAACGCGATGACCACCGATCGCTCCTACAGCACCGCTCGGCCGATGCCGGAAGCGCTCGCCGAGCTGCTTCGGTGCGCCGGAAGCCAGTTTGACCCAGCCGTGATCGCCGCCTTCAACGGCCGGCTGACGAGCCGGACCACCTCGCTGTCGGAAGCGCCCGGCA
Source organism: Solirubrobacteraceae bacterium (assembly GCA_049509055.1). Lineage (GTDB taxonomy): Bacteria > Actinomycetota > Thermoleophilia > Solirubrobacterales > Solirubrobacteraceae > Palsa-465. The sequence continues at coordinate 6,302 of JBELAG010000100.1, forward strand.
TTCCGAGAGCGAGGTGAGAGCGGTAGGCCGTCCGTGCCGGGTGCCATGACCGGACCGCGCCGGCGCGGAGAAACCACTGTTGTGACCGTCGCGCCGCCGAGGCTGCGCTGGTCCAGGAGGGCACCGACCATCTCACCGGAGCGCTGCGGCGCAATGGTGGGCTGGAGGGCCTGCGGCGCGAGCTGGAGCGCAGCCGCCGCACCGGCGAGTCGCTGACGGCGGCGTTCGTCGACGTCGACCATCTCAAGCGGGTCAACGACGAGCACGGGCACATCGCCGGCGACGCGCTGCCGCGCGCGGTCGTGTGGTCGGTCAAGCGGATACTGCGGCCCTATGACCTGATTATGCGCTTCGGTGGCGACGAGTTCGTGTGCGTCCTGTGCGGGCGGAGCCCGGCTGACCTGGACGCGCGCTTCGCCGAGCTGGCGGCTGACCTGGCCCGCCGCCACGCCGGCGCAAGCATCACCTTCGGCTGTGCGCAGGCGGTCGCGCAGGAGAGTGCCGAGCAGCTGATCGCGCGAGCGGATGAGGCGATGATCGACGCCCGCCGCGGGCCGGATCGGCCGTCTGGCCACGCGTCAGTCGGGCGCGGTCGCGAGGTAGTTGCCGACGCCGATGAACTCACCGAGGGGTGAGAAGAACGGGAGCGACACCATCGCGAATCGGGCGCAGGAGTGATCGTCGAGAGATTCGCAGGTGACGGTTGCGCCGGCCGGCGCACGCGCGGCGAGGGCGCGCACGAGCGGAAGCTGCTCGATCGGATCTGATCGCGCGGGCTCGTCGATGACGCGGACGAGGGTGCGGAGCGTCGACAGGGTCAGCCGGCGCGCGGGCGTGGGCAGGTGAAGCATGCCGGCGGCGATCCCGTTGTAGAACGGGATCGACTCGTCGGCGCGGACGATCAGGATCCCCTCGCCGTCGTGGTCGGCCAGGGCGAGCAGCACCAGCGGCTCGATCACCGGACGCAGCTCACCGGCCATCATCTCGATCAGCCGGACGGTGTCGCGCAGCAGGGTCTTGTCCAGGACCACGAGCCCGAGCGCGGCGACGCGCGCTCGTTGACGATCGCCGGCCGCGGCGGTGTGGAGCAGCACCCGGGTGTGGGGGTGATAGCTGCAGATCAGCTCGGCGGCGGACACGCCGTCAAGCCGAGGCATGTCGATGTCGAGCAGCACGATGTCGGGATGGGTGCGCTGGACGAGCGCGACCACCTCGCTCCCGTCGCTCGCTTCACCGACGATCTCCAGGTGCGGCACGATCTCCAGCAGTCGGCGCAGCAGTCGCCGCTGGGCCTCGTCGTCGTCGGCGAAGACGATCCGGACGGGTTGACCCGAGCCGGCGATCACGCCGAGGACCGGCAGCGCAGGAGCATGTTGGCCTCCGAACCTATCCCCTTCCCGCGCGTCGATCACGATGGTCAGCGCGGTTGTGTCAGGGGAAATGCGCTGCTATTGTTCAGTAAGATCGTTTACAAAGTCCAGTATGGGGCTGACCGATGGTGACGGCCGAGCAAGGATGTCCGCGGCGCGTTGACGCGGTGGTCGTGGGGTTCGGGTACGCGGGGCTGGCCACGTTGCTGCATCTCACCCGCCTCGCGAGGCGGATGACGGTGGCGGTGATCTCGCCGGAGCACTCCGGACTCGGGCTGGCGTACAGCACGCCCGACGTCAGTCATCTGCTCAACGGGCCGGCCGATCGGATGGGCGCGATCTCGGGCGAACCCGGCCACTTCGCGGCCTGGCTGGAGACCGAGCCGGCGGTCAGCGCGGGCGAGGCGCTCGGCATCGCGCTTCCGGGTCCGAGCGGCTTCGCGCCTCGGGCCCTCTACGCGCGCTACCTGCAGACGCTCCGGGAGACAGCGCTCCGCGCCGCCGCTGTGCGTGGCATCGACATTCGCTGGGTCACCGCACGCGCGGACTCGATCACCCCCAGCCCCACCGGGTGGGTGGTGAGGACCGCGGACGAGGCGATTGAAGCGCCACGGTGCGTCGTTGCGATCGGCAATGACCCACGCCGCGCGTTTGGTGCCTTGCGCCACGCCGATCTGCACCGCGGGCCCTGGAGCCCCAGCGCCGCCCCACCGCGGATTCCGCAGCGGCCGGTGGTTCTGATCGGCTCAGGCCTGACGGCAGTCGACACGACGCTCTCATTGCGCCGCGTTGGCTACGAGGGCGAGATCCTGGCCCTGTCGCGAAGCGGACGGTTCAACGAGGCCCACCTTCCGTCGCTCCCACGCCTGGAGCTCGAAGCCGAAACCGCCGTGCACATCCGGTCGCTCTCGCAACTGTTGGGCTATCTCGGCCGGCAGCATGCGCTGGGCCACGACTGGCGCGCCGCGATCGACGCACTACGGCCCTACACCGCGCAGATCTGGCAGCAGTTCCCAGCGGCCGATCAGCGCGAAGCGGTCAGGCGGTGGTCATCGACGTGGAGCCTTCATCGCCACCGGATGGCACCGGAGGTCGCCGAGCGGATCAGAGCCGACGTCGCCCTCAGCGTGGCGGGCACCCGCGCGATCGACCCGATCGTGACCGACGGCCGTCTGGAACTGGCCGTCGAGACGCACGACGGCCGCCGGACGCAGATCCGTCCGGTCGCGGTCGTCGACTGCGTCGGCGTCCAGCTGGACTGCCGGCAGAGCACCAACCCGGTCGTGCACGGGCTGCTCGAGCGCGGGATCTGCTCGCCCCATCCCACCGGCCTTGGCTTCACCGCCGACGCCGGGCTCGAGATCGCCGATCACCTCTACGCGATCGGCAGCGCGCTCACCGGCCAGCTCTGGGAGACGATCGCGATCCCCGAACTGCGCGACCAAGCCAACCAGGCATCGCCCTCGCGTCCAGCTCAGCCGCGCCTGATCAAGCCGACGGGGACCGGCGATGATCAAGATCCAAATGCCCCGGCCGATCATCCGCTCCGCGCTCGCGGGCCGCCTGCGCGAGGTCCCGGCGCGCTGGATCAAACTCGATCGCGTCTTCCTCGAGCGCGTGCCGGAGGACGAGAGCGCGACCGAGATCCTGATCGCGATCCTCGATCTCGTGCAGGCGCTCGAGCTCGAGCTGATCGTCGAGGGTGTCGAGCGGCCCGAGCAGCGCGCGGTCCTGCGCGACTACGGCGATGTCCACGCCGCCCAGGGGTTCCTGCTGGGACGTCCCGTCCCGGCCGCCGAGCTCGAGGAGCGGCTGCGGACGTCGCCGCCGTGCCTGGCCTGACGTCGCCGACGGCTCGCTAGGCTCTGACGCCATGAAGGAACTACGCGGAACCGCGGCGGCACTCGTGCCCGCGCCACCGGCGCAGTGCCTCGCTCTCGTGGAGGCGGTCGACGAGTACCCGTCGTGGCATCCGGAGGTGGTCCGCGAGGTCGAGGTCCTGGAGCGCGACGCGCGCGGCCTGCCGAGCCGGGCGCGCACGATCCTGCACCTGTCGGCTGGGCCGGTGACCAAGGACTTCGACCTGCTGATGTCGATCACGGTCGATCCACCGGCGACCGTCACGCTGAGCAAGATCGGCGGGTCGGCGAGATTCGACGTCATCTGGCACCTGCACGACGGGCAGGGCACCCGTGTCGAGGTGACGCTGGCCGCGAATCTCGACGTTCCCCGGTTTCTTCCGCTCGGCGGGGTCGGGGACTCCGTCGCCCAGGGCTTCGTCTCGGCCGCGAGCGCCGAGCTCGCACGCCGTGCACGCGACTCATAGAGGGAGAGATCGATGGCCGACCGAATCATGACGACGCACGCCGGGAGCCTTCCGCGACCCGCGGACCTCATCGACGTCATCAGCGACGGGGAGATGAGCAAGCCCGGCTGTTCGCCACCGACTCGATGGCCCATGTGGTCTTCTCCAACTGCGTCGGCCCGGTGAAGCTCGTCGACGAGCAGTCGATCCATCGCGACATCGCGACGTTCACGGCGGCGCTCGGCGACGCGCCGCCCGAGAGCGCGTTCATGGGGTCGGTCAGCCCCGGCGAGATCGCCTTCAACTACCCCCGACCACTACTACGGGTCTCACGAGGCGTACCTCGGGGCGCTCGTCGACGCACTGTCGTTCGAGTACCGGGCGATCATCGACGCCGGGCTCAACCTGCAGATCGATTCGCCCGATCTCGCGATGGCGGCGCACTCACGGTCGGTCGGCAGGGCACGATCTATCCCGAGGGCGCCAATCCTCGACACGAGCACGAGTGGCGCGTGTTCGAGGATCTCGAGCTCCCCGACGGCACGAAGGTGATCCTCGGCACGATCGACACGAAGACCAACCGGAGATCCTCACGCATCCGCCCGCCGGCCCGCGCCGTCACCGGCGGCGGGCCGCCAGCACGCGGGCCAGGACCGGGCCGCCGTGACCGTCGACCGCGTCCGCCCAGGCGGGGGTCAGCGCGGCGGAGCGCCCGGCGGTGACGCGCACCAACCGCTGCCGGGTGAGCTCGCGGCCGTCCTGGACGAGGGCGATCCGCGCATCGAGCAGCTCCTCACGCGCGCGCAGCAGATAGCGCCCCCGCGGCGGAGGCGCCGGCGGACGCGCGTGCGCCTCGACCGCGCCGGGCGTGATCCAGTGCAGCGGCGCCTCGCAGACCAGCGGCACCGGTGCGGCCGGCCACGGCGCGCCGCGCAGATGGTCGCGCACGGCCCGCGCGCAGTGCCGGCCGGCGAGCGCGGCGACGTCGGCGGTCTCCGCTCCGTGGAGGATGTTGCCGGCGGCGAACAGCCCGGGCCGGGTCGTGCGCAGGGCGCCGTCGACGCGAGGCCCGGCGGTCGCCGGATCCAGGTCGGCCCCGGCGGCGACCGCCAGCTCGTGGTCGGGCACCCAGTCGGCGGTGAACACGACCGTGTCGCACGCCAGCGAGCTGACGTGCCCGGTGTCGAGGTCGGTGAGCTGCACCCCCTCGACGCGCCGGCGGCCGTGGACCGCGGTGACCGCCGTGCGGGTGAGCAGCGGCGTCCGGTAGCGGAGTGCGGCGCCGGCCCGGAACAGCGCGTAGGACTGGTGGCGGGGGAGCTCGGTGGTCATGGCGACGGCCTCGGCGCCGGCGTGCGCCAGCGTCGCGAGCGCCGAGAACGACACGTGCTCGGCCCCGACGATCACCGCGCGGCGCCCCGGCGACTCGCCGGCAAGGTTGACCAGCTGCTGCAGCGTGCCGGTGGTGATCACCCCCTGTGGCCGCGATCCGGCCACGAGGCGGGCCGACCGCGGGCGCTCGCGGCAGCCGGTGGCGAGGATCACGGCGTCGGCCTGCACGCGCGTCGCTCCCGACGGCGCGGTGAGCCGCAGCGCGCCGTCGGGCGCCCAGCCGGTGACCTGCGTGCCGAGCCGCAGCTGCGCGCCGGCGCGCCGAGCCCGCTCGGTCCAGCGCCGGGCGTAGCGGGGGCCGCTGAGGCTGGTGTGCAGATCGCGCAGCCCGTAGCCGCCGTGGTGGGCGTGGCGCGGGATCCCGCCGGCCTCGAGCTCGCGCTCGACGACGAGCACGGACGCGCCGGTCAGGCGCCTCAGCTCGGCGGCGGCGGCCAGGCCCGCCGGTCCGGCGCCGATAATCGCGACGTCGACGCGTTCAGCGGGCCCGCTCACGACTCGCGGGCCCACAGCTCGCCGACGCCGGGGCCGCCGACCTGCGCGAGCGCGGCGGCGACCCGCGCGGCGCAGAAGAAGCCCTGGCAGCGGCCCATCAGCGCGCGCGTGCGCCGGCGCAGGCCGTCGAGGTCGCCCGGCGGGATCGGGCTACGCGCCGCGTCGCGGATCTCGCCGCGGGTGACGCGCTCGCAGAAGCAGAGGATCTCGCCGTACGCCGCGTCCCCGGCGATCCGCCGATCGTCGGCGTACGGACGCGGGAGCGCCTCGCCGATGTTCGGCATCGTGATCGCCGGCAGCCCCTCGCGCCGCTCGCGCAGCGCCAGTCCTGCGCGGTCCAGACCGTCGCGGATCCATTCGGCGATCGCCATCGACGCGGTCAGGCCGGTCGAGCGCACGCCGCCCGCGCAGGCGTAGTGGCGACCGGGGTCGATCTCGAGCTGATAGTCGACGTGCTCGGTCGCGGCGCGCAGGCCGGCGTACACCGCCGTCACCTCGTGCGCCAGCAATGCGGGCATCAGCCGCTGGCCCTGCGCGCGCAGGCGACCGATCCCGTCCGCCGTCGACGCGGTGTCGGTCTTGTCGGCGATGTCGTCGGCGGTCGGGCCGAGCATGACGTTGCCGAACACCGTGGGGGCGATCAGCACGCCCTTGGTGTGCTCGGTCGGCACCGGCAGGATCACGTGGTGAACGAGCGGCCGGCTGAGCTTGTCGAAGACGATCAACTCGCCGCGCCGCGGTGTCACCGTGAACCCGCCCCGGCCCGCCATGCGGTGCACGTCGTCAGACCACAGGCCGGCGGCGTTGACCACCCAGCGCGCGAGCAGGCTGCGGTCGGCGCCGGGAGCAGGCTCGGCCGTTCGCCGGGCGCGCACGCGCCATCCGCCGCCGGCGAGGGCGTCGAGCCCGGTCACCGTCTCGCCGCGCCGCAGTGTGACCCCGGCGAGGAGCGCCTGGGTGGCGTAGGCCAGCGGGGGGGTCCACGGGCAGATGATGAACTCGTCGGGCACCTCGAGGGCGCCGATCGCCCCGGGGCCGAGCGCGGGCTCGCGCCGGTACAGCTCGTCGGGCTCCAGGCGGCGCATCCGGCCGTAGCCGCAGGCGGCCGCGTTGTCGCGGATCTGATCGAAGCGCCGTCGCTGCGCCTCGTCCCAGCCGACGAGCAGCGCGCCGGTGCGCTCGAGCGGGATCCCGACCTCGCCGGCGTAGCCGAGCAGCAGCTCGTGACCGCGGGCCACGAGCTTCGCCTCGGCGGTGCCCGGCTTGGAGTCAAAGCCGGTGTGCAGCAGGGCGGTGTTCGCCTTGCTCGTGCCCGCTCCCACGTCGCCGCGGTCGATCAGCGCGATCGACAGCTCGAACCGCGCCAGCTCGCGCGCGATCGCGGCGCCGACATCACCGGCGCCGATGACGACGACGTCGAACTCCGCGCCGGTCATCCCGGCGGCCGGCGCGAGCCTGCCGACAGCTCGGCCAGCGCGGCGGCGGCGGCGCTGAAGCGGTCGCGGCGCTCCGCGGCCTCGTCGGCCGCGATCCGCGGCTCGAAGATCTCGGCGGGCCGCCAGTCCCCGATCGCCACGGCGAGGTCCGCGGCGGCGCCGGAGCCCAGCCTGGTCAGCGCCGCGACGCCGAGCGCGGTGGCGTCGGCGGAGGGATAGCGCTCGACCGGCGCCTGCAGGAGGTCGGCCTGAGCCTGCAGCAGCGCTCTGGAGCGCGCCAACCCGCCGTCGACGCGCAGCCGTCGCAGCGGGCGGCCGAGATCGTCGCCGATCGCCACCGCGAGCGCGGCGATCTGCGCGGCGATGCCCCCGATCACGGCGGCGACCAGGTCGCCCGGTCCGGTCGCCAGCGACAGCCCGACCCAGCCGCCCTTGGCGTCGGGCGCCCAGAACGGCGCCCCGAGCCCGGCGAGGGCGGGCACGAACAGCGCGCCGGTGTCGGTGCTCTGCGCGCACAACGCGTCGATCTCCGCCGGGTCACCGAGCAGCCCGAGCCGCGCCAGCCAGCTGATCGCCGCGCCCGCGGTGTACACCTGGCCGTCGAGGCAGTAGGTCGTGTCCGCGCCGAGGCGCCAGGCGACGCACGCGGCCAACCCGGACGCCGACCGCGGGGCGGTGTCGCCGGCGTTGGCCAACAGGAAGGCGCCGGTGCCGTACGTGCACTTGGCGTCGCCCCGGTTCACGCACGCCTCGGCCAGCAGCGCGGCCTGCTGGTCGACCGCGAGGCCGATGACCGGGAGACGCGGGCCGAACGCCCCGGTCTCGCCCACCCGGGCGTCGCCGGCCACGATGGCGGGCAGCTCCTGCGCGTCGATGCCGAACACCGCGCACGCCTCCGGCGACCAGACGCCGGCGTCGAGGTCGAGCAGCATCGTCCGCGACGCCGTCGCGGCGTCGGTGACGAACGCGCCCGTCAGCTGATGGGTGACCCACGCGTCGATCGTCGTGATCACCCCGCCGCGGCCGGTCTGACGGCGCAGCCGGGTGATCTTCGGCGCGGCGAAGTAGGGGTCCAGCGGCAGCCCGGTGATCGCGGTCAGCCGCGATGCTTCGGCGGCGAGCTCCCGGGTGATGTCGGCCGCCCGGCGATCCTGCCAGCTGATCGCCGGGCCGTCGGGCCTGCCGTCGGCGAGGTCCCACCGCAGGACGGTCTCACCCTGGTTGCCGAGCCCGACCGCGCCGACCTCGACGCCGGCCTGCGCCAGCGCCGCCCGCCCGGCGGCGATCACCGAGTCCAGCAGTTGCGCGGGATCCTGCTCGACGGCGCCACCGGCGCCGAACCGGGGCTGCACGTCCGCGATGCCCGCGCCGAGCACCGCGCCGTCGGGGCCGACGACGAGCGCCTTGGTCGCCGAGGTTCCCTGATCGATCGCCAGGACGTTCATCCCGGCAGCGTAGACCGCGGTCGGGTCGATACGCACAATTGCGTCTTGATTTCGGCGGTCATGGCCTTACACTCACACCCGCCGCGAGGCCCAGGGTGCGCCACCGCGCCTGCGGTGTCAGCACTCGCGGCGGATACCCGGTTCCCGCCCTACAGGCCAAGGAGGAATGCATGAAGCGATCCGTACTCGCGCGCGCGGCAGTCAGCGCTGCCGTGGTCGCATCGAGCCTGCTGCTGATGACCGCGACATCGGTCGCCGCGAGCACGCTCCCGACACTCACACTGGGGGTGACCAAGAACGCAGTGACGGTCGGCGGCTCGGAGGTGTCAGGCGCGGTCGACGTGGTCACGACGGTCACCGGCGAGGCCAGCGACGCGCCCGCGCTGATCCTGCTCAACCCGGGCGTGACCGCGGCGCAGCTCGGGCATGTGGTGTCGTCGTTCACCAAGAACACCCCGTTCGATGCGATCGACCCCTACGCCACGATCGTGTTCGACGGATTCACGGCGCAGGGCACGCCGACCACCGACCAGGTCGTGCTACCGGCGGGCAACTACGTGGCGGTCAACAACGGCAACGGCTTCACTCCGTTCACCGTGAGCCCGTCCGCCACTCCGGCGTCGCTGCCGGCCCCGGCGGCGACCGTGTCGGCGATCGATTTTGCCTTCCGCGGCGCGGCCACCCTGCACGACGGCGAGCTGGTGCGCTTCGAGAACGACGGCTGGCTGATCCACATGATCGCCTACCGCCAGGCCAAGAGCATGGCCGACGCCGTCAAGGCCGAGAAGCTGCTGCTCGCCGGCGATGTGGGTCACGGGCAGGCCAACAAGTATGCGACCAAGGTCCAGGGCCAGTTCGCCGGCCCGCTGTCGCACGGCGCGATGCAGCAGGAGACGATCACTCAGCCGCCCGGCGTGTATGTCATCTACTGCGCGATGAACGCCGAGGACGGCCGTGACCATTTCCAGCTCGGGATGTACCGCACGATCACGATCGTGAAGTAGTCACGGTGACGGCCGGGCGGCCCGCGTGGCCGCCCGGCCGCCATCCGGCCGGCCTGCCGCGCCGTCGCGTCCGACGTGCAGTCGCGTCAGGCGCGGTCGCGGAGCGCGGCGAGCACGAGCGCGTAGCTGAGCGCGTCCTCGGCCACCGCGGCCACCAGCGCAGCCCCGCCGTGCACCTTGGGTCGCAGGTGCGAGCCGGCGTAGGCGGAGCCCACCGCGGCGACGGCGGCGACAGCCGCGCCCCGCCAACCGGCCAGCTCGCGGCCGCCCACGCCCGAGAACAGCAGCCGCGGGCTCATGCCCGGCAGCGACCACCGGCTGGCCATCCCCGGGTACTTGTCGGCGCCGAGCTCGCCCGCGGCGGCGACGAGGGCGACACGGCGATGACCGGCCAGCGGCCCGCGGTGATGGACGGCGAGCGCCACCGGCGTCGCGAACGCGCGCAGGCCCCCACCCAGTCCCAGCAGCGTCGCGGCGATCAGATCGGAACGGGAGGGCACGACCCGATCATAGTTGTCCCGCCTCGGCGCTCAGTGCCCGGCCTGCGGGAACAGTCCGTAGGCGACCGCGGTCTCGAGCACCTCCGGCCCCTTGGGGTCCAGGCGCACGGCGGCTCTGATGTCACGCGCGCGGCCGCGCCCGTGCTGGCGGCGGCCATCTCCAGCCACAGCGACCAATCGGTGGCGTCGCGCCCGATCGCGGTGCTCAGCAGCCGGCGAGCCGCCGCACGATCGCCGTCTGCCAGCGCGATCGTGGCCAGCCACCGCGGCGGGTCCGGGGACCACGGGACCCAATCGCCGGCCGTGCGGGCGCGCGCCGCCAGCGTGCCCGGCGCGCCGTCCGCGGCGGCCGAGGCGGCGTCGAGGTCGCGGTTGCCGACCAGGAACACGAGCGCCAGCGCGCCGAGACCGACCGCCAGGGTCAGCACGCCGGCCCGGATCCCGCGCCCCAGCACCGCCGCGTCCGGGCGCGCCGCCGCGACGATCGCCGCGCCGCAGACGAGCGCGCTCATCAGGACGATCGGCATCTCCCAGTCCCAGTCGATCGCGGCGTGGATCAGGAACGCGACATACGCCGCGGTCAGTGCCGACCAGGTCGATCAACTCCCGCACGCGGGCGCGCCCGATCCCGTGGGTCTGCGCGAGGGCGAGCAGGTGATTGAACGCCGACCGCCCGGTATGGACCGAGCGCGCCTCGAGCAGCACGCCGACCTCGTGCAACGGGGCGGGGTCGTCGCGGTAGCGCCTGCCGTTGACCGTCGCCGACCCCGACGAGGGGGCGTCGAGGCCGAGGATGAGGCGCATCGTGGTCGACTTCCCGGCGCCGTTGGGACCGAGGAACCC
>JBELAG010000101.1:0-16961 GCA_049509055.1 Solirubrobacteraceae bacterium
AGCGTCGTTCGACGTCGTGGCGGTCCACCCCTACACCGCCGAGCCGGGCAACGTGATCACGATCCTGCGGTTGGTGCGCCAGGTGATGAACGCCAACGGCGACCGCGCGACGCCGGTCATCGCCGACGAGATCAGCTGGACGTCGGCCCAGGGGCAGACCACCGGCCCGGGCATCGGCCTCGACATCAACACCACCGCGCAGGGTCAGGCGCGCGACCTCGCCACGCTGCTGCCGATGCTCGCCGCGGACCGCGCCGCCCTCGGCCTGGCAGCCTTCTACTACTACACCTGGGCGGGCGCCGAGGTCCACGGCGGCCCGACGTTCGGCTACGCCGGGCTGCTGCGCTACGCCGGCGACACGCTGACCGAGAAGCCCGCCTTCTCCGCGTTCAAGGCGGCGGCGCTGGCGATGGAGCGCTGACGCCGTCGGGTTGCGGCGCTGCGCGCCGCGTCCGACGCCGAGCGCGCACGCGCCGCTGACCTGCTGCGCGAGACGATCGCGAGCGGGTGGGGAACCGTCTCCATCCATGACGTGAATTGCGTTCGCCGGCGGCGGCGGTGGACGGACGTCCGACCGTGCTCGATCCTCGTGGCAGTCGGCACGAGCGCCGCGGGGCTCGTCCCCGGCGGGGCGGCAGATTCCGGAGGTTTCCTGGACGCGCGTACGAGTTGCACCGCAGCCGGCTCTGGACGCTTGTCCGCAGATCGGTCCCGGCGGCTTCAAGGACCGCCACCGGCGACCGATACCGGGGGTGCAGGCAAGGCGGTCGAGGCACCAGGGCTCGTCCGCCGGGCGCTCACGTGAACCGGTCGATCCAGGGCCGGAGCAATGGCGTGTTGCTGTTCACCTCCTCCAGGACCACACAGCTCAACGAATGACACGACCGGCCACCTCTCGTCGTCAACCGCGAGCTGCAGTGCGTCAACCGAGGACCGGATGCTCGGGCGCGTGGTGTGCGCCCACGTCCACCGCCGTCGGTTCCGCCACGTGTGGGACGTCGAACCCTGAAATCCAGCCTGACCGAGCTCCCGCCGGGAGCCGTCGCTCGTCACAGAGGAGCCGTTGTCGTGTCCGCAACCACTAAGCCCGTCCAACTCGTGCACACCGCGGAGGTCTCTCCGTCCGAGCTGGCGGACGCCGCCGCCCGCCTCAACGCCGAGCTCGCTCGGACCTCCGCCGGGACCGAGTGCCCGACGGTCGCGATCGTCGGGCTGGGCTACGTCGGCCTGCCGACCGGACTCGCGCTCCAGGCCACCGGCTGCCAGGTCATCGGGCTCGACATCTCGCAGCGGCGCCTGGCGTCGATCGCCGACGCGAGCGCCGACCTGCTGACCCGTGACCGGGAGCTGCTGGTCGACGCGCTGGACGCCGGCCGCCTGGAGCTGAGCGCGGACATGTCCCGGATCGAGGAGGCCGACGTCGTCTTCATCGCCGTTCCGACTCCGGTCGACGAGGACCTCAACCCGGATCCCCGCGCCGTTCACGGCGCCTGCGCCACCGTCGTGCGTCACGCGCGCGCCGGCCAGACGATCATCCTCACCTCCACCACCTACGTCGGCACGACGCGCGCGCATCTCGTGGAGCCGCTGGCCGCCCGCGGGCTCGTCGCCGGCGACAACATCCACGTCGCCTTCGCCCCGGAGCGCATCCTGCCCGGCGACGAGTCCGTCCAGCAGATGGAGACCCCGCGCGTGCTCGGCGGGGTCACGCCCGCCTGCACCCGGGCCGCCAAGACCGTGCTCGACCCGATCGTCCAGGTGCTGCACACGGTGTCCAGCGCCGAGGCGGCCGAGTGCACGAAGCTGTTCGAGAACACCTTCCGCGCGGTCAACCTGGCGTTCGCCAACGAGATGGCCGGCGTGGCCAAGCACTATGGGCTCGACATCGTCGAGCTGGTCGACGCGGCCGCCACCAAGCCCTACGGCTTCCTCGCCCACTACCCCGGCGCCGGCATCGGGGGCCACTGCATCCCGGTCGACCCCTATTACCTGCTCGCGCCGCTCGGCGAGGCCGGCGTCGACACGCCGATCGCCACGACCGCGCTGTCCCGGGTCGCCGCCCGGCCCGGTGACGTCGCCCAGCGCGCGCTCGACATCCTCGCCGACCGCGGAATCGCCCCGGCGGACGCTCGCATCCTGGTCGTCGGCATGGCCTACAAGCCCGGCGTGCAGGACTACCGGGAGTCACCGGCCGCCGACATCACGCGTCACCTCGTCCGCCGCGGCGTGCGGGTCGACTATTACGACCCCTACGTCGAGACCGCCGAAATCCACGGAATCGGCACGCTGACGTCGGTTCCCGGCCCGGTCGCCTCCAACTACGACCTGGCGCTGGTCGCCACCGTCCATCCCCGATTCGACTACGGCTTCCTCGACGAGTGCGCAGACGTGCTCGACGCCACGTATCGCACGCCCGGCGGTCAGCGCCGGCACACGGTCTGATGGCCGCCGGCGACCACATCCGAAGATCTCTCCGAAGCTGGAACCGGAAACGGTCCGATGCGGCCCGGGCGTCGCTGACGCCTGCGTCGCCGGCCGGCACGTCCGCCGCGGATCAGCGGCCGGCCGCGGGCGGCGAGGATCGCGCCTGCGCCGCTGACATCAGCCGCACGCTGCTGGAGCTCGCCGAGCGTCACGCGGTGTCCGACGAGCAGATGGCGGCGCTGCTGAGCTGCGCGCCCGAGGACGTCGCCCGCCGGCGCGCCGAGGCCGCCGCTCTCCCGGCGGAGTCCCGGACTCAGCCCGGAGCCGAGCTCGACACCCCGCTGGCGCCGGCCGCGCCGGTGATGCCGAAGGGCAACCGGGTCGACGCGATCGTGCGGACCGTCGCCTGCCTGTACATGCTCGCGCTGCTGTCCGCGGTGCTCTATTACAAGAGCTCGTTCATCCACATGATCACGATCTCGCCGTTGCTGTCGATCTACGGCCTGATCGTCGTCTCCTACATCACCAGCCGGTTCGTGTTCAGCGCGTTCTACCGGCCGGGCAAGGACCACGGCATCGAGCCGCGCGTCTCGATCGTGATGCCCGGCTTCAACGAGGAGGCGGCGATCGCCCAATCGCTGCGGTCCCTGCTGGAGCTCAATTACCCGGCCGACAAGCTGGAGATCGTCGCGGTCAACGACGGCTCGACCGACAACACGCTCGCCGAGATGGCGAAGGTGGCGGCCACCGCGAACGGGCGGGTGCGGGTGATCAACTTCCCGCAGAACCGAGGCAAGCGTGCCGCAATGGCCGCCGGCATCCGCGCCACCGAGGCCGACATCGTCGCGTTCGTCGACTCCGACTCGGTGCTCGACCCCGACGCGATGCGCATCCTCGTCCAGGGCTTCCACGACCCGAAGGTCGGCGGCATCTGCGGGCACGCCGACGTGCTCAACGTCCGCGAGAACTACATCACCAAGATGCAGGCCGTCCGTTACTTCGTGGCCTTCCTGGTGAGCAAGGGCGCCGAGTCGGTGTTCAACAACGTCACCTGCTGCTCGGGCTGCTTCTCGGCCTACCGGCGCGAGGCGATCATGGACAGCCTCGATTGGTGGGAGAACCAGACGTTCCTCGGACGGGAGTCCACCTTCGGCGATGACCGCTCGCTGACCAACTGCGTGTTGCGCAACTGGAAGGTCAAGTACGAGTCCCGGGCGGTCAGCCATACGATCGTCCCCAACACGTTCCGGCAGTTCATGCGCCAGCAGCTTCGCTGGAAGCGCTCGTGGACCCGGGAGTCGCTGATCGTCGCGACGTTCGTGTGGAAGAAGAACCCGATTGCCGCGATGTCGGTGTACGTCGGGATGATCCTCCCGATCGTCGCGCCGGTGGTCGCGGTGCACGCGATCGTGATGATGCCGGCCGCCGGCGGCGGCGCGCCGCTGCTGTACCTCGTCGGCGTCTACGCGATGAGCCTGTGCTACGGGCTGTACTACGTGACCCGCCGGGGGCGCTACGACGGCCTGTGGGTGTACGGCATCGTCTTCTGCTTCTTCTATCTGTGCTTCCTGCTGTGGCAGACCTATTACGCGATCGCCACCACGCGGTCGTCGTCGTGGGGCACGCGCCCGTCGACCGCCGGCCTGGGCACGGCCGAGGCCGTGCAGGTGCAGTCGTGAGACGGCTGGCGCGTTCGGCCTGGACGAGGTTGCGCCGGCCGGCGTCGTTCCTGCTGCTGCCGCTGTCGCTGCTGCCGCTCGGCGGCGCGATCCCGCTCGTCCTCGAGGCCCACAGCACATACCTGCGCTACTACGTGTCACCGGCGTTCGCGGCCCCCGTGAACGTGCTGACAGTCTCCGAGCGGGCGCAGTTCACGACGCTCCCGGCGTTCACCGGCGCCATCCCGGTGCTCGTCTACCACGGCATCGGCAGCGCGCCCGGCGCTGACACGGTGAGCCGGCGTGCGTTCGCGGCTCAGATGCAGACTCTTCACCTGGCGGGCTATCGCACGGTGAGCATCGCCCAGTACGCCCGCTTCCAGCAGGGCGACGCCACCGGCCTGCCGGCGCGGCCGATCCTGATCACCTTCGACGGCGGGCGGCTGGACTCGTTCCGCGGCGCCGACCGGATCCTCGCCCGCGAGGACTTCCGCGCGACGATGTTCGTCGTCACCGGCAACATCGCGGACCGCAACCCGCTGTACCTCGACTGGACCGAGCTGCACCGCATGCGGCAATCGGGACGCTGGGACATCCAGCCCGAGAGCTATCAGGGAGCCACCGAGGTCGCGGTCGACCGGCGCGGCGACCTGCGGCCCTTCTACGCGATGCGCCGCTATCTGCGGTCCACCGGCCCGGAGACGTTCGCCGCCTATCAGCGCCGCGTCGGCGGGGATCTGTTCACGCTCGCCGGCCAGTTCTCCGCCCAGGGCATCCCGATCCACGCCATCGCGCTGCCGTTCGGCGACTACGGCCAGCTTGATCCGGGCAACGACCCGCGCGTGGTGCCGTTCGTCCTCGGCCTGCTGAGGACGCAGTTCGGCACCGTGTTCGTCCAGAGCGCGGGCAACGATCCGTCCTACGACACCGCCGCCGGCGGTGGCCCCCAGCAACGGTGGGCAGCCGGCGACCTGACCACGCCCGAGCAGCTCTACAGCTGGCTGCGGGCACACGACCCCGGCGCGTCCCCGGCCGCGCACAGCAACCCCACCACCGTGACCCCCGTCCCGCAACGACCACGACATGGAGTGAAAGATGTGCGGCATCACCAGCTACGTCGGACGACGCCCCGTCGCCGAGCTGCTGCTCACCGGACTTGAGCAGCTCGAATACCGCGGCTACGACTCGGCGGGGATCACCCTGCTGCACGAGTCGGGCCGGAGCGAGACCGTACGCTCGGTCGGCAACCTGGCGGCGCTGCGCTGCGCCGTCGGCGAGCAGGCGGCGGTGACCACCGGCGCCGAGCCCGACGACCAGCCGACGATCGGCATCGGCCACACCCGCTGGGCGACGCACGGCGGCGTCAC
Organism: Solirubrobacteraceae bacterium; assembly: GCA_049509055.1. Lineage (GTDB taxonomy): Bacteria > Actinomycetota > Thermoleophilia > Solirubrobacterales > Solirubrobacteraceae > Palsa-465. Next base: position 5,450 of record JBELAG010000101.1, read on the forward strand.
CGAGGCCAACGCGCACCCGCACGCCGACAACGACCAGCGTCGCCACGTCGTGCTCAACGGCATCATCGAGAACCATGCCGAGCTGCGGCGCTGGATGGCGTCGGAGGGGGCGATCATCCGCTCCGAGACCGACGCGGAGGTCGTCGCGCACCTGATCGCCTACCACGACACCGGCGACCTGGTGGAGGCCGTGCGCGCCACGTTGCGCGAGATCCGCGGTCATTACGCGTTCGTCGTGATGTCGGCCGATCAGCCCGGACTGCTGGTCGCCGCGCGACACGAGTGCCCGCTGGTCGTCGGGGTCGCCGACGACGGGCACTTCATCGCCTCGGCGATCCCCGCCTTCCTGGCGCACACGCGCGAGATGCACCAGGTCGCCGACGACGAGATCGTCGTGGCGACCGCGGGCTCACTGCGCTTCCTCGACGCCGTCGACGGCCGCCCGCGCCACAGCGAGCGCGTGACGATCGACTGGGAGCACGATCTGGCCGAGAAGGGCGGCTATGAGGCGTTCATGCTCAAGGAGATCGACGAGCAGCCCGACGCGATCGCGCACACGCTGGCCGGCCGTCTGACCGCCGAGGGCGCCGACCTCGACGACGACCTGCACCTCGACAACCGCCAGCTGCGCGAGCTGTCGCGGCTGCGGATCATCGCCTGCGGCACGTCCTACAACGCCGGCCTCGTCGGGCGTTACCTGATCGAGGAGTGGGCCCGCCTGCCCGTCGAGATCGACTACGCGTCCGAGTACCGCTACCGCAACCCCGCGCTCACCGAGGGCGAGATGGTGATCGGGATCAGCCAGTCCGGGGAGACCGCCGACACGCTGGCCGCGATGCGCCTGGCCCGCCAGCGCGGCGCCAGCGTACTGGCCGTCACCAACGTGATGGGCTCCCAGGCCACCCGCGACTCCGACGGCGTGCTGTTCACCCGCGCCGGCACCGAGATCGGGGTGGCGGCGACCAAGACGTTCACCGCGCAGGTGGTGGCGCTCGCCCTGCTGGCGCTCAAGCTCGGCCAGGTGCGCGGCACGCTGACCGCGTACCGCGCCCGCTGCCTGGCGTCCGATCTGCGGCGCCTGCCCGAGCTCGTCGGCGAGGTCGCGGCCGCGGCCGCCGTGTGGGCCCCGGAGGCGGTGCAGGAGCTCGGCCCGACCGAGTTCTGCATGTTCCTCGGTCGCCACGCCGGCTTCCCGATCGCCCTGGAGGGAGCGCTCAAGCTCAAGGAGGTCAGCTACATCCCGTCCGACGCCTACGCCGCCGGCGAGATGAAGCACGGTCCGATCGCGCTCCTGTCCTCGGGGACGCCGGTGGTGTGCGTCGCCACCGACTCCAACGTGCTCGACAAGCTCCTCTCCAACCTCGCCGAGGTCCATGCCCGTGGCGCCCGCATCCTCGCGATCGCCGGCGGCCGCCACGACGAGGTCGCCGAGTACGCCGACAGCGTGTTCGCCGTGCCGGCGATCGACGCGCTGCTGCAGCCACTGCTGGCGGTCGTCCCGCTCCAGTTGCTGGCCTATCACGTCGCCCGCGACCGGGGGCTCAACGTCGATCAACCCCGCAACCTCGCCAAGACGGTGACGGTGGAGTGATGCGCCGCCTCGCTCTCACCCTCGTCGGGCTGCTGACCCTCGCCGTCACCGGATCAGCGGCGGCGGCGACGCACGGCGCCCGGCCCGCGCGCCATCGTCAGCACCCCGCCCACGCCACCACGCATGCCGTGGTGTGCGCTCACGCTCAGCCGATCGCGCTCACGTTCACCCGCGCCGACGGGCAGAGCTACGGCGTCCTGGCCTGGAAGGCGGGCTGGGGCGCGCCCCGCGGCTCTCGCTACCGGGTGGTGCGCAACACCGAGGTGGTGGGGCAGACCCGCCGCACGTCGATGCGCGTCAACGTGTTCCTCGGGCGCCGCTACCGCTTCCGGGTACGGCTGGTGCTGCCGACGGGAGCCTCCTCACGGTGCGTCGGGCAGGTGTCGGCGTCGACCGCGTATCGGTTGCCGAGCACGCCGCAATGGCCGGCGGCCTCGGGCGCGACCGGCCCGACCGTGACGATCTCCTGGCAGCCCTCGGTGCGCGGTGACGGCGCGATCGCCGGTTACCGGTTGATGCGCAACGGCGCGGTCTTCGGACAGACCAAGGTGACGTCGCTCAGCGTCCCGATCAGCTCCAACGCCACCTACAGCTTCACCGTGGTGGCGGTCGACAGCAATGGCCGCGTGTCGGCTCCGAGCGTTCTGGTGACCGTCCAGACCGGGCACACCTCGCCGCCGGCCCCGACCGGACTGGAGGGCGGCGCGATCAACGACAGCACGATCGACCTGTCCTGGCAGCCCAGCGTGCCCGCCCGCGGCCCGATCGGCGGCTACCGTGTGCTGCGCAACGGCGTCCCCGTCGGCGAGTACAGCGCCACGTCGGTGCAGCTCACCGGCCTGACGGCATCGACGACGTACACGTTCACCGTCGTCGCGGTCGACAGCCTCGGCTACGTGTCGGGTGCGAGCGCGCCGGTGACCGTGGCCACCGCCGATCCGGTGCAGACCACTGGGCACGCCTTCGCGTTCGTGTTGTCCTCCGTCGACCAGAGCTTCCAGGACTTCCAGGCTCATTACACGGAGATCGGCACCGTCTCCCCCACCTACTACGACTGCGACCCGAATGGCAACATGACCGGCGCCGACGTCCCGCTGATCACCAGCTGGGCCCAGGCGCGGGGCGAGCGGGTGCTGCCGCGCTTCAACTGCCAGCGCACCGCCGTGCTCGACGAGATCGTCAACGACCCCACGCTCGCCCAGCAATGGATCACCAACATCGTCAATCAGGTCACCACCAACGGCTACGATGGCGCAACCTTGGACTTCGAGGCTGGATTGGCGTCTGACCGCAACGCCTACACCGCGTTCGTCACCAACCTGGCGTCGGCGCTGCACGCCGCCGGCAAGCTGCTGATGCTGTGCGTGTCACCGAAGGCGGCCGACGTGCTCAACAACCCGCGATCGACGTTCTTTGACTACAACGCCCTGTCGGCGCAGGTCGACTACATGTTCGTGATGGGCTGGGGCATCCACTGGGCCACCTCGGCGCCGGGCGCGCAGGACGACATGACCTGGGAGAGCCAGGTGGTGCACTACATCTCCACCCTGCCCCGCGTCAACAAGTACATCCTGGGCATGCAGCTCTACGCGATGGACTGGGCCAACGGGGGCGGTGTCGGCAATCCCGCCAACTCCTACCAGTACTCCCAGGCGGTGTCGCTCGCCGCAAGCCTCGGCATCACGCCGACCTACAACCCCAGCGCCGATGCGATGACGTTCACCTACACCGACTCGTCGGGCGCACCGCACTCCGTGTGGTTCACCGATGCGGCCACCGAGGCCGACCGCATCAGCCTCGCGCAGCAGAACGGGCTCGGCGGGGTGGGGTTCTGGCGGATGGGCGAAGAGGACCAGAACCTGTGGAGCGACCCCCTGCTCACCGGCGCGTGGTAGCCGGACGGCTGCTGGCGTCCGTGCTCGGCGTGGCGGCGATGGCCGTCGCGTCGAGCGCGCTGGGACAGAGCCCGATCACGCCGGGGCCTCCCCCGCGCGTGTTCGCGTTCCTGTCGCAGGCCGGCGGCGCGGAGCTGACCCACCTGCAGCGCTACGGCTCGCGGATCAGCGTCGTCGCGCCGAACTGGTACGCGCTCGACGTCGCCGACCAGACACTGGCGGGCGGCGCCAGCCCGACCGTCGTCGCGCTCACCCGGGCGGCGGGCGCGCAGCTGTGGCCGGTGGTCAACGCCCGCCTGGCGCCGACTGACCCGATCGGCGATCCGGCGGTCCGCGCGCGGATCGCCGCGGCGATCGCCGCGCCGGCGCTCGCTCACGGCTACGACGGCATGACGCTCGACATCGAGCAGCTGCCGCTCGGCGAGACGCTCGCGTTCACCGCGCTGGTGCGTGCCGTCACGGCGGCCCTGCACGCCCAGGGGGAGCGCCTGGCGGTGTACGTGCCACGCCGCACCGCCGACGGCGGTGACCCCGCCTACGACTGGCCCGCGCTGACCAGCGACGCCGACCTGTTGATCGGATCGGGCTACGACGAGCATTCCGAGACGAGCGCGCCCGGCCCGGTGAGCACGCTCGCGGGGTTCGACGGCGTCGTCGCCTACGCCGCGGGCATCAACCAGCGGCGGATCGCGCCGGCGATCGGGGCGTTCGGCTACAGCTGGCCGGCCGCCGGCGGCCCCGGGGTGTTGGTCTCCAGCATCGACGCGGCCACCTGGCAGCGCGCCAGCGGTGCCCGCGCCCACGACGACGGCGGCGACACGACGTTCGACGCCGCCGGGCGGGTCGTCTACTACCAGGGCACCTCCCAGCTCGTCGCCGAGGCCCGGGCCGGGCGCGACGACGGGATGCGATGGCTGGCGCTGTTCTCGCTCGGCCGCGAGCCGCCGGCCTTCTGGGGGCAGATCAGGACCGCGCGGCAGCCGGCGCCGGCGCCCCGTCATTCCTGAGCGGCCGGGCGCGACGCTCACCGCGCCAGCAGCGTGATGATCTCGTGCGGGCGATACGGCACGGTGATCACGCCACCGGCGACGTCGGCCTCGACGCCCGCGTCCTCGAGCAGATCGGCGAACCATCCGCGGGTGAACGGCAGCCCCAGCGTGAGCCGGGCGGTGCCGCGGCCCCCGTGGGCCTCGTAGAGGCGCACGACGAGCGCGTCGCTGTCCTCGGCGAGCTTGACCGTGTCGATCACCAGGTTGGGATCGTCAACGCCGGCCAGCGAACCCTCCGGCGCCGACCCGACGGCCCACACGAGCGGCTGGTTGAACGCCCGCGCCTCGGCGACCACCCCCGCCTCACGCCAGCCGGCGGCGTGCGGGAACAGCGCGTAGGCGAAGCGGTGCAGACCCTGGTCGGCCTCGGGATCCGGCGAGGTCGGCGACCGCAGCAGGCTCAGGCGCAGGGTGCCGTGATGGGCGCTGTAGCCGTACTTGGAGTCGTTGAGCAGCGCGACCCCGAACCCGTGCTCGGAGACGTCGGCCCAGCGGTGGGCGGGGACCTCGTAGCGGGCGAGGTCGGCCACGGTGGAGAAGTGCGTGGGCCGCTCGGCGTGACCGAAGGCCATCTCATAGCTCGCGCGTTCACACCGCACGAGCAGCGGGAACGCCACCTTGAGCATCCGGTGGCGCTCGTGCCAGTGCACCTCGGTGTGGAACTCCAGCCGGCGGGCTCCGGCATCGAGGCGGATGACCTGGGTGAGCCGGCTGCCGGCGCCGATCGTGTGCTCGAAGGCCAGCTCGGCGCGGAGGGGGTCGTCGAGCGCGATGCGGGCGCTGTGGGCGCCCGCGCAGGCTCGCCCGGTCTCGAGGTGAAACGGGTCGACGTCCCAGGCGTCGTAGTCCAGCGGCCGGTCGTCGTAGAGCTCGAAGCGGTTGCCGGGCGCCGCCAGCGCCTCGCGCCCACCGTCGCGTAGCGCGAGGCCGGCGACCGAGCCGTCGGCTCGCACGCGGGCGACCAGCCGGCCGTTGGCCAGCGTGAAGCCGTCCCCGTCGCGCTCCACGCTCACGCCGTCCGGCGCCACGGCCTCGGGCCGCCCGGCGCCGTAGGACGGCGCCCGGACGAACGCCAGCCCGCCGCCGGGCCGCGCGGCGACCTCGGCGCGCGGCGCGCCGGTGGTGTTGAACGCGACGTCGGCGCCGTCGCCGCGAACCAGCGCCTGGGCCGCCGCGGTGATCAGCTCCCGGGCGTCCGTCGCCACCGCCGACAGCTGGCGCTCGGCGTCGGCGTAGACCTCCCCGATCGACGAGCCCGGCAGGATGTCGTGGAACTGGTTGAGCAGCAGCGACTGCCACAGCCCGGTCAGCGCGGCTCGCGGATAGGCGGCGCCGCGTGAGCGGGCGGCCGCCGCCGACAGGAACTCGGCGTCGTGCAGCAGCCGCTCGCACTCCCGGTTGGCCCGCTTGATCGCCGCCTGGGTGGTGTAGGTCCCGCGGTGATACTCGAGGTAGAGCTCCCCGACGATCACCCCCAGCTCGTCGGCGTCGGCCTCCAGCGCGTCGAAGAACTCGCCGCTGGACAGCAGCCGCGTGCGCGGGATGCCCTGCAGGTCGCGCACCCGGCGCAGGGTCTCGAGCATCTGCGGGGTCGGGCCGCCACCGCCGTCGCCGTGGCCGAACAGCAGCAGCGCGTGGCGGGAGCGGTCGTGGTCCTTGTAGGCGCGGGCGCTGCGCCGCAGGTCGGCCACGGTCGCGTCGACGCCGTAGTCGTCGGCGGGCGGGAAGTGGGTGGTGACGCGCGTCCCGTCCAGCCCCTCCCAGGCGAAGGTGTGGAACTGCGGGATGGTGAACCGGTTCCAGGACAGCTTCTGGGTGAGAAACCGGGTGATCCCCGCGCCGCGCATGATCTGCGGGAGCTGGCCGTTGTAGCCGAACACGTCGGGGTTCCAGAACTCGCGGGCCCGGCCGCCGAGCTCGCGCTCGAAGAACCGCTGGCCGTACAGGAACTGGCGGACCAGCGACTCGCCGGACGGCAGGTTGCAGTCGGGCTCGATCCAGGTCCCGCCGACCGGCACCCATTGGCCGGACCGGACGGCGTCGAGGATCTCGGCGTAGAGCTCGGGGTCGCGGTCCCTGACCCACGTGTAATGCTGGGCCGAGGAGCACGCGAAGCGATGCTCGGGATAGTCGCGCATCAACGACAGCTGGGTGGTGAACGTGCGCTGGCATTTGCGCCAGGTCTCCGCCAGCGGCCACAGCCAGGCGGTGTCGAGATGGCCGTGTCCCAGCGCGCCGAGCTCGTGCGTGCGCGAGCCGTTGCGGCGACTCAGCAGCGGCGCCAGCAGCGCCCCCGCCACCGGCCACGTGTCGCGGTCCTCGGCGACCCACGCGTTGCAGAACGCGTTGAGGCCGTACAGCAGCTCCCCCGCCCAGGATTCGTCGAGACCGGCGGCGTGCTCGGCCTCGAGCTCGACGAGCACGCGGAAGTCGTGGTAGAGATCCCACGCCTCCCGGTCAAACCGCGTGACCTCGGCGGCCTCCAGGACAGCCGGCTCGTCGGCGATCGCCGACCGCGCGCCCCAGTATGAGTTGCAGGCCAGCTCGATCTCGGCGGCCAGCTGCTCGCCGCCGCGCGCCTGCGCCGACCATGGCGCCGTCGTGCGGTCGGGACCGCCGCTCACCAGGCCCTGCGCGGGACGGCCGTCGAGCCACAGCGTCGACTCGGTGCCCGTCACCCACCGCAGGTCGACGCGGCTGCCGCGCCAGTCCTCGGGGACGGTGGCCTGCGCCCGCAGCCAGTAGGTCGACCACGGCGGCCCGAGCCGCTCCCCCAGCTCGGCCGGCCGGTAGAACAGCGTCCGGGCCTCGGCGTGGCCGATCCGCCCGACCGCGGGACTGATCGTCAGCGAATCCAGCGCGCGGCGGTCGGCGTGGACGAGCCCCCGCAGGCGCGACAGCGTCTGGGCCAGCCGGCCCCTGGTGTAGGCCGGATAGCGCTGCATGCCCGTCATCGCCGCAATCATGCCGGAGCCGGCGCCGGTGCGGCGCCGCTCGCGCGCAGGCGCCGGCGGGTCACCGTTCCGGCGGCGGGTCACACCCCGACGGCGGGGCACCGACCGGCTGCGCCCTCTAGTTTCCCTGCGATGACGCGCTCGGGACGGGGCTTCGCCGGTGCCCGGCGGCCGTGGACACGGCTTGCGGCCGCGGCGTTGGTGGCCGCTTCGGCCTGCGTGCCGGCGCCCGCGGCAAGCTCGACGGCGCCGGCGCCGCCGGCGTGTGCGCCGTCGGCGGAGTCCTCGATCGCGTTCGCGGAGGGGCCGGGCGTGCGTGTGCTGTCGGAGACCGACGTCCCGGTGTGCACCACCGGAGCCGTGACCATCCAGTTCCGTGGCACGCGCTCCGCCGGCTGCGCGGCCGCCGGCCTGTGCGGCTATGCCGGCACGGATTCGTGGGAGCCCGGCGGCGCCGACCTGATCGTCCTGCGGATCAGCGACCACGGCCGCCGACGCACGGTCGGCGAGCTCGCGTTCAACGGCGACCATCCCGTCGTCAGCCGTGTCGTGGAGGCCGGACGGCGGGCGACGACCGGCTGCACCGACGCGCGCAGCTCGCTGACCGAAGCGGGCAACGTCCCCACGCTCGGCGCCCCCGCCCGGGCCGTCGTGACGATCCGGCCGCTCGGCGGCAACGGGCTGCTCCCCACTCGCTGCGCCGGACCGCTCGGCGCCGACGTCGCCCGCGCCGGGCCGGTCGCGTCGCTGGTGGTCAGCCGGGCGCTGGCGGGGGCGACGACGACGAGCCTGGTCGGCGACCGGCCGTTCGCCGGCCATGGCTTCACCGGCACGGTCGACTCGACCGTCGTGATGACCACCGGCTCCCCCGGGCCTCCGATCCCCGGCGTGCGCGCTCCCGCGCGCCACCGCATCGTCGAGCACGAGGTGACGCTGACCTACCGCATCACCGCCCTGACCGGGGGGATCGTCGCCCGCTGGCAGGGCCCGCGGTTGCCGGGCTGCGCTGCGCTCGGCGCGTGTGACAGCGCCGGGACGGTGCGGATCGCGCCGCGCGCCACCCGTGGCGAGTCGGTGCGCCTCGTCGCCTACGCATCCGCCCGCCGTTCCTTTACGGACCTCCTCAGCGCGCTGGGGGTGAGCGGCGGCGGGGACCCGCGCGGAGTGCCGGTTGCGGGGTACGGAATCTGGCCGGCACGAGGAGCGGTATCGGCCACCTTCCGGCAGCGCGGCGGCCGCTGCGCCGGCACCTCGGCGCTCACCTCGTCCCTGCTCACGTTGAGCACGCGCGCCGGGCGGCTCACGATCGCCTATCAGCCGGTCTCGCAGGCCGACGACGTGCTGCGCACCCGCTGCCCGGGGCCCGACCTGGGCAACGGCGCCGCGGCGTCCGTGACCGTGCCGGTGCTGATCAACCGTCAACGCGCGTTCACGCTGCGCCTCGACACGCCTGAGGTCCTCCGCGATGCCGGCTACCGGATCCGACTGACGCCCGACCTGAGGCTCACCCTGGCCCGGACCGCGATCGTCAGGCAGGCCGTCTGATGGCCGTCCCCCCGGGTCCCCGGCGGCGACGGCTCGTGCCGGCCGCGTGCGCGCTGGCGGCCCTGGCGCTCGTCCCCGCCGGCGCGGGCGTGGCGGGCGCCGTGGCGGCCGGCGGCAGCGCGACCGCCGACCGCGCCCGGGCGCGATCGGAGGCGCGGCGCCTGCTCGGCGCGGTCCGGCTGCCCGCGGGGGCGGTCCGCGTGCCCGGCGAGCCGGCCGGCGATCACCGCGCTCTTGCCCGGCCCGGCTACGACGTGGCCACGCCGAACCTCGTCGACGCCCACGCCTTCTGGACGGTCCCCGGCTCCTCCGCCGCTGTCCTGGCCTCCGTCGCCGCCCATCGTCCGGCCGGCGCGCGGCCGACGTTCACCGCGGCCGGGAACGCCGCCCCGGGCTTCGCGGTGGAGGGCTTCGCGCTGCCGCCCGTCGCCGGCGTGCTCGGCCTGCGCATGCTGGTGGTGAGCGTCGTGCAGCTGGCCGGCACGACCGCGGCGGTCCGGACCGACGGCGAGGCGGTGTGGATCACGCCACGGCCGGCGTGGGAGCAGATCCCGGACGGGGTGAGCCGCGTCGTCTTCACCGCCGCCGGCGCCACCGACCAGGGGCGCGTCGGCCCGGTCTCGACCCCGCTGGTGCTCTCGGGCGCCCGCGCGCGCCGGCTCGAGCAGCCCACCGGCTGCGCGTCGGTCAGCCTCACGATCGGCGGTCGCGCCGGCCCGCCGCTCGCGGACGACCCGAGCGTCACGAGCGCGCTCGAGCGGCTGGGCGCGATCCCGGTGTGCGCCGCCTCGCAGCTCGCGGCCTCGGCGACCCTCCCCACGCGCGACGCCGGCGGCGAGCTGGCGCAGCTGACGTTCGCCAACGCGTCGCGCTCGGCGTGCCGCCTGTCGGGGTTCGTCCGGCTGGCGCTGCTGAACGCCCGCGGACGGATGGTGGCCGCCCAGGTGACCGACGCGGGCGCGGAGCTCGTCCGGCATGAGGGGCTCGGCGCCGCGACCTCGCTCGATCCGGGCCAGTCGGCCTCCGCCGGCCTCACCTGGGCCGCCTGCCACGCCCGGCGCGTCGTGCGCGTGCGGGTCGCGCTGCCCGGCATCCGCCGGACGTTCACCGTCGTCGTCGGCACCGCACGCCGGCCGTTTGCCCCGTGCGGCGGCCGGGCCGGGCTGGGCAGCCTCTGACCGCCCCGCCGGCGGGCTTGCCGCGGGCGGCCGCGGCGGTTAGCGTCCGCAGTGCGGCCGGCGCGACGGACATCCTGTGTCGACGGATCTGATTGGGGACGATGATGAAGCTCGCTGACGACTCTGCGATCAACCTGGTGATCATGTTCCTGGGGATCGCGCTCGCCGTGTTCTTCACCGGCGTGTGCGTGATCCTCGCGGTCAAGCAGACGCCGCCGACCCAGCTGTGGGCGGCCGGCGGGGCGATCAGCGGCGCGCTGGTCGGGGTGTTGATGCCGTCCCCGGGCGAGGGCTCGGCGTCCGCCGCAGCGGCCGCGGCGGCCGACGCGACCCACACCGCGGCGCTGGACGCCGCGCTGACCGCGTCGAAGCAGTCGACTGAGACGACCGATCCGGCGGCCGCCGCCCAGGCCGTGGCCAGCGTCCGCGGCGTGCGCGCGCAGATCCATGCCACCAACGCGCAGCTGATCGCGGGCCAGGGGACACCGGCCGCCGCCGCCACGGCCGCGCAGACCGCCAAGCTCTCGGTGCACGCGCTCGCCGACAACGCGCAGGCGGCGGTGGTCAACGCCAACCGGGCCGTCGCGGCCATCGGCCACCCGGCGCTGGGGCGCAGCGCCGACACGCAGGCGGTCGCCGCCGCCTCCGCGTCGCTCGCTCAGGCACAGACCCGCCAACGGATCCTGCAGTCCGCCGCCGATGCCGCGGACAACGCCACCACGTCCGCCACCGCCGACGGCATCACCGCCGGCAAGAACTCCGGCACCGTCGCGGTCCGGACCGTGTGGCTGCTCGGCGGCATCTTCGTCGTCTTCCTCGGGCTCGGCGTGCTGCTGGAGACCGCCAACGCCACCACCCACGCGCCGCTGGTCGACGCCGGCAAGACCGTGATCGCGCTGGCCTCCTCGGCCGGCGCGGCGCTCGTCGCCCTGTTCGCGCCCTCCCCCAGCTCGGCGCGAGCCGGCGGCCCTGACGCCGCCGGCTCCGGCGCTCCGACCTCCACCGCCCAGGCGTGACCAGAGATGCCCGACGCCCTTGACCTGACCGGTGAGATCGCCTCCGCCCTCGACGGCTCGGTGCTGCGCGGCACCACTGCCGCGCTCGCCTATGTCCGCGCCGACGGCAGCCCGTCGGTGTCGTTTCGCGGCAGCCTGCGCGTGCACGGAGCGACCGAGCTCTCGCTGTGGGCCCGCAAGGCCGACAGCGGCCTCGCCGCCGCGATCGCCGACCGGCCGCGCGTGGCGATCGTCTTCTTCGAGCACAGCGGCCCCGGTCCGCGGTACCTGTCGATCGAGGGGCG
>JBELAG010000102.1:0-16918 GCA_049509055.1 Solirubrobacteraceae bacterium
GCGGGATCACCGAGACGAAGCTCTACGACCGCCCGGCGGTGATCGAGCGCTACGGCATCGCGCCTGAGCAGATCCCCGACTTCTACGGCCTCAAGGGGGACACCTCCGACAACATCCCCGGCGTTCCCGGGATCGGCGAGAAGACCGCCGCCGAGCTGCTGGCGAGCTTTGGCACGCTCGAGGAGCTGCTCGAGCGGATCGACGAGGTCAGCGGCGTCAAGCGCCGCGAGAACCTGACCGCTCATCGCGCGGACGCGATCGTCTCCAAGCAGCTCGCCACGATGCAGCGCGATCTGCCGCTCGACCTTTCGCTCGCCGACGTGCTCGCCGCCGAGCCCGACCTGACGGCGCTGCGCGAGACGTTTCGCCGCTACGAGCTGCGCGACCCGCTGCGCCGCCTCGAGGAGGTCCTCGGCGAGGTGCCGTCGGCTCGCGCGAGCGCCCCGGCCGCGAGCCCGGCGTCACCGACCCGGGCGACCACGCTTGCCCGCCTGCGCCAGCTCGAAGCGGGCGAGGTCGCCCTGGCGGTCTGCCCGCCGCTCGTTCCCGAGGGAGCCCTGTTCGGCGACGGCGGCCCGTGGCGCTTTGGGATCGCAATCGCCGGGGAGGTCCTCGTCGGCGATTGCGCCGGGCCGGCGGAGGTGCTCGAGGCGCTCGGCGACCGCCCGATCGTCGCCCATGACGCCAAGGCGCTCGGGGTGGTGCCCGCCACTCTGGCGTTCGACACGTTGATCGCCGCCTACCTGCTTGATCCGGCTCGCCGCGGCTACCCGCTGTCGGAGCTGTGCGAGGACCGCGGTATCGATCCCGGGCAGGACGAGCGCGCGGCCTGGGACGCGGCCGCCGTCGCGACGCTCGCCGCCGCCCAGCGCCCCGAACTGGAGCAGCGGGAGCTGCGGAAGCTATTTGACGAGGTGGAACTGCCGCTGGTCGGCGTGCTGCGCGCGATGGAGCTGGCGGGCATCGCGCTGGATCTCGAATGCCTGGCGGCGATCACCGCACGCGTCCAGCAGGAGGTCGGCGAGCTCGAGCGCGCGATCCACGCAGCCGCCGGCGAGGAGTTCCTGATCGGCTCGCCGCAGCAGCTCGGCTCGATCCTGTTCGAGAAGCTCGAGCTGTCGCGCAAGCGGCGCGGCAAGACCGGCTACTCGACCGACGCCAGGGTGCTCGCGGCGATCCGCGACGAGCACGAGATCGTGCCGATGATCGAGCGCTGGCGGGAGCTCTCGACACTGGTGAAGACCTATCTGGAGCCGCTCCCCGGTCTGGTCGACGAGCGCTCGCGCCTGCACACCACCTTCGTCCAGACGGTCGCGGCGACCGGCCGGCTCTCCTCGACCAATCCAAACCTCCAGAACGTCCCGATCCGCACGCCGCTCGGGCGCGAGATCCGCGGCTGCTTCGTCGCCGGCCCCGACTGCCTGCTGCTCGCGGCCGACTACTCGCAGGTCGAGCTGCGGATCCTCGCCCAGCTCGCCGACGAGCCCGTGCTGAAGGAGATCTTTCGCCGCGGCGAGGATGTCCACACCGCGACCGCGATGCAGGTCTTCGGCGTCGAGGCCTCGCAGCTGGACGCCGGCATGCGCTCGAAGGCGAAGATGGTCAACTACGGCATCGTCTACGGACTGACCGACTTCGGCCTCGCCGACCGCCTGCAGATCCCGCGCGAGGAGGCCGCCGTCTTCATCGCCACCTACTTCGAGCGTTTCCCGGCGGTGCGCGAGTTCATCGAACGGACGATCGCCGCGGCGATCGAGCAGGGCTATGTGACGACGCTGCTGGGTCGCCGCCGCCAGATCCCCGAGCTTCGGGCACGCAACCGCCAGCAGCACGCGCTCGGTGAGCGCCTCGCCGTCAACACGGTGATCCAGGGCACGGCCGCCGACATCATCAAGGTGGCAATGGTGCGGGCGCACGGCGCGATCGCGGACCTGCGCTCGCAGCTGATCCTCCAGATTCACGACGAGCTGCTGTTCGAAGGGCCGCCGGATGAGATCGACGCCCTGCGCGCGGTGGTCGAGGCGGAGATGGTGGGCGCCTGGGAGCTCGATCCGCCGCTGGCCGTCGATCTCGGCGTCGGGCGCAACTGGCTCGAGGCGAAGTGACGGTCAGCCTGCGCTACGTCGCGCTCGACGCCACACGCATCGCCGGGCTGGCGCTGGCCGTGGCGGGCACCTGGCCGATCGTGCGGCACTGAGCGAACTGCGGCGGCGCGATATCGAGGTAGTGCTGGAAGGCCCAGCGGCCGATCAGCGGCAGCCCGACCGCGCGGACCGCTGCGCGCAGCGCAAGGCTCGAGGTCGTCCGGCCGACGAGATGCTGCGCGGCAAGCAGGCACGTGAAGATCCAGGCGTGCTGCGCACTGAACGCGCTGTAGCGCTCGAGTGCCTGCTCGCGCGTCGCGCGCCCCGCGAGCACGTGGCGCAGCTCGCGCCCCAGGGCGAGCGCGAAGTAGAAGGCCGGACGGATGCCCTCCGCCGTCAGCGGCAGGCAGTGACCGGCCGAGTCGCCGACGAAGAAGACGCCGTCGGCCGTCGCCGGGCGCAGCCTGTGTGGGATCCAGTTGCCCTGGAAGCGCTCGGCGGGCGCGCCGAGATCGGTGGCGAGCGCGACGGTCGCGTCCTTGACGTGGTCGCGCGGCTCGAACGACCCGCAGCCGATCCGCAGCTCGCCGGCGGCCGGGAAGCTCCAGCTGTAGCCGGCGCGAACGTAGCGGCGGTCGATCCAGATCTCGAGCTGCTCGCCGCTGCCGTCGGGGTGCACCTCCAGGCCCCGCGAGAGCCGCGCCGCGGGCGGCTGGATCGGCGCCTCGTTGGAGAGCACCCGCCGCCAGCCGAGCGCGTCGACGACCAGCGGCGCGCGCAGCTCGCCGCGGTCGGTGTGCACCACGTGAACCGCTCCGGTCTCGATGCCCTCGACGGTCGCGGTCTCGAACTCGCTCGACGGTGACCCCTCGCGCAGCAGGCCGCACAGGCCGCGGTAGTCGAAGGTGGAGAAGGTGAAGGGGAGCGTCCAGCGCACCGTGCTCGAGGAGGTGTGGACGACCAGCTCGCCGAAGGTCTGCAGGATCGAGTCGTGCAGGCCAAGCCGCTCGAGCCACTCGGTTGGCGCCGCGCAGGCCGACGTCTGGCGCTCGCCGATCTCGTAACGGTCCACGATCAGCGGGCGTGCTCCGGTGTCCTCCAGCTCCCGTGCGAGCGTCAGGCCGGCGAAGGAGGCGCCGCAGATCAGCACGTCACAGTCGCGCGTGAGCGGCGTGCGCTGCGCGCCGCGCTTTGTGGCGCGGGTGGGCATCAGCGCCGATCATACGCGTGCGGTGCGCGGTCTGACGGCGGTGCTGCGCTACGCTTTCGCGCGGTGAGCACCGTGATGGAGAACCCCACAGCCAAGATCGTCGAGGGCTCGGACGGGCTTCTGCTCGAGATCGACGGGCAGATCGTCCCGAACTACGACGCCACGATGCGCCCGTTCGAGGAGGGCGAGGTGGTCACGGGCCACGTCGTGCGCATCGACCACGACGAGGTGCTGGTCGACATCGGCTACAAGTCCGAGGGGGTCATCCCGGCCAACGAGCTTTCGATCCGCAAGGCCGTCGACCCGCACGACGAGGTCACGCTCGGCGAGGAGGTCGATGCCCTGGTCCTGACCAAGGAGGACCAGGACGGCCGCCTGATCATGTCCAAGAAGCGGGCGCGCTTCGAGAAGGCATGGCGGCGGATCGAGGCTGCGGCCGAGTCCGGCGAGCCGGTCGAGGGTACGGTGATCGAGGTCGTCAAGGGCGGGCTGATCATCGATCTGGGCGTGCGCGGCTTCCTCCCGGCCTCGCTGGTCGACATCCGCCGCGTGCCGAACCTCGACGAGTACATGGGCACCCAGATCGAGTGCAAGGTCATCGAGCTGAACCGCTCGCGCAACAACGTCGTGCTGTCGCGTCGCGCCGTGCTCGAGGAGCAGCGCAAGGAGGATCGCGAGCGGATCCTCGACCGGCTCCAGCCCGGCCAGGTCGTGGAGGGCACGATCTCCAACATCGTCGACTTCGGGGCGTTCGTCGACCTCGACGGCATCGACGGCCTGATCCACATCTCCGAGCTGTCGTGGTCGCATGTCAACCACCCGTCCGAGATCCTCAACATCGGGGACACGGTCTCGGTCAAGGTGCTCGACATCGATCGTCAGCGCCAGCGCATCTCCCTCGGTCTCAAGCAGACCCAGGAGGATCCGTGGCAGCGTGTGGTCGACACCTACAACATCGGCGACGAGCTCGAGGGCAACGTCACCAAGGTCGTGACGTTCGGCGCCTTCGTCGAGATCCTCGACGGCGTCGAGGGCCTGGTCCACATCTCCGAGCTCGCCCAGCACCACGTCGACAACCCGCGGGAGATCATCCAGCCCGGTGACCCCGTCCGCGTGAAGATCCTCGAGATCGACTCCGAGCGCCGGCGGCTGTCGCTGTCGATCAAGCGCGTCGAGGGTCAGGTCCTGCCGGTTCGCCCGATCGAGCCGCCCGCCGAGGGCGCCGAGGATGAGTTCGGCGACGTCCCCGAGCTGGGGCTGTCCGAGGACGTGTTCGCCAGCGACTCCCAGACCGCCGTGCCGCCCGGGTACGAGGCCGAGGCGGCAGCCGCCGCGGCAGCGGCCGCCCAGGCGCCGGCTGTTCCGGCTGCACCGGAGGTCGCCGCACCGCTGGAGGCCGCCGCACCGCTGGAGGCCGCCGCACCGCTGGAGGCCGCCGCACCGCTGGAGGCCGCCGCACCGCCCGAGGCCGCCGCAGCGCCGGCAGCGCCCGCGCCTGGCGCCGAGGAGGCGTCCGCCGCTCCCGCTGCTGCGGCCGAGAGCCCGGCCCCGCCAGGGGTCGCGGCTCCGCCCACGTCTCCCGCTCCGGTTGCGGCCGAGGCGCCGGCTCCCGCCGAGGTGCCGGCTCCCGCCGAGGTGCCGGCTCCCGCCGAGGCGCCGGCTCCCGCCGAGGCCCCCGCTCCGATCGAGGCGTCGACTCCGGCCGAGGTTCCGCCTGCGCCCGACGCCCCCGCGGCGCCGACCGGCTCGGCGCCGCAGGTCGGGACCGAGGACGCGCCGGCCGCGACCGGCGCCCCGAACGGCACGGGCGCCTCCGACGACCTCGCCGGCGCCGACGACCTCGAGCAGCGCGAAGCGCCCAGCGCCTGACGGGCCGCCCGGCGGCTGGTGGTTCCATTCATCGGGCTGACGGGCGGGATCGGCGCCGGGAAGTCGACCGCGCTGCAGGCGCTCGAGCGCCTCGGGGCGGTCTGCCTGTCGACCGACCGCGTCGTGCACGAGCTGTATGAGTCGCCGGCGGTCCGCGATGCGGTCGTGGCGCGGTTCGGCCCGGCAGTGCTCGCCGGCGACGGGGTCGACCGCGCCGCGCTGGCCAGGCTGGCGTTCGCCACCGACGCCGACCGCGTCTGGCTCGAGCAGTTGCTGTGGCCTGCAGTCGGCGAGCGGATCGCGTCCTGGCACCGCGAGGCGCAGGCCCGCACGCCGCCGCCGCGGGCGGCCGTGGTGGAGGTCCCGCTGCTGTTCGAGTCCGGGTCAGACCACGGCTTCGACGCCACGATCGCGGTGATCGCCGCCGAGGGGATTCGCCAGTCCCGGGCCGCGGCGCGCGGGCACGAGGCGCTTCCCGCGCGGGTGGCCCGTCAGCTCACCCAGCAGGAAAAGTCGCAACGCGCGACGTACACCGTCGTCAACGACGGCACCGAATCCGAGCTGGAGGAGAACCTGTCAGCCATCCTTGACATGCTGCAGCGGTGAGCCCGTCCACCGTCACCGCTCACGGGCGCGGCGCCGCTCCGGCCGCCGTCAGGCGCCGCGCGGCCGCGCGGCGGCGCCGCCGGACGATCACCGCGCTCTGCGGCCTGGCGCTCACCGCCGTCCTGGTCGTCGTGCTGATGCCGCTGGCCAAGCGGGCCGTCGACGAGTTCGGGCTCCCGCTCGCCTATCCGGGCGTGATCCGCCAGCAGGCCGCCGAGAAGCACCTTGATCCGGCGCTCGTGGCCGCGGTCATCTACGCGGAGACCAAGTTCGACCCGAGGACGTCCTCGGCGGGGGCGATCGGGCTCATGCAGCTGCTGCCGCAGACCGCCGAGTACCTGGCACGGCAATCGGGCGCGACGACCTTCACCACGTCGGACCTGACGACGCCGCAGATCAACATCGCCTACGGCAGCTACTACCTGCGCTACCTGCTCGACGAGTATCGCGGGCAGCCCAACCGCACCGTCCTGGCGCTGGCTGCCTACAACGGCGGGGAGGCCAACGTCGACCGGTGGGTGGCGGCCGCTCGCGCTCAGGGCCACGCGCTGCGGATCAGCGACATCCCCTTCCCCGAGACGCGCGCGTACGTCGTCCGCGTCCTCCAGGCTCGCCAGAGCTACCGCCACACCTACGCCGCGCAGCTCGGCTATCACTGACGAGCGCGAGCCGGAGCGTCAGACCGCCGCGCGCCGCGCCGGGATCGGGTGCGCCGTGGCGCCGGGGCCCCCGCGCTGATCGCGGCCGAGGGCCCGATCGGCGATCCACTGCAGGCCCAGCATCATCGTCAGCCCGAGCGCGGCGCCGGAGGCGATGTACCACGGCCACGGGCCCATCACCGCCAGCAGCGAATTGTGCTGGGGCTTGAAGTGCAGGTACATGTAGTTGCCGCCGCTGATCAGGTCGGCGATGCCCGACACGGCGGCGAATCCCAGCGTCAGGCCCCACACCCGCCAGGCGGCGCGCGGCCGGGGCCGGATCCGGCAGCCGAACACCAGCATGCATCCCGCCATCACCGCCCCGACGTGGTAGACGAAGTAGGTGAAGTAGTAGACGCTCGGGAAGCTCCGGCCGAGGTCCGGGGTCAGCGTGGCCTGCAGCGACGCGGTCAGCGACCAGAAGTAGACGAGCTCGACGGCCATCGCCCGGCGGGTCAGCAGCGCCACGATCGCGGCGAGCGAGACCGCGTCGGTGAGCTGGAACGGGAGGTCGTACTCGGCGGTCCACACCCCCCGCACCACGTCGGCGGCGTACTCGCCCGCCCAGGCGGCGAAGATCGCGACCGCCAGCGCCCCGGCGAGCCGGTCGGTGGCGGGCCCGGGGTGGCGGCGGGCCGTCCAGACGGACGCCGCGACGCCGGCGGCGAGCACCGCCAGCGCGGCCAGGTGCGGCGGCGAGAACTGGCGCATGGGCCATCATTTCACTCCGGCCCCGTCGGCGGGGACCTCCGTGGCGGACGCTAGCCTACGACTTCGGAGGTCTGATGCCCGCGTTCGAACTCGATGCCGCTTTCTCGCCCACCGCCGACCAGCCGGCGGCGATCGCCTCGCTGGCCGAGGGGATCGAGGCCGGCGAGCGCTGCCTGACGCTGCTCGGCGCGACCGGCACCGGCAAGACGATGACGATGGCGGCGACGATGCAGGCGGTCCAGCGGCCCTCGCTCGTGATCGCCCACAACAAGACGCTGGCCGCGCAGCTTTGCAACGAGTTCCGGACCTATTTCCCCACCAACGCGGTCGAGTACTTCGTCTCCTACTACGACTACTACCAGCCCGAGGCCTACGTCCCCAGCAAGGACCTCTACATCGAGAAGGACTCGGCGATCAACCAGGAGATCGATCGCCTGCGCCATGCGGCGACGGCCGCCCTGTTCGCGCGTCGCGACGTCGTGATCGTGGCCAGCGTGTCCTGCATCTTCGGCCTCGGCTCGCCCGAGGTCTACGACGAGAACCTCCAGACCCTCCACAAGGGCGAGATGATCGACCGTGACCGGCTGCTGCGCAAGCTCGTCTCGATCCAGTACTCGCGCAACGACACCGCGCTGTCGCGCGGAACCTTCCGCGTGCGCGGCGAGACGCTCGAGATCTTCCCCGCCTACGCCGAGACGGCGTATCGCATCGTCCTGTTCGGCGACGAGGTGGAGCACCTGCAGCACTTCGACCCGGTCACCGGCGAGCTGATCGAGGACGACCTCGAGCACGTCGGGATCTGGCCGGCCTCGCACTACAACGTCCGCGAGGGGATGATCGACGATGCGGTGGCGGAGATCGGGCGCGAGCTCAACGCCCGCTGCACCGAGCTCGAGGCGCAGGGCAAGCTGCTGGAGTCCCATCGCCTGCGCCAGCGCACCCAGTACGACATGGAGATGCTGCGCGAGGTCGGCTTCTGCTCGGGGATCGAGAACTACTCCCGGATCCTCGACGGCCGCAACCCCGGCGACCGGCCATACTGCCTGCTCGACTACTTCCCCGACGACTTCGTCTGCTTCATCGACGAGTCCCACCAGACCGTCCCTCAGATCGGCGGGATGTACGAGGGCGACCGCTCGCGCAAGCAGACGCTCGTCGACTACGGCTTCCGGCTGCCGAGCGCCCTCGACAACCGGCCGCAGACGTTCGCCGAGTTCCTCTCGATCACCCCGCAGATGGTGTTCGTGTCGGCCACGCCGGGCCAGTACGAGCGTACGCACGCGCCGCGGATCGTCGAGCAGATCGTCCGCCCGACGGGGATCGTCGATCCGGACATCGAGGTCCGCGCCACGCGCAATCAGATCGACGACCTGATGAACGAGATCCGCGCCCGGGTCGATCGCGACGAGCGCACGCTGGTCACGACTCTGACCAAGAAGATGTCCGAGGATCTCACCGACTATCTGCTGGAGATGGGCTTCCGCGTTCGCTACCTGCACTCCGAGATCGACACCCTGGAGCGGATCCAGATCATCCGGGAGCTGCGACTGGGGGAGTACGACGTGCTGGTCGGGGTCAACCTGCTGCGCGAGGGCCTGGACCTGCCCGAGGTGTCGCTGGTGGCGATCCTCGACGCTGACAAGGAGGGGTTCCTGCGCGGCGAGACGTCGCTCATCCAGACGATCGGCCGGGCGGCGCGCAACGTCGACGGCAAGGTCCTGATGTACGCCGACAAGGAGACGGCCGCGATGCGGGTCGCGATCAGCGAGACCGACCGGCGCCGGACGATCCAGCGCGCGTACAACCTGGAGCACGGGATCACCCCCGAGACGATCGTCAAGGGGATCTCCGACATCGCCGAGTTCCTGATGTCCGATTCCAAGGTCCCGCGCTCGCGCCGCCGGCGTCAGCGGGCCGCTGGATCGATGCAGCCGGCCGAGATCGAGCGGACGATCGTGGAGCTGGAGGAGGAGATGCTCGCCGCCGCCGAGGACCTGCGTTTCGAGTACGCGGCCAAGCTCCGCGACGAGATCCGCGACCTCAAGCGCGAGCTCGACCAGGCGGTCGCGGCCCGATGACCGAGCGGCGGATGCGACGATGTTCCGCTAGGCTGCGGCTGCTGATCACCGATTCTTGAACCGGAGGTAAGGCGTGGCGTTGGACAGGCAGAGCATCGAGAAGAAGGATTTCCCGGTAGGACGCCGGGGTTACGACCCGGAGGCTGTCGACGCCCACCTCGCCTCGCTCGCCGAGGAGATCGCCGAGTTCAAGCGCTCGGCGCGCCGCCGCAGCGACACGCTCGCCTCCTCCGCCTCCGATCAGGTCCGCGCGATCGTCGAAGCGGCCGAGAACAGCGCCGCCGACATCCAGCGCGACGCCGAGCAGGACGCGCGGGAGATCCGCGACGAGGCCAATCGCGAGGCGCAGTCGACCCGTGAGCACGCCGCCGGCGAGGCGCGCGAGTACGTCGGCAAGGTGTCGGAGTCGACGACCGCGATGCTCGAGCGCCTGTCCTCGATGGAGGTCGAGCTCAACTCGCTGATCGACGCCCTGCGCACCGGCGGCAACCGGCTCGGCGCCGACCTCAAGCTGCTGGAGAGCAACCTGAGCGAGGCCAAGAACGTGATCTCGCCCCAGCGCTTCGAAGCCGAGCCCGCGACGGCCCAGGCGTCCGCGCCGCCGCCGCCGCCCGCCGCGCCCCCGGCTCCGCCCGAGCACCACGACGAGCCCCCGTTCTACGAGCCGCCGCCGTCCGAGCGTGAGCGGGACCGCGAGCCCGAGCCCGCGGCGACTGCCGAGCACGGCGACGGTGACGGCAACGACGACGCCGAGGGCGCCCGGCTGATCGCGCTCAACATGGCGCTCAACGGAACCCCACGCGACGAGACGGCCCGGTACCTGTCGGAGAACTTCCGTCTCTCCGACGCCGACGGTCTGCTCGACGAGGTGTACGCCAGCGTCGACGGCTGAGGGCCGCTCCGCGCAGCTCGCCGGTGGTGCGCGCGCTGCGGACGGGGCCTGCACGCGGTCCGCGTCGGAGGTCCGAACGCCGCCCGGGCGACCCCTGCGGCGCCGATCGATCCTCGCTCGTAGCGGCAACTCTAGGGCATCGCGCCGCCGACGGCACGGGAACGTCTGTTCGGTCGACTAGACTCGTTCGGGAATGGATCAGCTCGTCGTCTCGGGCGCCCGGGAGCACAATTTGAAGGACGTGACCGTCGCGATCCCAAGGGACTCGCTGACCGTCATCACCGGGCTTTCCGGCTCGGGCAAGTCATCGCTGGCCTTCGACACGATCTACGCCGAGGGGCAGCGGCGCTACGTCGAGTCGCTGTCGGCGTATGCCCGCCAGTTCCTCGGGCAGATGGACAAGCCCGACGTCGACTCGATCGAGGGATTGTCGCCCGCGATCTCGATCGATCAGAAGACGACCTCGCGCAACCCGCGCTCGACGGTCGGAACGGTGACCGAGATCTACGACTATCTCCGGCTGCTGTGGGCACGGATCGGCCGTCCTCACTGCCATGTCTGCGGTCGCCCGATCACCGGCCAATCGGCCGAGCAGATCATCGACCAGGTCATGGAGCTGCCCGAGCAGACGCGCTTCATGGTGCTCGCGCCGATCGTCCGGGGTCGCAAGGGCGAGTACGGCAAGCAGTTCGAGGAGCTGCGGTCCGAGGGGTTCGGCCGCGTCAAGGTCAACGGCGAGCTGCGCCGCCTCGACGAGGAGATCGTGCTCGACAAGAAGTACAAGCACGACATCGCCGTCGTCGTCGACCGGCTGGTGATGAAGCCCGACCTGCGCAAGCGCCTGGCCGACTCGATCGAGACGGCGGTGGCGCTGGCCGACGGGCTGGTGGAGATCGAGCTCGTCGACGAGACCAAGACGCTCACCTTCTCGGAGAAGTTCGCCTGCCCGGTGCACGGCCCCAGCCTGGTGGAGCTCGAGCCACGGATCTTCTCGTTCAACGCCCCGCACGGCGCCTGCCCGCGCTGCACCGGGCTTGGCTCGCAGATGGAGATCGACCCGGACCTCGTCGTCCCCGATCCGACGCTGTCGATCGGCGACGGCGCGATCGCGCCGTGGGCGGTGAGCGCGTCGGACTACTACGGCCAGCTCACCCAGGCGATCGCCGAGCGCTACGACGTCGACCTCGACACGCCGTGGCAGGACCTCGCTCGCGAGGCGCAGGAGTTCTTCCTGTACGGGACCAACGGCGAGCGCGTCGAGGTCTCCTACCGCAACCGCTTCGGCCGCCGGCGCTCCTATGCGACGCGCTTCGAGGGGATCGTGCCCAACCTCGAGCGGCGCTACAAGGAGACCGAGTCCGACTTCGCGCGCGAGAAGATCGAGGAGTACATGACGCTGCGGCCGTGCCCGGACTGCAAGGGCGCCCGCCTGCGGCCCGAGTCACGGGCGGTGCTCGTGTCGGGCACGGCGATCCACGAGTTCGCCGCGCTGCCGGCGCGGCGCGCGCTGTCGTGGGTCGGCGAGCTGGAGCTCACCGACCATGACCGCCGGATCGCCCGCCTCGTGCTGCGGGAGATCGAGGAGCGGCTGCGCTTCCTGGACAACGTCGGCGTGGGATACCTGTCGATGGACCGGGCGGCGGCGACGCTGTCGGGCGGGGAGGCCCAGCGGATCCGGCTCGCCACGCAGATCGGATCGTCACTGGTCGGCGTGCTCTACATCCTTGACGAGCCGTCGATCGGCCTGCACCAGCGCGACAACGAGAAGCTGATCGCCACGCTCGAGCGGCTGCGCAACCTCGGCAACACGGTGCTCGTCGTCGAGCACGACGAGGGCACGATGCGGGCGGCCGACCACATCGTCGACATGGGCCCCGGGGCCGGCGAGCACGGAGGCCACGTCGTCGCCGAGGGGACCGCGGTGGAGATCGCCAAGGTGCCCGGCTCGCTGACCGGTCAGTTCCTGGCCGGCACGCGCGTGATCGAGGTCCCGGCCAAGCGCCGGAAGCCGGCGGGGTACGTCGGAATCGAAGGCGCCGCCGAGAACAACCTGCGGTCGATCAACGTCAAGGTCCCGCTCGGCGTGCTGTGCTCGGTGACCGGCGTGTCCGGCTCGGGCAAGTCGACGCTGGTCAACGAGGTCCTGCTCAAGGCGGTCTCCAACCACCTGCACCGCAGCCGCCAGCGCGCCGGCGCGCACAAGCGGATCACCGGGCTCGACCAGCTCGACAAGATCATCTCGGTCGACCAGTCGCCGATCGGCCGCACGCCGCGCTCCAATCCGGCCACCTACATCGGGCTGTTCGACCAGATCCGCGAGCTGTTCTCCAAGACCCAGGAGGCGCGGGCCCGCGGCTACAAGCCCGGTCGGTTCTCCTTCAACGTCAAGGGCGGACGGTGCGAGGTGTGCCGGGGCGACGGGCAGATCAAGATCGAGATGCACTTCCTGCCCGATGTCTACGTGCCCTGCGAGCAATGCAACGGCAAGCGCTACAACCGCGAGACGCTCGAGGTTCGCTTCAAGGGCAAGACGATCGCCGACGTGCTCGAGATGCCGATCGCGGAGGCCCAGGAGTTCTTCGCCCACATCCCGAAGATCCGGCGCCGGGTCGACGCGCTCGTCGATGTCGGGCTGGGCTACATGCGCCTGGGTCAGCCGGCGACGACGCTGTCGGGCGGCGAGGCCCAGCGCGTCAAGCTCGCCGCGGAGCTCAGCAAGGTGGCGACCGGTCGCACGATGTACATCCTCGACGAGCCGACCACCGGACTGCACTTCGCCGACATCCAGCGACTGCTGGAGGTGCTCGACCGGCTCGTGCGGGCCGGCAACTCGGTCGTGGTGATCGAGCACAACCTCGATGTGATCAAGGTCTCCGATTGGCTCGTCGACCTCGGCCCGGAGGGCGGCGACGAGGGCGGGCAGGTGATCGTCGAGGGGACGCCCGAACAGGTCGCGGCGTTCGCCGGATCCCACACCGGGTACTTCCTCGCCGAGATCCTCCCCGTCCGGGCGAAGCGAACTCGGACGGCGCCGGTCGCCAGGGCGGCCAAGGTCCCCAAGCCCCCCGAGGCCCCCAAGGTCGCCCCGAAGGCGAACGGGAACGGCAACGGGAGCGGGGACGCGAGCCCGAGTGGAGCCCGCCGCCGCAGGACGGCAGCGGCGCGATGACGCACCGGCGCAGGGGCGCGGGATCGGAGGGCCCCTGAACGCGCCCGGTCCCGTCGACCGGGCGCAGCTGACGCTGTGGATCGCGAAGTGGCGGTGGTACGAGCGCAACTCGCTGCCGTGGAACCGCTGCCGGATCCACTGGGAGATGATGCGCCGGGGTGCGTTCGTGCGCTGGCCGATCCACGGCAACGTGCTGGAGGCGCTGCGCGAGGGCAGGCTGCAGGTCGGCAGCGAGACATTGTTCGAACCGGGGGTATGGATCACCGCGCCGGGGGACGCGCGGATCACGATCGGCGCCGGGTCGTTCCTCAACCTCGGCGTGATGGTCGCGGCGATGCGCGAGGTGGTGATCGGCGAGCACTGCATGTTCGCCAACGGCTCGTTGATCACCGACGCCGACCACCGCTACGACGACCCGCAGCGGCCGGTGCCATGGCAGGGATTTGGCAGCAGGGGGCCGACGCGGGTGGGCGCCAACGTGTGGTGCGGCGCCAACGTCGTGGTGACGAGCGGCGTGACGATCGGCGAGCGGAGCGTGATCGGCGCCAACTCGGTGGTGACGACCGACATCCCGCCGTTCTCGGTCGCGGTGGGAGCGCCCGCGCGGGTGGTCAGGACGATCCGCTACGCGTGACCACGGCCGACCGGCCGACCGGCCGGCCGGCCGCCCGCCGGGCGTCGCCACGGGGCGGCGGCGCCGGCGGCGGCGGGCGACAACCTAGAGGTGCAGGTTGGTGACTCGCTGCGACAGGGTCGTGTTCTGGCGCTTGGCGTTGCGGGCGATGACCGACAGCGCCAGGCTCTTCAGCGTGCGATGCCGGGCCTTGGACTCGAGGCCCGCGCTCTCCTTCAGCGCGGCCGCGCCGAGCTTGACGGTCACGCCGGCCGTCGCGCTCTTCAGCGTGATCACGAGCGCGCCGTGGGACAGCGTCAGCGACTTGACCTTGGCGCCGGTCAGCGTGACGCCGGCGATCGTGAGCTTGCCGTGCACCCGGCGGCTGACGACGCTCAGGCCGGAGGGGAGCTTGACGGTGACCGAGCCGAGCTTCGGCGCGTTGGCGCCGGCGGCGAGCTTGAAGCTCAGCGACGGCTTGCCCTTGGTCAGCCCCGAGAACGACACCGACGACAGCTTCGGCGTGCCGGCCTTCGGGGTGGTCACCGGCGGGGGAGGGTTGGTCGTGGCGCCGGGGACGCCGGGCGGGGTGGCGGCGGTGCAGTTGGCGATCGCGAACGCCGACGACGGTGAGGCGGTCAGATCACCGTTCTGGGAGGTGAGCGTCGCCGTGGCGGTGCCCGAGGACGGGCTGCAGGCCGACTCGTAGACGGCGTCGGGCCCGCCCGACAGCGTCACGTTGAGATCGGTCAGCGGGATGTCCGGGACGTTGGTGAACGTCGTGGCATTGGTCGCCAGATCGACGGTGCCGTTGAGGGTGAGCGCGAACGGCGGCGGGAACACGATCGTGATCGACGGCGCGGTGAGCGACCCGGTCAGGTAGGCGGCGCCGGCCAGCGGCCGCGGGTACAACGGCGAGGTGGCGCTCGCCGAGCCGACCGCCTTGCACGTGCCCGAGGCGGGGTTCGCGCACAGGATCCCGCCGGTCAGCACGGCGGCGACGTTGGGCGACAGAACGCTGGACGGGAACCCCAGCGTCACCGTCTTGCTGGTCGCCTGCCCGGCCGTCTGGGTGATGTCGGTGGAGATCAGGACGCCGCGGTCGCCGCTGTCCTGGGCGGCCTTGAGCGTGAACGCCGGCGCGTAGGGCAGCGCGCCGCAGCCGGTGACCTTCAACGCCGCGGCGGCCGTCTCGACGGTGCCGGCGGCATAGGAATCCGCCGACAGGCTCACGGCGGCGGGCGTCGCCGGGCAGCTGTCGGGGAAGCGCAGCCCGACGAACGTGCTGTTGATCTCGCTGACCGAGATCTTCGCGGTGATACCGAGCAGCGTGAAGGTGTTCGGGATGCTGGTGAAGGCGATGTTCAGGCCGACGCCGGCGGGGTCGCTGGAGGGCCGCACGGTGATCGCCGCCGGGGTGCCCAGCGCCTTGCCGAGCACGATCAGCTGAAGTCCGGCGAGGTCGCCGGGGCTGGGCGGGGCGACGAGATCGTAGGTCGCCGGGAGGGTCAGCGGCAGGCGCGGGAACGCGGCGGTGGCGGCCGTGACCGACGCCGTTCCGACCTGGCAGGCGGTCGCCGGCGTGGCGCTGTTGAGGCAGGCGCCGTTGTCGATGTCGGCGTTGGCCAGCAGGCCGGCCGGGAGCGTCAGGGTGAGGTCCTTGACGGTGTCGCTCGACGTCGGCGCGAACGTGATGTCGACCCCGAGGTTCGCGGTTGAGCCCGCCGTCGTGGTGGCCTCGGTCAGCGTCATCGCCGGCGTGATCGCGGCCGATGCGGCCGGCGCCGTCAGGGCGACCGATCCGAGCGTCGCCACCACGGTCAGCGCCGCGGTTCCGAGCAGTCCGGTCAGTCGCGCCGTCACCCGGTGCCCCCCGGGAACGAGCGAGAATCGTTGAGCAAACATCCATGCCTCCTCGGTGTCGATGTGACGGATCGTATCTGGAGTCTCACCATCGCGCTGCGTCGATCAGGCGGGACCGCGGCTGACCGTGAGCTTCAGCCCCAGGCTCCGGGTCGGGCGCCGGCCGGCCGCCGATCTCAGGCCGGCGCGCTCGGTGAGCGCCGTGGGCCCGAGGCGGACCGACAGGGCGGCGGCCGGAGCGCCGAGGCTCACCACGAGCCGACCGCGGGAGAGCCGCAGCGACGCGACGTGCGCGCCGCGCACCGTCACTCCGGCGAACGCGCCGTGGCGCCGCCGGCCGCTGAAGCCCAGGCCGGCCGGCAGGCCGATCGTGAACGAGCTGAGCTTGGCGGCGCCCGTGCCCGCGGCGAGCCTGAAGCTGACCGCCGGCGTGCCGCCGGCCAGCCCGGCGAACGAGACCGACGACAGCTTCGGCGGGCCGCTCTTGACCACCTGGGGGGCCTGCGGGCAGTTGGCGACCGTGAACCGCTGCGACGCGGATGCGGTCTGGTCGGCGTTCTGGGACACCAGCGACGCGGTGGCCGTCCCCGCCGCGGTCACGCAACCGGCCGCGAACACCGCCGCGGGCCCGCCGGCGAGGGTGACGTCGAGGTTGGTCAGCGGGATGTCGGGGATCCCGGAGAAGGTCGTCGAGTTCTGCTTGAGGTTGACCTGCCCGGTGAGCGTGATCGCGAACGGGGGCGGGAACACGATCGTGAGGGCAGGGCTCAGGTACCCGCCGGTGAGATAGGCCAGTCCCGACAGCGCGTCCGGGTACAGCGGCGACGTGGCGCTTGCCATGCCGACCGGCGTGCAGGTGCCG
Source organism: Solirubrobacteraceae bacterium (assembly GCA_049509055.1). GTDB lineage: Bacteria > Actinomycetota > Thermoleophilia > Solirubrobacterales > Solirubrobacteraceae > Palsa-465. The sequence continues at coordinate 16,656 of JBELAG010000102.1, forward strand.
GTCGACGGGTCGGCGCACAGCGCCTTGGCGGCGACCACCCCACTGACGTTGGGCAGCAGCACCTTGGACGGGAACCCGAGCGTGAGCGAACTGCTGGTGGCCTCGCCGGGCGCCTGGGTGATCGTCGTCGAGATCTGGACGCCGTCGTCGTGCGCGTCCCTGGTCGCCCCGAAGCCGAACGCGGGCTCGTAGGGCAGGGCGCCGCAGCCGGTGACCACCAGCGGGGCGCCGGCCGAGGCGACGGCGGCGGCGGCGTAGGAATC
>JBELAG010000103.1:0-16803 GCA_049509055.1 Solirubrobacteraceae bacterium
GCCGTGACGGTGTCCGGAACGGTCACCGAATCGGTGGTTGACCCCTTGTGCACCTGCACGGCGACGGGGCGTCCCTCGGGGCTGCAGATCAGCCCGTAGTTGACCTGCAGCTTGCCCTTCACACCATCGCGCGAGTAGCCCAACGTGGCGAGCGGGCAGCAGCGCCCTTCCATGTAGCTCGAGGACAGGTCATCGAGCACGAACGCCTCACCGTCCCCCGTGGCGGGGAGGTGGCGGCGCGCGAGCGTCCGCTCGATCCGGTCCTGGCGCTCAACCAGCCAGTCCATCGCCGCCAACAGCTCGGCCTCGGTGACTTCGCCGAGCGACAGCTCATCTGCGAGTGTCGTCTGGGAGAAGCGCCGTGTCGCTGAGAGCTTTGACCCGGGGGCGATCAGTCGTTGCACGATCATCGCCACCACGAGATCCCGTTCACGGCAGCGCTCCCGGCCCAGCAGCCGCTCGAGATCCAGGCCGCGCAGCACTCCGAGGACCGCGGCGACGTGCCCGTGCGGCAGGGACCGCTCGATCTGAAAGTCCTCGTCGAGGTCGACCAGGCGGCGGCCGGCGAGCATCGCGCGGATCACGTCGATGATCTCGACCGGGAGGTGCGAGAGGTTGCCGAGATTCTCGTGGCGGACCTTGCCGCCCTCGCGGTAGGAGCGGCGCAACAGATGCGATGTGTACACCGCCCCGTCCTTCCCCTTCGTCTTGATTGTGGCTACGTGAGCCGAGCCACCACGTTTCGCCATGCCAGCAATATAACCCACGGCTCGGACGGAAGTCGAGTCATGACTTTGGCTACGTTGAACCGACAAAAAGAAGGCCCGACCCCCAGAAAGACTGGGGATCGGGCCTCAAACCCTCAAAAACTTCCGTCTAGAGACCTCGATGGGTTCTTCGCGCCCGCCACCGCGCTCGTGGTCTACGGCGCTGCCGACGCGCTGGGCACCTACGGGCTGCTGGCAGTGTTCGCTGCCGGGATCGCGTTCCGCCGCCACGAGTTTGACCACGAGATCAACACCCGCATCCATCACGGCGCCGAGGTCGCCGGGCGTCTGCTCGAGCTCGCGGTGCTGCTCCTCCTCGGATCTGAGCTGACCACGACCGGACTCGCTGTCCCGGGCCTTGCCGGCTGGCTGCTCGCCCCATTGATCATCCTCCTCGTGCGCCCCGTGCTGGTGCTGGCGGTCACCGCCCACGGATTCCTTGACCTTCGCGGCCGGCTGTTCCTGGGATTCTTCGGCGTGCGCGGCGTCGCAGCCCTCTACTACGCGACGATCGTCGCTGCCACCGGCGACCTCTCCCACACCAACGCGACAAAGATCCTCTGGACAACGATCGTCTGCGTTGCGATCTCGATCACGCTCCACGGGATCACCGCCACCCCACTCACCCGACGCCTTCTCACCTAGGTCCTGCGCGCCGAGCGGATGCTGATGGTGCTCTGGAGCGCCGACACCTGCGAATACCTGCGCTCTGGCGTGAGCAAGATCATCTACACGGCGGTCAGCGGCACCCAACCCGGGGCGATCATCCTGATGCACGACGGCGGCGGCGACCGCAGCGAGACCGTCGCGGCCTGCCACGAATCATCGTCCGTCTCCGCCAGCGCCACTTCCGCCTGGTCACCGTCTCCCGACTGGTCGCCGACGACCCGCCACCAGCCAACCAACCCACGCCCCACGCCCTCTCAGGACGATTCTGACGCGACTCACGCCGCTGGCCACGCCCAGCGCAGCTATACGGGTTCGGGGTCCGCGCTGGCTCAGGCGGCGCCGACGATTAGACACAGAGCCGATCAGCGCGAGCGGGCGTCAAAGAGACGCGCTTACGCTTCCGCACACGCCCTCGCGCCGCCGGCAATTCCTGGCCCTCGATTGCGCGGATAGCGATAGGGATAGGGAGTCGTCATCGGCTGCCGGCGGCCGACCGACCGACCGCCCGTTCGCCGACACGGCCTCGCTGTCATTCGACCGACGTTCTACACCGACGTCACGGAGCAGGCGAGCGCTCGTCGGGCTCGGATAGATCCCGCTCGAGACCGTCGAGGATGAGCTCAAGTCCATACTCGAATTCGTTGGCGTAGCTGTGGCCGGGTTTGAGCACGTGCTCGATCGCCAGTTCGGCGAGGTGGGGGTACCCGCCGGGGAAGAACTGCGCCATGATTGCTTGCGCGACTTCGGCCGTCTCCTGCGCGGTGTCGAACGGCAGGCTGGGCTCCTGCATCGCGAATCCGTAGATGTAGCCCCCTCGGGGATGAGTTGGTTGAGCAGCGTCCAAGACGGGTTCGCGAGCATCACCAAGGGCAACGGCCTGATCTTCGCGCTCGTCCTCTCAGCCGCATCGGCCGCGATCGCCGTTGCCGCCAACTGGCGCGCCCGGCAGTTCCTGATCCTTGCCGCCGTCCTGAACCTCATCTTCTGGATGGTCGGCCAAGGGTTCGGGGGGATCTTCGCCGGCGGCGCGACCGATCGCAACGACGGACTGCTGTTCATCGTGCTCGCCTGGGCGCTGTACACGCTGGTGCCCTACCAGCAACCGGCCGGAACGGTCACCCGCAAAGAGGTCTCAGAACAGCGGGTGCCAGCCGGCGCGTGACCCCAGGGTGCCAATCAGCGCGTGACCCCACTCGACACGAGCGGGTCTGACCTCCCCGTCGGGCCTGCGCGTCGCGGCTGAGTTGAGCGGCGTACCCGCCCGAGTCACGCGAGGATGCGGGCGGTCGCCCACCGTGACGCGCACATTCGCAGCACGATCAGGTATTGCGACGGAGTCGTCGCCGGAGGCGGATCCGCTCAGGGGGCGCGCAGAGCCTGCGGTGGTGGATCCGCTGGCGGACACGCGTCCGCTTTGCCTGCGTGAGCGGCAGCATCGAGGGCGCGATCACCGACTACCGGTTGTCGGTCGGTACGGGCGCGTGTGCCGTACTGAGCGGCACCAGTCCTCGTCGCAGCCGGTGTTGCTATTGGCGTTGATGGCCGGGGTGGCGCAGCAGCCTTGGCCCTGCCAGGTTTGGTGGCCTTCTTTGATGGCGAGGAGGGCGATCGCGAACGCGATGGCCGGGTCGGCCCACCAGAGGCCGAAGGCGGTGTTGAGGGCGAGGCTGGCGAGCACGCCGGTGGCGAGGTAGGCGCAGAGCAGGTTTTGGGTGCCTTCGCCGGTGGTGGCGCCGGAGCCGAGGCGTTGGCCGATGCGGTGCTTGGCGTTGCCGAGTTGGGGCATGACGATGATGCTGGAGACTGATAGTCCGATCCCCAGCCAGCTGGTGTGGGGGTGCTCGCCGGCGGTCATGGAGCGGATCGCGTCTTGGGCGATGTAGGGGGCGAGCAGGAAGAAGCTGATCGCGACGAGGCGTCGGGCGTGTCGCTCGGCGTGTGGGGAGAGTCGTCGCGTGCCGGTGAAGCGCCAGATGACGATCACCGAGGCGAGCGCTTCGATCGCGGAGTCCAGGCCGAAGCCGAGCAGCGCGATCGAGCCGGCGAGGGTCGCGGCGGTGATGGCGATCGCGCCCTCGGCGGTCATGTAGGCCAGTGATAGCCAGGACAGCGCCTTGGCGCGACCGATCAGCCGGTCGCGCTCGCCGGGATCCAGGCGCCGCTGGCTCACCGCATCGCTGCGGGCGATCGGAAGCTGGATCGGGGCGGTGCTCATCAGCGGGCCGCGATGGTGGTGCGGTGCGTGTCGAGCAGGCGCGTGCCGAGTTCGGTGAGCGCGTAGAAGACGATCTTGTGCTCGCGCCGCGAGGTCGCCAGGCCGCCGGCGCGGAGGGTGCGGAGGTGGTGGCCGACGAGGTTCTCGGCCCGGCCAGTGATCCAGGCCAGGTCACAGACGCACAGCTCTCCGCCCGCTCGTAACGCGACAGCGATCGCGACTCGCGTGGGGTCACCCAGCGCCTTGCCTCGCGCGGCGATCGCGGCGATCGCCGCCTGGTCGAGGTGCTCGCGGATGTCCTCGGCGCGGGGAAGGTCGAGACAGAGCAGGTCACAGCGGTCATCGGACACGCCGCTCATCCTAACGCGCGTTGGGTTCAGCGGCGCACGTTCGGCGCGGACCGAGCCGCGCCGACACCAACCGCTGCTCGGCACCCCAGCGGTTTCGACTCGTTGACAAGAATTATTCGGCGCGCCATAATCTCGCACCCATGGGACGGCAACAATTGGTTTCGTCGTCGGTGCAGGATTATGCGAAGGCGGTGTATGCGCTGGAGACTCGCGGTGGCGCGGCGGTTTCGACGACTGATCTCGCGGTGCGGCTCGGGGTGACGCCGGCGTCGGTGTCGGGGATGGTGCGCAAGCTGACCGCGGTCGGGATCGTCGAGCATCAGCCCTATCACGGGGTGCGACTGACTGATGAGGGTCGGCGGGTGGCGTTGGAGGTGCTGCGCCATCACCGGCTGCTGGAGCTGTTCCTCGCCCGTGAGCTGGGGATGCCGTGGGATCGCGTGCATGCCGAGGCCGAGGTGCTCGAGCACGTGATCTCTGAGGAGCTCGAGCAACTGATCGCCGCGCGCCTGGGGGACCCGGCGGTCGATCCGCACGGCGACCCGATCCCCACGCCTGAGTTTGAGATCGACGAGCGCCCGACCTCCAGCCTGGGCGAGTTGCCGGTGGGTGCTCGGGGGGTGTTTGTCCGTGTGTCTGATTCTGACCCGGCGATGCTGCGCTACCTCGCCGAGCAGGGGATTACGCTCGGGGCTCGCCTTGAGCTCGTTGATCGCCAGCCGTTCGGTGGGCCGGTGTTCGTGCGCTTCGGCGAGCGCGAGCAGCCGATCGGCGGCGGGCTCGCCCGCGCGATCCGGATCGAGATCGAGGCAGACGAGCAGTGACCCTGCCGCCCGGCCGCCGGGTTCCGGCGCTCAAGGCCGCCGCCGGCCCGACGCTCCCGCTGTATGAGGAGCTGGAGGAAAGCGCACTCGAGCGCCTCCTGTCGCGCGGCAAGCTCCGCGCGACGCTGTTCATGCTCGGCCCGGCGTTTGTCGCGTCGATCGCGTACGTCGACCCGGGCAACTTCGCGACCAACGTGCAGGGCGGCGCGGAATTCGGGTACCTGCTGCTGTGGGTGGTGCTGGCGGCCAACCTCGTCGCGATGGTGATCCAGTACCTCTCGGCCAAGCTCGGGATCGTCACCGACCACAACTATCCCGAGGTCGTGCGCGAGCACTTCCCTCGAGCGTTCACGTGGGGCATGTGGGCTCAGGCGGAGATCATGGCGATGTCGACCGACATCGCCGAGTTCATCGGCGCCGCGATCGGGCTGAACCTGCTGTTCGGCGTGCCGCTGCTCCCCGCCGGTCTGATCACCGGGGTGATCGCGTTCGGGATCCTCGGGCTGCAAGCCCTCGGCTTCCGGCGCTTTGAGCTCGCGATCAGCGCGCTGCTGGGGATCATCTTCGCTGGCTTTCTCTACGAGACACTGCGCATCGGACCATCGGTGCACGGCTCGCTGCACGGGCTGATCCCCAGCCTGCACGGCACCACCTACCTCTACATCGCCGTCGGGATCGTCGGCGCGACCGTGATGCCCCACGTCATCTACCTGCACTCCGCGCTGACCAAGGGCCGGATGCCGACCCGCAACGACGCCGAGAAGAAGCGGGTGCTGCGCTTCGAGCGCCTCGACGTCTATATCGCGCTCGGACTCGCGGGACTGGTCAACCTGGCGATGCTCGCCGTCGCCGCCAAACTCTTTCACACCCCAGCGCTGTCGGGCCTGAGCACCATCCCCCAAGCCCACGCCCAGTTCGGCCGCCTCGTCGGCGGCACCGCGGCGCTCGCGTTCGCGGTCGCGCTGCTGGCCTCCGGCGCCTCCTCCTCCAGCGTCGGCACCTACGCCGGCCAGGTCGTGATGGCCGGCTTCATCAACTTCCAGATCCCCCTCGCGCTGCGCCGCGCGATCACCATGATCCCCGCGCTCACCGTGCTCGCGATCGGCATGAACCCCACCAACGTGCTCGTCCTCAGCCAAGTCGTGCTGTCCTTCGGCATCCCATTCGCGCTCGTGCCGCTGGTGATCCTCACCGGCCGCCGCGACATCATGGGCCTCCACGCCAACGGCCGCACGCTCGCCACCGCCGCCTGGACCATCGCCATCGCGATCAGCCTGATGAACGTCTTCCTCATCTACCAACAGTTCTTCATGAGCTAACGCTTCACTCACGGCTCCTCGACCAGCCAATCCGAGATCGTCTTGTCTGTGGCGAGAACTCCTCGCCGCAGACCGGGACCACCAGTCCGGCAAAGCGCGCCGACGCCGCCGCTCCGACAGACCAAACAGCACACGCGAGCGTTTGCACAGCCCCCGGCTTGCTGTTCGCAGAACGTTCGCGCGTGAGACGGCGATCACGCGGGAGTCGAACGCTCGTGCGGATCCTCGCGGCCGCCGACGGGCCGATCGTGCTCTCGCGGAGCGGCTGCCGGGTTTAGCTTTAGCCCGTCGCCGGCCTCGTCGGCGGTAGCTCGCGCCGATCTCGTGCAAATCCTCGAGGGCAGGCACTAGCCTGCGGGTCCTCGAGGAAACCGTAATCGACCCTGCGGCGCTCGACGAGGACGACAAGGCAGCCCTATGGCGTCTGAACGGGGTCGGGCTGGGGAAGGGCGACTTCACGCTCGACGGCAACGGCGAGCTTCGCGAGGTCCTTGTGGCCGATCACGCGGCGGAATTGCTGCTCGGCTTCGAGCATCCCAGCGGCGGTCCACCGCAGGCACATCTCCCCGTTCTGCCAGTGCTTCACGTTCCGCGAAGAGCGGCGCACGCACTCGATCATCGACTCGCACGGGTTCGTGCTCTCGAGCGTCTTCTTGAGCGTGCCCTTCACGCGCAGGCGGGTGACGGTGAGCGTCTCGGCGATCCCCTCCCGCAGCGAGGCGGCAGCGCCGGGATGGGACCGCTCGAGCTCAGCGGCGAGCGTCTGAAGCTGGGTGAGCGCGGTGTCGTGATCGGTTTCCTTCCACGCCTTGCGCAGCCGGCGCTGGACGAGGTCCCGGTCGCGCTCAGGCCACCTTTCAGCTGCAGTTGATGGCGCATGCGAGCCGTTGGCTGCGGGCGAGGGTCTCGACGCGGACGAGCTGACGAGCGAGGTCGTCGAGCGGTTCTTGGCCGAGCGGCGAGCGGCGGGTTACACCGATCGGGTGACGGCGCGAGCGATGACGCCTCTGCTGGGGTATCTGCGGGGCTTGGGCGTCGCGCCGGCGGCCTCGTCGCGCGTGGTCGTGGGCGCGGTCGAGGTGCTGCTGGCTGACTATCGCGAGTACCTGGCCGTCGAGCGGGGGTTGACGCCGGACACGATTGAGGGGTATGTGCTGGCGGTGCGGTCGTTCCTGGACGGCCGTGTGCGACGCAACGACGAGCTCGATCTCGCGCGGCTGTGACGGCGGCGGATGTCGTGGCGTTCGTGGTGGCGAGGTGTCCTGGGCGGGAGATCAGCCTCAGGCGCGGAACGTATGCTGTGACGAGCTTCGGACGGGGGAACCCGCCCTTGGCCGGTCGGGGAACTGCACCCCCACTTCCCTGGCTCTCCGGGGGGCCCAGATGGATCTGGGCCCCCCGGACCCCTTAACTGCCGGACGTCACGTCATGTGACAACCGGGAAACGCCGAACCGTTCACAAGCCCCCACGTATATGTAAACGCGAAGCGAGCCGAAAGGTTGGTTGCACCTGGCTGCCGCGCACGGCTTCCCGACCTTGGACGCCTCGATCGAGCGCAGGTACAGAGGGCTACGCGCCCCCGACGCGACTGCGGCCCGGTTCGTCTGCAGGTGATCGTCGGGGAGAGCTGTGGCCTCGTCGAGCGCCCCCGGGGGAGCCGCCCATCATCCGGACCCGTGCCGTCGTCGAATCCGGACGCAGTCGCCCTCTCGAGGTTGCGGATATCCGTGAAAAGGGGAAGCCCGTGCCACAGCGCTCCGTGACGTAAGAAAACCAGAAAACCCTGCCTGAGCGGCGCTTTCGTGAGAGCGGCTGAAGGGAAGGCGCCGGAGGGTATCGAGCAGGCGAACCTCGTCCTGAGGGCCCGGGCAGGGGCCGGCGACACTGTCTACTGGGACGCCCAGTGGCGGAACCGCGCGGACCACTCTCAGCCGTGGCGGCTGAAGAAGAAGCGGCTCGGTCGCGCCTGGCTCGAGCTCGACCAGGCCGGCGATTGGCAGAAGCGCAAGGGCCGCTGCCGCGAGGGCTGGCTCGACGAGCGCGCAGCGCCCGTGGCGGTGCTGGACGCGATGTCCATCCAGGCGAGTGAGGCCGCCGACCAGGCTCTTCACGCCCGCCTCGCCGCGCAGCGGTCCGCGACCGTGCGCGGTCTCGCCGAGGATTGGCTGCATTGGCTCGAGCGCATCCGGGGCGTCAAGCCCTCCACGGTCCGCGACTACCGGACAATCGTGCGCGAGGCCGGCCAGGCCTACCAGCGCGGAACGGGGAAGAGCCGCGGCCGCATCATGGCGACGTTCGGCGATGCGCTCGCCGCCGAGGTCACGACGGCCGAAGTGAGCGCGTTTCTGCGGAAACTCGACGACGAGGGCCTTTCGCCTCGGAACGTCAACAAGCATCGCCAGGTCCTCCAGGCGATGTTCTCCTATGCCGGTCGCAGCGACACGCTTGGCCTCGACCGCAACCCCGTCGACCGGACCGACAAGCGCCGCGAGCCGCCGCCGGCGGCGCTCGACTACTACGAGGTTGAGGAGATCGAGGCGCTTGCCCGCGTCTGCGAGACGAGCGCGCACCGACGGACGTGGGGGGTGGGGGAGGCCGAGTGCGCAGCACGCGTTGCCGATGACCGCCAGGACGCCGAGGCGTTCCGCGTTCTCTTCTACACCGGCGTCCGCGTCGGCGAGCTCGTCACGCTCCGCTGGTCAGACGTCGACCTGGACGGCTGCTCGCTGCTTGTCCGTCGGACCCTTTCAGCCGACGCCGAGACCCTCCCGAAGGGCGGCCGCAGCCGGAGGGTGCCCCTGTCCGACCCGGCGCGCGCCGCGCTCGCCCGCCTCGGATCGCGCGCCGAGTTCGTGGGGGATGACGACTACGTCGTCTGCAACCGCTACGGCCGCCGGCTCGACGTTTCGGCGCTGCGCCGCCATTACAACCTGGCCGCTGAGACGGCCGGCCTCCGTCCGGTGAAGCTTCACGGCCTCCGCCACGCCGCCGGCAGCATCCTCGCCCGCGAGGCCGATCCCGTATTCGTCCGGGACTTCCTCGGCCACGCGAAGCTCAGCACAACCGACCGCTACGTGAGCGCCAAGCACCGGCCCGAGGATCTGGAGCGCCTCAATCGCGCGTTCGGCGCCGTCGACGCGTCGGCCGAGCCGGCTGCGAGCATCGAGGCGTGAGCGAATTCCCGATCGTCGTGGTCGCTGTTCCGGAGTCCATCACCCTCTATCGCGGCTGTCACGGCGTGGCCGACGCCGACCTGATCGCATCGATGCGGTCCGACTATGAGGTCGGACGGCCTCCCCATCCCTCAGAGCGTCGCGCTATCGCCCTCTACATGGCGGTATCGATGTTCGAGAACGGCGAGCTGCTTCAGCGGATCGCCCTGCGACGCCCGGCCCGGGTGGGCACATATGTTGGGCGGTTCGAGCTTCGACCTGGTCACGGCATCTGTATCGCTGACACCGGCAGCGACGGACACTGGTCGGTGTGGGACCTGCCCGGCCAGCTCGCCGGATGCGTCGTCGATGTCATCCCGATCGACCAGCCGCTCCGATGACCGGCGGTAGCATCCATGGCATGAAGTTCGTCATCTTCGACGACGGAAACCTGGTCGACTCGTTTGAGGACGAGACCGAGGCGCTCAAGGCACTGGCCGAGCTTGCAGCGGTTGCCGAGGCAGAACCGCATTTGCTCCTCGTGGCCTTCGATGCGTCCGGCGAGCTCGTGGCCGACTACATCCCCGGCGAGCGGCTCGTCATCCCCGCCTGAGCGCCCTGCGTGCTCGGACATCTACAGGCGTCTTCGGGCATCTTCGGGCGTCTGCACCGAGTGCCTGGAGTGTATGTCTATGTCTGTGATTGCGTGGTTCTGAAGCGACGAGAGAGCGCATGGCAGGCTGGTCGATGCCGGACCTCGTTGCGGAACCGCGTCGGACGAAGCGCCGGTCAAGGGAGGGCCGACAGGCCCTGCCGAAGGCAGCCCGAAGGGCGACCTTGACCGGCGCGGAGCCGCTGCGATCATGCGGACGAGTCCGGCCGGCGCACGTCGGCCGCGGCGGGGGATTGCCAGCGTCGTCGTTGCGGGTCGCATTCGCTGACGCGTCTGCCGGCGTTCCTCCGGCGCGACGACCCGAACTCGATGGACACGCGTTTGTCGCCGTAGCGATGCCCAGGCGTCCGCCCGTGCCGGCGAGCACTTTCGTGCCGGAGCCCTTCGTGCGATCCCCGCGGCTCAGGGGAGCCGGCGCGGCCGTGGTCTCGGTGCCCGCGCTTGCAAGCCCACCCGGTCCCAGCAAGCGCTTTCGTCCGAATGAGATGCACGCAGAGCAGGGCTGAGTAGCGCCAAGGGCTCGGCCATGCTGCTCGCCGAATTCATGGCGGACACGACGTGGGGTGAGACCGGGGCGCTGCCGATGCAGACCCGCCCGCGAAGGGACTCTCGACCGGTGTGACGGGACAGCTTCAGGCGGGTGAGGGGTCGAGGCTCTGAGCATCCTTGCGGCGGGTCGCAGGGATGTCGCCAGGCCGCTCATTGGTGGGTGTTGGGGGTGAGTGCGAGGATGGAGATCCCGGTCCCGCCGCCGATGTAAGCGCTGTTGACGCCGTCGGCGAAGGCGGCTGAGTCGGGGTAGTCGAGCACGGAGTGCTGGGGCCACTGGCGTGCGCATGCGGTCTCGTGCTGGCCGTTGCATGCCGTGCCGTCGATGATCGAGACGCTGGTGTCCAGGTTGTTCTCGACCCAGATCTGGTTGTGGGCCTGGTCGACCCAGAGATTGAGGGGTCCGAATCCGACGGGAGCGGTGGCGGCGCTCTGTCCGCAGCCGTCCTGGTCGCCGGCGTTGCAGACGGCGCCGTTGATGACGGACACCGTCCCGGGGTAGTCGAAGTCCTGCGCGTTGGCGGTGTAGATGGTGTCGGACGCCTGGTCGACGCCGACTTGCTCGGGGTCGACGCCGACCGGGATGCTCGCGATCGGGCCGGTGCAGCCGGCAGTCTGCGTGGCGTTGCACGTCGCGCCGTCGATCACCGCCACGCTGCCGGGCGTGTCGGTGCCGAAGGAGGGGACCATGGCGACATACACGGTGTTGGTGGCCTGGTCCACGGCCACGTTGGCCGGCGCTCCGGTTCCGAGCGGCACGGCGAGCGGGGTTTGACGACATCCGCCGTGCATCTGCGCGTCACAGGTGGCGCCGTTGAACACGTAGAGGTCCGTCGGGGCGCCGAATTCGGCGGAGGCATCGGCGGCGACGTAGACGGTGTTGGTCACCACGTCGACGTCGACGGCGATCGGGTCGGCGCCGGTGGGAACCTGCAAGTGCGCGATGGTGCCACACCCCGTCTGAATGCCGGCGTTGCAGGTGAGGTCGTCGATCACTGACACCGATCCATCAGACCCGCTGCCGGCGTTGGCGATGTAGACGGTGTGGGTGGCCTCATCGAGGATCGCGTCCTGGGGGTCGTCCCCGCCGGTGAAGGTGACGGGCGCGGCCGGGCAGGCGGCGGGCCGGGCGGCGTTGCAGACATTGGTGTCCAGCATCCCGACGGCGCCCGTCTGGCTGGGTATGTAGAGGGTGTGCACGGCGGGATCGTCGGCCGGCACCCCCGGTTGCGGGAAGGCGATCATGGGCGGCGCCGGGCGACAGCCGGTGCTGGTCTGGGCGTCACAGGCCGAGGCGTTGATGACCGAGACGGCGTCATCGACCTCGTCGCCGGTGTAGAGCGTCTGGGTCTCGGGGTCCAGGGCGACGGATTCGGGCTCGGCGCCGGTGTGGATCTCGCGCGGGACGACCGTCGCGCATCCGGCCGGGTTGTGGCCGTTGCAGGCGTCGGCGTCGATCGCCATGAGCGCGTCGTCGTGGAAGAAGGGGGCATAGATGGTGTGGTTGGCGGTGTCGGCGGCCACCCCGAGCGCCGCGTCAAGCCCCGGCACGCCGTGGGTGATGCTGACCGTGGCGGGCGTGTCGGTCGCGCAGCCGCCGAGATCAGCGGCGGTGCAGTCGCGCAGATCGAACACCGAGAGCGTGTCATCGCCGTTGGCGGTGTACAGCGTCTGGTTAGCCGGGTCGACGGTCGCGGCGACCACTCCGTTGGTGTCGCCGTTGGTGAGCGTCGCGACCGTGCCGCATCCGCTTTGCGTCGCGGCGTTGCAGGTGTCGGCGTCGAACACCGCAACGCCGGCGGTCTGGGCCACGTAGGCGGTGTGCGTGGCCTGGTCGACGTCGATGTCGCCCGGCCCGTCCCCGACGGTGACCGTCGGCGGCTCGGTGCTCGGGCAGTCCGACAGGTGCGCGCCGTTGCAGGTCGCGCTGTTGATCATCGACACGGTGTTGCCGCTGGGATAATCGAGGTTGGCGACGTAGACGGTGTGGTTGGCGCTGTCGGCATCGATGCCCAGCGGCGCGATCCCGACCGGGACCTGTGCCGGTGCCTGCCCGCAGCCGCGCTGGTCCTCGGCGTTGCAGGTCGCGCCGTTGAACACCGAGACGGTGCTCGGGTCGACGAAGTCTCCGGTGTTGGCCACATAGACCGTGTCGGTGGCGGTGTCGACCGCAACCGACGCCGGAATGTTGCCGACCGTGACCGTTGGCCAGGGCCCCGGGCAGCGGCTGACGTCCCGGGCGTTGCAACGGCGCAGGTCGATCACCGAGACAGTGTCGCCACCCTGGTTGGGGCCGTCGAGGTTGTCGCCGTCGACCACATAGGCGGTGTGGGTCGCCGAGTCAACCGCCAACAGCGAGGGCCCGTCGCCGGCCGGCGCTGACCCGACCAGGGCTAAACCAAACCCCAATGGATCGCTAAACGTGCCCGGGGTCAGCCCGCCGACCGCCGACCCGCTCAGATGAGCGAGCCAGGCGCCGGCACGCGCCGCCCGGTTCGATCGGGTGAAACCGCGCACTGCGGCGCTCGCTTGACCGCTGACCACAAGCGGCGACAGCAGCGCCAGACCAGCAATCAGCAGCGACGACAGGATCCGCGTTCGGGCGAGCATTCCGGACTCCTTATGGTTGACGATGCGCTCCCGGGCGACACGGTGTCGCCGGGATCAGGACATTCGGGGCCCGCACTTGGTCATCGGGTCATAGGCCGATGAACCCCTGCAGGACGGTCGGCCCGGGCGTTCGCGACGACGGGCGGGGCTGAAGGGTGAGACGCATCAGATAGTCGCCGCTCGCGCTCTGGGGCAGCAGGCCTTCGACCGCGACCCGCCCGGTGCGCGCGACCGACGGTCTGACCACGCCCACCAACAGCGGCGTCTGGCCCGACAGCAGCTGATAGGCCCCCGAGGCCAGGCGGGTAGCGGGCAGCAGCCACACCGCATAGGCGTTTGCGCGGGCGTTCGGCGCCAGGCCCGACGCGGTGAGCGAGAACACAAAGCGCGTTGGGGGCCGCGTGTTGACCACCACCACTCCGCGTGCCGAGCCGCCCCCGCCCGGCGCGCGCAGCTCGGTATCGCACACCATCTGGCCGCCCAGCACCGGCAGCCGATGCGGCCCGTAGTTGGTCACCACCGCCGGCTGGGACCGGTTCACGGGTCGCTGACCGAGGCGATGGTCGCCCGCGACGATCGCGATCACCGCCACCACGGCCACCGTGACCGCCAACGCCGCCGCGGCGGCCAGCCAGTCCCCGCGCCGCCGCATCGACCCCCGCACCCGAACACGGCGACGCACCCCGCGCTCGGTGGCGTCCGCGAGCGCAAGCTCCAGGCGGTCATAGAAGTCGGCCATCAGCGCTCCTCCAGCTTCCGGCGCACGCGCGCCAGCCCGCGATTGACCCGCTTGCGGACCACCAGCTCCGAACAGCTCAACTCCGACGCGATCTCGGGATACGACCGCTCATCCACAACCCGGGCCTTGACCGCGTCGCGCTCACCGGCCGGCAACGCCTCGACCAGCTCAACCACCCGACCCCCACGCGCCGCCAACGCCGCCGTGCTCTCGCGGTCATCGTCGTCGAGCTCGATCGGCTCAAACGCCAGCCGGCGTCTCACCCGATCCTGCACCCGCCCCCGTCGCCGGCTGATCGCCACCACATTGCGCGCAATCCCGATCAGCCACGGCCCCGCGCTGTCGGTCTGGGCTCGGTAACGGCCCGCGCTGACGATCACCGAGGCAAAGACCTCCGCCGTCACATCGGCGGTCACATCCGGATCACGCGTGTCACGCAGCACAACGGCCACCACGCGCGCGACATGCCGGCGATAGAACACCGCGCACGCCTCCCGATCGCGGTCAGCGATCCCCGCCAGCAGATCCGCATCTGACCATCCCTCCCGGACGCCAGTCCTCGCCATGCCCCTACATAACAGCTCGCCCCGATTTGTGACCAGATCCGATTTGACCCATCCTCCGACAAACGCAAACCGGAGCCCAGAAGCCAGGACTCGCCACCGACCCGCAGCCCGCAGGCCCGTCCCCGACCCCAGGAAAGCGACGCTCAGCCGCCGTCAGTGACCGCACCGAATTGACCTCGCGCGAGATCAACCACCGCTGGCACAACCACCCCCGCCTGGTCCCCCAGACCGCGGCATAGCCCAGTCGGCGCCGTCAATCGGTCCCAACCAGCCGGCGGGCATCGACCCGAACAGTGATCCTCCACTCTCAGCGGCCGCGGGTCAGTCCGCGATGCAGCAGATCCACGGCAGGCCCGGGCAAATGAGCACGCGTGCCGGCGCACGAACCCGCCGCGCATCCGTGCGATGCGGCAGCGGCAGCAGACCCGCAGCCGCCCCGAGGCGAGAACCTTGGGCACCCGAAGCATCGGCCCGCGTCGCCGACCATACGTGCAGCCGCTCTCAAGGACTCCCTGCATAGGTAGGACGGTCGTTCCGCATAGGTGCGCGGCGGGCCCCGCGATCGGCGACGTGGAGGGCTGGCTATAGGGGGGCCGGGAGGTTGTTCTCCGAGTCCGGATCGATGCTGGGCTGTGAGCTCGCTCGCCGCGCGAAGGAGGGCCGCGGGAATGCGGATTGAGATGCTCGTCGGCGAAGGCAGGACGGCGTCGCGCTGCTGCTGGATCCGGCCGGGAGGAGAAGCCTGATCAGACAATGTCGGAGCAGCCAAAAGTGCCGGATCGGCATGAAGCAGAAGGTCTTGGTGGCCGCCCGTCCTGCGCTGGGCCAGGCGCGGCGCGATGTGCGCGTCGTGTTCAGTCTGTCGCTTCGTTGCTGAAGTAGCCGGGGGTGTCGAAGCTGGTGGGGATGCGGATCCCGAGATCAGAGAGGGCCTCCTCGAGTCGGTCGAGCTCTTCGGCGCCGATCCGCTGTGCCCACTGCTCGCGCAGCTCGTCGAAGACCTGCTCGCCGGTGAGCAGCAGGGCATGACCTTCCTCGGTGACGGTGAAACGCCGCCGGCGGCTGTCGCGTGGATCGGCCCCTCCGGCGATATAGCCGCGCTCTTCGAGAAACGCGATCGTCTTGGCAGCCGCCTGCTTTGAGACGCCGAGCTGGCGACCGAGCTCTGCGGCGGTGTCAGCGCCGGCGTCGATGGTTCGGATCGCGAAGTCGTGGACCGGGCGGATCTTCTCGTGCCCGCGAAGCGCCAGCTCAACGCTTGCGGCGTCGGCGAGAGCGCGGAAGCCGCCGAGCAGGAGAAGGGCAAGGTCGGCTCCGGAGCGGCTCACACCCCAAGTATAGACAACTATGTTGACGTACCGACAACTTGGTTGCTAGTATCTCGACAACCCAGTTGTCTACCCCGGATCACGAAGGAGCAGCTCATGTCTCAATCCCCTGCCGGCGCCACGATCCCCGAGGTCACCCACCGCACCGCCCAGGTCAATGGTGAAGCCCTGCACTACGTCATCGCCGGCGACTCCGGGTCCCCGGTGCTGCTCGTCCACGGCTTTCCGGAAAGTTGGTGGGCGTTTCGCGGCGTGATCCCGCCCCTCGCCGGCGAGCACCGCGTGATCGCCGTCGACCTGCCCGGCTTTGGCGACTCCGCCCACGATGCCGGTGACTACTCGAGCACCTCCGCCGCCGACAGCCTGCGCCAGCTGATCGAGCACCTGGGTCTCGGCCCCATGCACCTGACCGGCCAAGACATCGCCGGTCCCACGACGTTTCGCCTGGCCGCTGAGCATCCCGAACTCGTCCGAAGCTACGCCGGCATCGAAACTGGCCTGCCCGGGTTCGGGCTGGAGAGGCTTGCCGACGTCACCCACGGCGGCACCTGGCACATCGGCGTCATCGCCGCGCCCGGCATCCCCCACATGCTGCTCACCGGCCGCGAGCACGACTTCCTGGCAGGCTACGCCTACCCTGCGATGAGCATCAACACCGACGCGATCTCCGAACAGGACATCGACGAGTTCACCCGCACCTACGCGCAGCCCGACGGATTCGCGGGCGCCATCGGCCTGTACCGCTCCATGCTCACCGAGGGCGAGGAAATCAGGCAGATCGTCGCCGCTGGCAAACTTGCGATGCCGGTCCTCTCAGTCAGCGCCGGGACCGGCAGATTCACTCATCAGGCCATGAACGCGATCGCCGACAACGTCACCGAGGCCAACCTCCCCGACATCGGACACCTCGCCGCGCTCGAGGACCCCACCGCACTCGCTCAGACCCTCCTCGGCTTCTACCGCACCCTCACAGACTGATCACCGCCGACCGGCCCGGCCCGCCGCGCAGGGCGCACAATCGCTCTGAGCATCCGCGGCCTC
>JBELAG010000104.1:0-19842 GCA_049509055.1 Solirubrobacteraceae bacterium
GCGGACCGCCCAGATCAGTCCCTCGCCGCTGGACAGCCCCGTTGTCAGTCGTGCGGTGAATGCCGGGTCGGCCTGTGCGAGCAGTCGGGCGACGTGATCGAACGAGCTGCCCTTCCTGGACTTCGCGCTGTCGCCCACCAAGACCACGAACTCGTTCGGGTGATGCCGTGTCGCCTCGACCCGGTAGTGCGCATCGCGGCCGATCAGCGCGCCGGCGCAGACCAGCAGCTGAACGAGGATCGCGGCAGGGTCGGCCTCGGTGTGGGGGGCGATCTTCGCAACGATCGCGCCCGGGAGCCCGTGGTGGGCGGCTGGGTCGGGCGCTGCGGGCCAGTCGGCCGGTGGCGGTGGCGGCGCGAGCGCCCGAGGCTGACCGGCCGGTGGTGGCGGTTGGTCAAATAGGGAGATCAGCTCGCCGGTCATTCGGCGGTGATCTCGGTGAGTGCGGCGCGGGCGGAGCTCTCGTCGCAGATCGACTTGTTCTGTGCGTAGGCGGCGATCAGTGTCTGCGTCGCGAGGTTGTTGACCTGGCGGGGCAGCCCGCGGGAGGCGTCGTGGATCAGCGTGACCGCGTCATCACTGAAGATCGTGTCCGCGCGGCCGGCGAGCTTGACGTGGTGAGCGATGTAGTCGCCGGTCTCTTTGCGGTCCATCCCGTCGATCGTGCACCGCAGCGCGATCCTCTGATCCAAAGCGGCGAACACGCCTTGGCGCAGCTTGCGACGCAGTGTCGGCTGCCCGAGCAGCAGGCATGCGAACGTCGCGCGGGAGTCCATCTCGGCGTTGGTCAGCATCCGCAGCTCTTCGAGTTGGTCAGCGCCGAGGAGGTGCGCCTCGTCCAAGATCAGCACGACGGTCTTGCCGCGCTCGGCGGTCTCGGCGGCGATCAGGTCGGTCGCTTGCGGAATCAGCGTCGCGCGGTAGAACCTTGGCGCGGCGCCCAACGCGGTGACGATCTGGGTGTAGATCCCGCGCGCTCCGACCGCCGGGTTCGGGAGGTAGATGATCGTGTGTCGGCTCGCGTCCAGGCCCGCGGTCGCGGCGCGGGCGGCGACCGTTTTGCCGGCGCCGACCTCGCCGCAGACCACGCCCAACGCTCGCTCGCTGATGATCCACCCGACCCGCGCGACCGCTTCCTGGTGAGCGGCAGAGCTAAACAGCATCGAGGTCGCCAGCTCCTTGGTGAACGGGGTGCGTGACAACCCCCAGTGCGCCCGCAGGCGATCGATACTCATCCCATCGTCTCCATGTTGTTCTCGTCGTCGTCGGCGGCCGGCGGGCCTGGCAGGTTGCGATAGTCGATCCGTTGCTGCTGTTGCTGGTTGTGGCGTTTTTCGATCAGGTCGAGGTAGTTGACCCCGGTCGGCTCGGCCGGCGGGGTTGGCGGCTGGGCGCGGGGGTGGACGTGCCGTTTGATCTGCAACGCGATCGCCAGCCCGACGTGCCGGCCGTCGATCTGAACGGCGACGTCGGCCAGCTCCAGCGGGTCGAACACGAGATCGACCTGGCGGCCGGCGAGCTCGGGGTCGACCTCGTAGGTGTTGCCGTGCATCCCGACGGTGCCGGTCTTTGACACCGTCCGGCGCTCTGACCAGCGGAACGCTTCGGTCAGCGCAGGCTCGCTCGGCAAGGTTGGCGGGCCTAGGGCGAGGAACCGCTCCAATGGTGTCTGCCCCGTCTCTGAGTGAACCCGGCGGTGGTAAACCTGCTCAACCCATGCCTGGAAGATCCGGTTGAGATCCTCAACGCTCGCGGGCGGGCGGTCCTCGAGCTCGACCAGTAGCTGCTCGCGGACCGTCCTGAAGACGCGTTCGATCTTCCCGCGTCCCTCCGGTCGTCCGGGAGTGGAGTGGATCAGTCGGATTCCGAGCACCGCGCACGCCCGCAGCAGTTGCCCGGACACGAACGGCGATCCGTTGTCGACGTAGACGGCTTTCGGCCGGCCGCGGGCGGCGATCCCGGCGCGCAGTGCGCGGGAGGCGTTCAGCACGTCCTCCCGGGCGGCCCACCGGTAGCCGGCCAAAAGCCGGCTGTGATCGTCAATAAAGCAAAACAGGAACACGCGACGACCATCGATCAGCGGGCCGTGCAACGCGTCCCCGGTCCATAACTCGTTGCGCGACTCGGCCTCAAACCGGCCGAGCGCACGCGCGATCTGGCTGCCCTTCCACGGCAGCCCCGCCGCCACCAAATGCCGTTGGATCGTGCGCGCTGACGGCGCCGCGCCCTCAGCCTCCACGATGATCCTGTGGATCTGCGCCGCCGTCCGGGCCGGCTGCTCACGCCGCAACGCGACCGCCAACTCCAACACCCGCTCAGGCGTGCCGTTCGCGACCCTGCGCGGTGCCGGCACCAGCCCGTCAAACCCGCCCTCGCGATACGCGCGGATCCACCGATCCAGCGTCGTTCGAGTGACCCTGACCCGACTCCCGTCCGGGGCGAGGTGCTCACCCTCGGCCAACGCGCGGACCAGCCGTCCGCGCTCCCGCGCCGACAGTGACATGTCCGTCGCCTCGCCGACGATCTGCCAGCGGAACAACCCGATCTCCTGCGCCCTGTCCACCAACCACCTCCTGACCAGTCGTTGACATCAACAAACCGGTCAGGATCACGGTCACTCAGGCACAGGCCAAGGCGTGCACGTGTTGACCGCCAACAGCCCGCCCGCGGTCAGCGCGGACACCCACGACCACGGCGGCCGGCGCCCGAACCGCAGCGACGCCACCCTCGTGCACACCCCGATCGCTTCAATCGCGTCAGCGCCCGGCGACCCCTGGCCGGCCGGCGGATCAAACGAGGCGTCAAGCGCCCGCGCCCACCGCAGAAAGTGCGCGCCGATCGACTCCGCCCGCGACCGGAACCGCTGGCGCCAATCGCGGACCGTCTCACCCGGCACCCCGAGCCGCTCCCCGCAACGCCGGTACCCCTCCCGGCCCATCCAGAGCAGCGCGGCGCCGATCACCTCCGCGACATACCGCCGGCCCGCCAAGCACACCGCCGGCAGCAGCACATGCGTCGCCCGGCACGACCGCTCTCGACAACGGCCGCGACGCGGCCGCAACCGCCGCACCCCCGAACCAGTCCGGACCTCCCGCAACCGCGAACAGCCCCAGCCTCCCAACACGCCCGCCAGGCAACGCGGGCAGACCAACCGGCCGGCAGCGAGATCCGCCTCGACCACAGCACGATCGTCTGAGACGATGAGCACGACGACCTCCAACGGCGTCACGGGCTCCCTCGCCTCGCCGCGTCAAGGTTTCGGCGAGGGAGCCCAAAATGATCAGGACGCGGAGCGCTCCCCGTCACCACACTCCGTGTCGCCGACCGCCCCCGCCGTCACCACCCAGCGTGTCGCTCAACATGCGCGTCCAAACACGAAGGCGGGTCCGGGGCTGGTCGTAGGGGCGGGTCGAGCTTGGCCGCTCCACGCGTGTCGGCCACGACCTCGTCGCTCCCGCATTCAGCTCGTTGCTGCCGCCTCGAGGGCCTCCCGCCGGGTGCAAGACGCAGGTCGCGCGCTTCCTGTTGGTTGGTGGGACGGCTACGGCGGCGGGCCCACGGGAAGCTGCAGTCCGCAGGCCTTGGCTGCGTGCCTGAACGCCGGTGACTGGAATTCGGTCGAGCCGGGGGCGGGAAAGTACTCCCCCGAGCCCAGCGTCAGAGCCGCCACGAGCGATACCGTCGTGAGCGGGTCGGGGAACTGCGAGACCCCGTGCTTGCGTATGCATCGGGCGAACGTGAGTGCGGCGCGCAGTTCGGCGGGTGATGGCTCGGGGGAGCCGGGCAGGTGCAGGCCGGCGGGCTGCAGCTTCGCACAGGCTTTCTTGGCCGCTTGGAACGCCGGCAAGGCTGGGTTGGGGAGTGCGCCGTTCGAGCCCGGATCTGGGAAGGTCGGCGTACCGTTCGCTCGCATGCAGTTGGCGTACGTCAGGGCTTGCGTGCCGCCAGATCCGGTGCTGCTTGGTTTGGAAGCGGACCCGCACGCGGCGATTGCGACGGCGCTGACGGCGAGCGCTGCGAAGAGTCGTGCGGGCTGCACGGTCCGCTCCACTGTACGCGGCGCCGGGTAACACCGACGTAACGCGTCATCACCCAGCTGCCGCGCGCTTTCCGCGCGTTGCAGGGCGCTCGTCGTCCAGGCCGAGATGCTCGTCGGGGAGCGAAAGCAGGTCCCAGGCGTGGCCGACGCGGGCGGTCACGTCGCTGCGGAGAGTGACGCACGTCGCGAAGCGAGAGCGGGCTTACTGCGGTCGGCTGGAACGACAGCGGGTGCTGGCGTACTGCGCTGGTTGGTGCCCGCGCTCAGTTCGCCGGTATGGGATGGAACTCGCGTCGGTCGTTGACGCCGAGCTTTCGCATCGCTCGGTAGATGTGGGTCTCGACGGTTCGCGAGGAGAGCACGAGCGTTTCCGCGATCTCGGCATTGGTGAGACCGCGGCTGGCCAGCTCGACCATTTGTGCCTCGCGTGGGGTGAGGTCGATCGCATCACGGTCGACCCCTTCGATCGAGGCCGGCTGGGCGCCCTGTTCGGTGGGCTGCAGCTCGCGGCTGCGCGCGGCCGCGCGGCGAGCGGTGTCCTGGCGGCCTTCGGACGCGAAAGCTGCTGAGGCATGAGCGGCTGCTTCGGACGCGTAGCGGTTGGCGCCGAGCGTTGCGAACGCCTCGGCCGCCTGCAGGAGCGCCTGTGCGTCGCCGTCGGCTCGCCCGCTGACGTGTTCGGCGTACGCGGAGGTGAGCGGCGCGTCCGAGCGGCCGGCGAGCACTTGCAGGGCTGGGGCCAGCTCCCGTGCCGGGCGGCCGGCACGCATCGCTTCGTACAGAAGCTCTGCCTCGAAGATGGGGGTCCGTCCGAGGTCCTCGGCTGCGTCGAGGAGGAGGCTCTGGGCCTTGGTTGGTTGTGCGTCGGCGAGCAGGCCCCAGGCCCGGCCGCGCGTGATCCATGCCGCGATCGCGGGCTGTGCGAAGTGCGCGTTGCTGACCTCGCTGTCGAGCGTGCGGGCTGCTGCCGCTGCTGCGCGGTGGTCGCCGATCGCGTATGCCACGGCGACCTGTAGCGCTCGGACGATCATGCGAGCGGCGAGCGGGTCCTGGCGCTCGGATTCGCTGAGTGCTTCGGAGAGCCAGCGGCGGCAGTCGAGAAACCGGCCGGCGAGGTAGCTGGTCGCGGCGACAGTGGCTCCCGCAAGTGCGGCAGCGGCGGGGTCGGGGACGTCCGTGGCGCGGTAGAACGCATCGCGCATGTCGTGCTCGAGACCGGGGAGATCGGCACCCGAGCCGAGTCCGATGCTGCTGATCGCGGCGAACTCGAGGAACTCGAGCTCTCCGCGGAACGGAATCTCCGGAATCTCCGGAAGCATCGCCCGCGCATCGCACGCGCTCCCCGCCCAGAAGCGGTCGGCCGCGAGCGCCCATCGCAGCCATCGCCGCGCGTCTTCGCTCAGCGTTTCCGGCGTGAGCACCTGCTCGAGCTCGGAGGCGTGCGTGGCCGGTGGATCGCGCAGCGCCAGAAATGGGAGGCGGAGGATCGCGACCTGCTGGTGCCACTGCTCGTCAGGCCACCACGCGAGCGCGCGGTCGAGCAGTGCGATCGTCTCGTCGGTACGGCCGAGGCCCCATTGGAGGACCGTCGCGCGCTGACGCAGGTACCTGCCGGCCAGCCTCGGATCCTCGATCGTGCCCTCCGCTTCGGCGAGCACCCGTTCGGCTTCCTCCGGCCGGTTGTAGACCGAATGGGCCAGGGCGAGCAGCATGTTCGCCTCGACGCCCGCGCCCGCGTCGATCGCCTGGCGGGCGAACCGACCCTCGCCTTCGAATCCGGCGAGGTTTGCCGCGCGCGCGGCCTCGAGCAGCGTCTCTACGGGAACTGCCTCGCCGGCAGCTGTCAGCCACAGCGCGACCCGCACCCGGTCAGACGGAGACTGATCCGGGCGGGCGTCGACGAGCTCAGCGAGACGGACGCGGTGTTGCCGGCCGCGTGAGACCGGCATCTCCTCCGTGATCAGCTCGCTGTAGAGGGGTTCGGCGATCCGGACATCACCCGCGCCGTCCTGGTCGCCCCGGACGGTGATCAGATGCTTGGTCTCCAGCTCGGACAGCGTGCCGGATCCGACCAACATTGTCGCCTCGGTCAGCGTCAGCGGCTCCGCGATCGTCAAGAGCTCGAGCCCGCTCCGCTCGCCGTCGCTCAGCTCCCCCATCCTTGCGGCTATGAGCTCGCGCAGCGAGTAGCTCGTCGACGGTTGCCGAACGAGTCGCCACAACCCGTCCTCGCACACGAGCGCCTCGCTGCCGATCGCGTGGGCGATCAGGTGCCGGGTATACAGGAGGTTGCCGTGGCTGCGCTGCACGATCCACCGCCGGGCGTCGTGCTGAAGCGGGCCACCGAGGACGGCCTCGACCAGCTCGACGACCTGCTCGTCGGTCAGCGGCTCGAGCTCGTGCAATGCGCAGCCCGCGTCCTTCCACAGCGCGGTCACCGCATCGGGGCAGCTTTCTCCGGCCCTGACCGTCACGACGACTGACGCGATCGCTTGTTCAGCCGAGTGCAGCAACAGCGTCGCCGAGGCCGGATCCAGCAGCTGCGCGTCGTCGACGCCGAGCACGATCTCCCGGCCAGCTGCCTGCTCGCGCAGTCCAGCGATCACTGCCTGCACGTAACCCGCGTCGTTGGCCGGTCCTGCGGCGGCGGGAGCGTACGGGATGAACGACCCCAGCGGAATCCCTGCGGAGCTGCGGGTCGCGCGGGTCCAGACCACCAACGCGCCTGCAGCCACCCTGTCGTCGAGCAGCCGCCTGGCCACTCGCGTCTTGCCCAATCCCGCTGCGCCGCCGATCACCACGCCGCTGGCCCCCGCGTCAAGCGCCTCACACATGCGCGCGAGGTCTCGATCGCGGCCGACGAGCGGCCACTCAGCAGTTACGCCCCCGGACTTAGTAGGAGCCACCTCGTCAAGTCTACGTACCGCCCACGGCTGTCGCGAAAGATCAGTACTCGCATACGTACGACATCTGGGTCCCGCCGACTGAGGCTATGCGCCATCGACAACCGACATCGGAGGTAACGATGGCCAACGCAGGAGCAGTCTCCAATCAGAAGGAAGAGTCCGGTAGCTCGGGCTTCTTGCTCGCCGCCGTCCCGTGGCTGCTGTTCACCGTGGTCGCTGAGCACGGAACTCTGAAGGCGGCATCGATCGGCGCGCTCGTGATCTCGATCTGGGTCGCCCGTCCGGGCATCCAAGCCGGCAAGCCGAAGGTCCTCGAGCTCGGCGCCGTCCTTACCTTCGCCGCGTTCACCGTCGCCGCGTTCGTGGTCGATCCGTCCGTCGCCCACTGGCTCGAGCGCTACGCCCGGGCGATCGCCGCGGCTTTGCTGGCGCTGATCGCGGTCGGCTCGCTGCTGGCGGTGCCGTTCACCGCGCAGTACGCGCGGGAGCGGGTTCCGCCTGAGGTCTGGAACTCGCCCGAGTTCAAGGCGATCAACCGCAAGCTCACGACGATCTGGGCGCTGACCTTCGCAGCGATGGTGCCGTTCCACATCGCGGCCGGCGCGATCAACACCCGGCCCACCAACATCCTGTTCAACTGGATCACGCCCTTCCTGCTCGTGTTCGCGGCGATGAAGGTCACGACCACGGTCTCGAAGAGCGAGGAGGCATGACGATGCGCTTCTTCACCGACGACGACTTTCAGTTCGGCCTCCAGATGGTGCTCGGCGGCGCGTACCGGCAGAACACCGACATCGGTGAGTCACTGGCCACCGCGGAGCGGATCCCGGACGGGGACGCAGACGCTTGGATCCGCGAGTGGATCGCCACCGCGGACGGCGCGTGGGGAGGCGGCGAAACCGCTCGCCACGCGGGGCGCCGGAGCACTGCCCTGTCCTTCTACCGACGAGCGGCGACGTACTACTCGATGGCGCTGTATTGCACAGCGAAGGCGAAGGACTTCGGTCCCGACCGCGAGCTCGCGACATGGCGCCGCCATCGCGACTGCTGGGAGCACGTAGTCGACCTCTCGCCGGCCCCAGGACAGCGGCTCGAGATCCCCTACGAGGACACGACGCTCAAGGGCTACTTCTTCCGCGCGCCGGACGCGCAGCCCGATGAGCGCCGGCCGGTCGTGATCATGAACAACGGGAGCGACGGCGCCACCTCCGCCATGTGGGGGCACGGGGGCGCGGCCGCCGGCGAGCGCGGCTACCACTGGATGACGTTCGACGGCCCAGGACAGCAGTACGCACTCTACGAACAGGGCATCCCGTTCCGCCACGACTGGGAGGCCGTGCTAACCCCGGTCGTCGACGCGATGATCGCCCGGGCGGATGTCGACGCGGATCGGATGGCGGTCATCGGCATCAGCCAGGGCGGCTTCTGGGTCCCGCGCGCACTGGCGTTCGAGCACCGTCTCGCCGCCGCCGTCGCCGACGGCGGTGTCGTCGACATCTCCCGCTCCTGGCTTGCGCCGCTGCCCCCTGCGCTCCGCGAGCAGCTCGAAACCGGCCAGAAAGCTGCCTTCGACGCGACCGTGCGCAAGGCCGAAGCGGCGAACCCGGCGGCCTCCGCGGCGCTCGAGTTCCGCGGGCGGCCCTACGGGATCACGAACGGCTCTCGCTACGACCTCTACAAATCGGTTTCGGCCTACCGGATCGGCGACGAAGTAAACGACATCAACACGCCGATGCTGATCTGCGCACCTGACGACGACCAGTTCCTCCCCGGGCAATCACAAGAGCTCTATGACCGCCTAGCGGGCGAGAAGAAGCTTGCCCGCTTCACCGCTGAGGAGGGCGCGGATCGTCACTGCGAGCCGATGGGTTTCGCAGTCCGCGATGCGCGCATCTTCGACTGGCTCGACGGCTACCTCAGCGCTTAGAGATCAACGAGCATCAGCGCTCCAGACGACCCTGAGCGCGAACGCGGGCCAGGTGCGAGCCAGATCCTCCATACAGGGAGGATCTGGCTCGGAACCAACCGAAACCGGAAGCCATGGATCGCTGCCGCCGCGAACGACTCGGGCTACTTGCGAAAGCCTGGATCGGAAGAACACCGAAGCCCGACGGTGGTCCTCCGAAACGAACTCGAGCGTGACAGGCGCGCCCGCGCCGAGTACCGCGATCGCAACGATGCAGGTGCCTCGACATTCGCCGACCGAGACCTGAGACTCGCCAAAGGGGAAGGCTCGCTTCGCGCGTGGCAGGAACTGGCGATTTTGCGGATGCACCGCCAGTCTGCAGATGACCCATGCGATGGCGCCGTGGCATGGCCTCAGAGTGAAATAGCCGATCTTCGGCGCGGTCAGCTCTGGGAGGCCGAAGCGTTCGCGGTGGTGGGTTTGCGCGCTGCGCGGTTAGCCCATCTGGTGCGGTTGGAGGAGGTGGTCCAGCCAGCCGAATGATCGTGCGTGGTAGAGCGTTCGTGCTCCTTGTTCGCAGTGGTCTCCGGCGCCGTCGGCGGTGGTGAACTGAACGAAGACCTTGGGACAGCTCAGCGCGTTGACGAGTTGCGGGGCAGAGGCGCCGATCTCATCCCCATCGGCGTTGCAGACCCAGGTGGGGCAGGTTATCCGCTCCGCGTACCCGTGAAGCGTGAACTCACGCAGACAGTCGAGGTACGCCAGTGGCGTTGGGACGCCGTGAACGAGCATCCCGCGGCGCAGCGCCCACCCGGCGGTCGGTTTGCGGACGAGCAGGTGGAGGATCGGGCGGATCGCCAGTCGCGCCCACAGCTTGCCGTCGCGGAGTCCGCGTGCGAGGGGCGAGGGCATCCGCTCGAGCGCGGCGGCGTAAAGGTCGTAGCTGCCGCAGTCAGCGATGCACGCGGCGAGGCGCGGTTCACCGCTCGCGGCGCGGGGCGCGAGGTGCGCGCCGAGACTCAGTCCGATCACCGCGATCCGACCGGGATCGACCTCCGGGCGTGCGACCAGGTGATCGATCAACGGCGCGACTACGTTCTCCCAATCGGGCCGAAGTGTTAGTCCGTGCTCGATCAGCGCCGATCCCTGCCCAGGACCATCGACAGCCAGCACGTTGTATCCGCGCTCCAGCGCTGCGGCTCCGGTGAGGAGGTAGAGCTCCTCGGACGTGCCGTCATAGCCACCGATGAGAATCACGGTCGCGCGACGTCCCGCCGCATCGGTCGGACGAAGGAAATACCCCGGCAGGCGCACACTATCGAAGGGGATGTCCACCACCTCGACCGGCAAGGGCGTCAATCGCATCGCGGCACGAAACGCCGCCTTTTGCGCGCGATGCGCTGCGACCGCGCGCGGATCGATCGGAGCGCCGAGCAACATCACCCCGGACGTGCGGTGGTAGCTGCACGCGCGCAGATACGCGAGCCGCGCGCTCTCGGCCCGGTCGGCGGCCTCCTCGTCACGAGCGAGCGTTGCGACTCGATCACCCAGGCCATGCCAGGCGTCGTACCAGCTACCGAGATCGTCCTCCCGAACGTCTCGAGCCGCCTGGAGACACTCGCCGATATCAGCGCCACCATACGCTGCAGATCCGAGAACGCGCAGCAGCTGAGCGTCAAGCAGCTCGTCCCTGAACATCACGCGCGTCATCGAAGCGCGCAAGCCTACTGCGACGAGATCATAGTCGCGGCGACATGGCCTCGCCGCAAGCACGGCTGGCGTAGCGCCAGGAGCGCGTTCGCGGCGGGCCGCGGATGGATCGGTCAGACCGAAGCTCGGGGCTGGTGCTGGCCATCGGCGTGAGCACGATCCAGGATGACGTGTCGACGTTGGGGGACGCCTACCGGGAGGCATCGCTGGCGCTGCGGCGGGTGGCCGAATCCGGCGGGGTGCTGTCGCTGCCGGATATCAGCGCCTTTGAGTACCTGACCCTGCGCGAGGATGCTGTGGCGCGGCGTCTGATCGCGCCCGAGATCGAGCGGTTCGTGACCGAGGACCGCCGGCACGGCGGCGCGCTGACGCGCACCCTGCTGGCCTACGCCGCCGCGGACCTCAACGCCAAGGCGGCCGCCAAGGCGCTGCTGATCCACGTCAACACCGCCCATCATCGCCTCGGCCGGATCGCGGAGAAGACCGGCTGTGACCTGCGGCGCCTGTCGGACGTCATCGACCTGCTGATCGCCATCCGGTTGACCGAGTCGAGCGCCGGATGACCGGCCTGCCGGCCGAGCAGCGGCCCGGCGCCACCGTGCCGACCGGCGGCCGGCTCGCTGACGGCGTGCTGGTGATGGTCCGGCCGGTCGAGCCCGCGGACAAGGCGTTGCTCGCCAGCGCGTTTGACGAGCTGAGCGACGAGTCGCGCTATCGCCGGTTCTTCACGTCGCTGCGTGAGCTCAGTCCTGCTCAGCTGGCCTATCTCACCGAGGTCGATCACCACGATCACGAGGCTCTGCTGGCGATCGAGCCGAGCAGCGGCGCGTGCGTCGGGGTGGCTCGTTTCGTTCGCATCGCCCCGCAGGTCGCCGAGCCGGCGATCGTGGTCAGCGACGGCTGGCAGCGCCTCGGGCTGGGCTCCGCGCTGCTCGATGCGCTCGCTACACGGGCGTGTGCGGAGGGGATCACGCGTTTCTCGGCGACCGTCCTGGCCGAGAACGCCGACGCGATCCGGCTGCTGGAGCGGCTCGGCGCCACAGCGGCGAGCGAGTCGGGTCCCGAACTGCGCTTCGATGTCGCGTTGCCCGACGGTGGCGGGGCCGGCCGGACGTTGCGGGAGCTGCTGAGCATCGCGGCGGCCGGCCTGCTCACCCCGGCGCGCGTGCTCCTGCAGCGGATGACGGCCGGCGATGAGTGACACGATGAGCTGGGACGTCCGTTACGTCACCGCCGCCGGGCTGCGGATGCGCGTGGGCCGTCATGGCAGCGGCGAGCCGCTGCTGCTGATCACGGGGATCGGCGCCAACCTGGACATGTGGGCGCCGTTTGCCCGCCTGGCCGGCGCGCGTGAGCTGATCGCGTTCGATCCACCGGGGGCGGGGCTCTCGCAGCGTCCGGCGCTGCCGCTGCGGATGGGGGGTCTGGCCCGGGTCGTCGTCGGCCTGCTGGATCGGCTGGAACTGCAGCGGGTGGATGTTCTGGGCTATTCGTTCGGTGGCGGGTTGGCTCAGGAGCTGGCCTACCGCGCGCCCGGCCGTGTGCGTCGGCTCGTGCTGTGCGCGACCGGCCCGGGTCTGGGCGGCACGCCGCCGCGGCCGATGGCCGCGTTGATGCTGGCCACGCCGGCGCGCTACTACCACCCCCGACTGCTCGCGCTCACCGTGCCCCACATCGCCGGCGGGCGCACCGCCCGCGAGCCCGGCATCCTGGCCCAGAACGCCGGTGCCCGGCTCCAGCGTCCGCCGAGCCCGCTCGGCTACGCGTATCAGCTGTACGCGACAGCGGGCTGGTCAAGCTTGCCGTGGCTGCACCAGGTGCCCGCGCCGACGCTCGTGGTGGCCGGCGAACGTGACCCGAGTGTGCCCGTGCGCAACGCCCGGATGCTGGCCGCACGCCTCCCGGACGCCCGGCTGCACATCATCAAGGACGGAGGCCACCTCTTCCTCCTCGACGAGCCCGAGAGCGCAGCCGGCCCGATTCGGGCGTTCCTCGACGAGGACTGAGGGGCCGGGCACTGACCGGCCTCATGTGGCCGCCCGGCTCCACGTCCGGTCCGCCGCGGCCCACGGCGCTCGTTGGTGTCGACACACAACCCGGCGCGCCGATGTTTGGCGAGTGAGGCCATAGTCACGCCGACGACCGCCGCTTAGCCTGACTGCGCCGGCCCATCCACCGGACTTCGAGGAAGAGGCGAGGAATGCTGACCGTGACGACGATCCAGGAGCTGCGCACGAGAGCCGGGCAGGAGCTCGGCGCCAGCGAGTTTCACGAAGTGACCCAGGACCACATCGACGCGTTCGCCGAGGCCACCGGCGACCGGCAGTGGATTCACACCGACCCCGTGCGGGCGCGCGACACGCCGATGGGCGCGACGATCGCGCACGGCTACTACACGCTCGCGCTGGCGCCCGCTCTGCTCGCCGAGGTCCTCCCGCTTGACGGGTTTGCGATGGGCGTCAACTACGGGCTGGACAAGCTGCGCTTCCCGGCCCCGCTGCCGGTCGGGTCGGCGGTTCGAATGCGCGTGTGGTTGGACGCTGTCGACGAGATCCCCGGCGGCGCGACGCTGACCCTGACGCTGACCTTCAAGCGCGAGCGCTCGGACAAGCCGGTGTGCGTCGCCCAGGCCCTGTACCGCGTCTATGAAGGCGCCTAGCGCCATGGCCGCCACCGCACCCACAGCGAACTCCAATGGCGCCCGCGCCGCCGCGCGCTCGGCGCTGGACGTGATGCTCACCGACGCCGCCCTGGAGCAGCCCCGCCGAGGCGCGTTCCTGCAGCCGAGCGCCGCCGTCAAGGCGGTCGCGGGCCTCACCCGCCGCCCCGATCGCGTCGCCCGCCGCGTCGCCGGGCTCGCGTCAGGCCTGGGCGCCGTGGCCACCGGTCATTCCGCGGTGCTACCCGCAAAGGACGACCGGCGCTTCGCCGATCCCGCATGGCAGGAGAACTGGCTGCTGCGCCGCCTTCTGCAGACGTATCTGATCGCGGCCGGGACGGTCGACGATCTGATCAGCGACGCCGACCTAGACTGGCGCCCCGAGCGCCAGGCGCGGTTCGCCACCGGGAACATCCTCGACGCGCTCGCCCCGACGAACTTCCCCTGGTCAAACCCGACCGTGCTGCGCGAGATCGTCAACACCGGCGGGACGAATCTGGTCAAAGGCGGCCGCCGGTTCGTGCGCGACATGTCGCACGCTCCGCGCCTTCCCGCCAGCGTCGACACCACGAAGTTCGAGGTGGGAGACAACCTCGCCGTCACCCCCGGGTCGGTCGTTCTCCGCACTGAGGTCTTCGAGCTCATCCACTACCGGCCGTCCACGGCGCAGGTGCGCGAGGTACCCCTGCTGCTCGTGCCGCCGACAATCAACCGGTACTACATCCTCGACATCGCGCCCGGGCGCAGCATGGTCGAATACCTGCGCGGCGAGGGCCAGCAGGTGTTCATGGTCTCCTGGCGCAATCCCGACGCCGCGGAGGGACATTTCGATCTGGAAACCTACGCCGGCGCGGTGCTCGAGGCGCGCGACGCGGTCGCGGAGATCACCGGGCAGCCGGCGGTGCACATCAACGCGGCGTGCTCGGGCGGGATCATCTCGGCCGCCGCGGTCGCGCATCTCGCCGCCACCGGCGACCAGGACCAGGTCGCCAGCCTCACCCTGTTCGTGTGCGCGCTGGACAATGCGCGGGCGGGGACGGCCGCGGCGCTGACCAGCCGCGAGGTCGCGGCCGCGGCGGTCGCAGAGTCGGCTCGCAAGGGATACCTGGACGGCCAAGCCCTGGCGGGGGTGTTCGCGTGGCTGCGCCCCAACGACATGGTGTGGAACTACGTAGTCAACAACTATCTGCTGGGCAAGGACCCGCCGGCGTTCGACATCCTGTACTGGAACCAGGACGCCGTCCGCCTCGCGGCCGGGCTGCACCGCGACTTCGTGCACATCGCGCTGCAGAACTCGCTCATCCACCCCGGCGCGCTCGAGGTGCTCGGCACCCCCGTCGACCTGGGGGCGATCACCGTCGACAGCTATATCGTCGCCGGGCTCCGTGATCACATCGTCCCGTGGGAGAACGCCGAACGCTCGGCCGACCTCCTGGGCGGCAGCTCCCGATTCGTGCTCTCCACTAGCGGCCACATCCAGTCACTGGTCAACCCGCCGGCGCCCGACAGCCGCTCCAGCTACCGGCTCACCGACGAGCCGCCCGCCGACGTCGACGCGTGGGTGCGGCAAGCCGACGTCCGGCGCGGGAGCTGGTGGCCGGACTACAGTGCGTGGCTCGCGGAGCGCTCCGGCCCGCTACGCGCAGCGCCCGCCACGCTCGGCAACCGCCAGCATCGGGCGACCGCCAAGGCGCCCGGCACCTACGTCCACGCCGGCTGACCCGGTCACCGGCCCAATGCACCGCACGGCCGCCCCCCGCGCCCCGCGATCACCCGACGACCGGTGCGCCAGCGCCGCGTGACCCCCGGAGCCGATCGTTTCTCAGGCCGAACGCGGTGCCGGTGACCGCCGGCCCCATCGAACTGATCGTCCACCGCAAGACCACCGGGCGGCCGCCGACGCGCTCGCCCCGGCCCGAGCTGTGATGACCTGCGCTGACCAACCGAGGAGGAGAACCTGATGCAGACGCTCGACGTGCCCCCGCTGTTCGAGGATCTCGGACATGCCCTCGCCACCGACTACTTCTTCGTGCGCGAGCAGCTCACCGCCGACCAGCTTGCCGTGCTGCGCGGCGTGCGCGAGTTCGTCGATGACGAGGTGCTGCCGGTGATCGGCGGCTACTGGGAACGCGCCGAGCTGCCTTGGCCGCTCATCCATCGCGTCGGACAGCTCGGGATCCTCGGCGAGGACATCAGCGGCTACGGCTGCCCCGGCCTGGATCCGATCGCCTGCGGGCTGGCCTACATGGAGCTCAACCGCGGCGACGGCAGTCTCGGCACCGTACTCGGCGTCCAATCCGGCCTGGCGATGAAGTCGATTGATATGTTCGGCTCAGAGCAGCACAAGCAGCGCTGGCTGCCTGACATGGCCCGGGCTCTCAAGCTCGGCGCGTTCGCGCTGACCGAACCCGACCACGGCTCGGACTCCGTCGCGCTGGAGACCTCGGCCCACCGCGACGGCGACGAGTACGTCATCAACGGCGCCAAGCGCTGGATCGGTAACGGCAGCCTCGCCGACGTGATCGTCGTGTGGGCGCGCGGCGAGGACGACAAGGTCCAGGGGTTCCTGGTCGAGAAGGACACCCCCGGCTACGACGCCCAGGTGATCGAGGGCAAAGGCTCGCTGCGCGCGATCTGGCAGGCCGACATCACCCTGCACGACGTCCGCGTCCCGATCGAGAACCGTCTGCCCGGCGCCAACAGCTTCAAGGACGCCGGACGGGTGCTGGCCGCTACCCGCAGCGCCTGCGCCTGGGCCGCGCTCGGCCATGCCGTCGCCGCCTATGACACCGCGCTCACCTACGCCAAGCGCCGCCACCAGTTCGGGCGTCCGCTGGCCAGCTTCCAGATCGTCCAGGACCGGCTGGTCCGGATGCTCGCCGAGCTGACCGGAATGCAGCTGTACTGCCTGCAGATCGGACGACTCGCCCAACGCGGCCAGCTCACCGACACCATCGCCGGCCTGGCCAAGCTCAACAACACCCGCAAGGCCCGCCAGATCTGCGCCGACGCGCGCGACATGCTCGGCGGTAACGGCCTGCTGCTGGAAAACCACGTGATCCGCCACATGGCCGACATCGAAGCGATCCACACCTACGAGGGGACCGAGACCATGCAGACCCTGATCGTCGGCCGCGACATCACCGGCATCGGCGCGTTCGCGTAGGTCCACCGGGTCAACCCCACCACGACCAGCCAAGCGCTGACCACGGTCACGGTGCGGTTGTGGCGCGCTCAAACCGGTTGCAGGCCGATGCGACCCAGCGTAGGTTCCCCCGCATCATCGCGGTGAAACAAAAGAGGCCGGATCTCGTGAACGGTCAGAAACCCATCAGCCGTGCGGCGATCGTCGGTACCGCCACGATCGCCGCCAGCGCGGCGACCCACCATTTCGCTCGCGGCCTCGACGTGGTCGCGACCGTCCCGATGCCCGGCGACGAGGCCGCGGTCGCCGCGTACGCGGACGCGGAATGCGACATCCCGGCCGCGCTGGCGCTCGCGGAGTACACCGTCAACTGTGCGCCGGTGGACGCGCCCAACGGACGGCGTCAGCCTCCCGAGGTCCTGTTGTGGCACCTGATGGAGGGCAGCGGCCTGGCGCTGGACCCGAGCGGCCAGCGCCTGTTCGTGAGCGACCTGGCCGCGGGCGTCTGCGAGGCCGGTCTGGACGGGTCTGCCCGCCCGGCGGTCCTGGCCGCCCGCGGGACCCTTGCCGGCATCGCCCACGCCGAGCTTTTCGCCGGCGTGATGATGATATGACCGCTCCCGCCGACCCCGGCACGGCGAGCTCTCGTCACCGTGTGGTGATCATCGGAGCTGGGTTCGGTGGGCTGTTCGCCGCGCGTGCGTTGCGCCGGGCGCCGGTTGAGGTGACAGTCCTGGATCGCACGAACCATCACCTGTTTCAGCCGCTGCTGTATCAGGTGGCCACGGGTGTGCTGTCAGAGGGGGATATCGCGCCGCCGATCCGCGACGTGCTGCGCACGCAGCGCAATGCGCGGGTGCTGCTGGGAGAGGTCGTGGACATCGACCTCGGCGCCCGGCAGGTAACGCTCAAGACGATCGGCCAGCGCATGCCCGTCCCGTATGACAGTCTGATCGTGGCGGCTGGTGCGGCGCAGTCGTACTTCGGCCATGACGAGTTCGCCGTCCACGCTCCCGGGATGAAGACGATCGATGACGCGCTGGAGCTGCGCGGGCGGATGTTCGGGGCGTTTGAGATGGCCGAGCTGGACTCGGGGCGCCGCGACGCGTGGTTGACGTTCGTCGTGGTGGGGGCCGGTCCGACCGGCGTCGAGCTCGCCGGGCAGATCGCCGAGCTGTCGCGCCGGGCACTGAAGGGCAACTACCGCGCGTTTGATCCCTCGACGGCGCGCATCATCCTCGTCGAGGCGGCCGACAAGCTGCTCGCGGCGTTTCCCGCGCCGCTGCAGCAGTGCGCCCAGCGGGACCTTGAGCGGCTCGGCGTCGAGGTCCGATTTCACACCATGGTCACCGGTGTCGACTCGGGCGGCTTGGACGTCAAGCTAAAGGATGGGTCGTCGGGCCGGATCGAGGCGTGCACGAAGATCTGGTCGGCCGGCGTGCAGGCCTCGCCGCTGGGCCGGATCCTCGCCGACCACAGCGATGCGACCGTCGATCGCGCCGGTCGCTTGTCGGTGCTACCGGACTGCTCGCTGGCCGGCCACCCCGAGGTGTTCGTCGTGGGTGATCTGATGAGCCTGGATCACCTGCCCGGGCTGGCCGAGGTGGCGATGCAATCGGGCGTCCACGCGTCGCGCACGATCACCCGCCGCTTGCGCGGCGACGCCGCTCAGCGCCGGTTTCGCTACCGCGACCTTGGGACGATGGCGACGATCGCGCGGTTTCGGGCAGTCGTCGCGGTCGGCCGCGTGCGGGTCACGGGCTTGCTGGCCTGGCTGATGTGGCTGTGCGTACACCTCGTAACCATGACCGGCTTCAAGAACCGCGTCTCGGCGCTCGCGAACTGGACGGTGGCGTTCCTGGGGCGCGGCCGCCGGCAGCGCACCATCACCGAGCAGCAGGTGTTCGCACGGACCCGCAGCCTCGAGCCACCCAGCGCAGGGGAGTCCCGCTGACCCCGATCCGAGCCAGGAGAACACGCTGACTGGGCAGATCCCGCCCGACCCCGGTCCCGGCGCGGCACCGAGCCCGGACGCGACGGTCCCTCAGCTTGACCCCGAGCAGGTCCAGGCGCTGGCGCAACTGGGGCGCGACTGGGCGACCGCGTCAGACCAAGCCGGGATCGCACTTCCGGTGGACCCGTCGTTGCGCCGCCGGCCGGTCGTGCCCGAACCGACCCGGTGGGGGCGCCTGGTGCATGTCAGGCCGCCGGATGGCCGGAGCGACGAACTGGAGGCGACCAGCGCCGATGACGCCGTCCAGCGTGTCCGCCGGGTGCTGTTCGGCCCGCCGATCAGGAGCAGCGCGATCGTGCAGGAGCGGATGCGCAAGCTGGTGGCGCTGCCGGTGCTGTCGGCCGATGCGCTCTCATCGGTGGCGTACGGCCCGCAGGCGATGCTGGTCATCCTGGTGCTCGCCGGCGGGGCCGGCCTGGGGTGGTCGCTGCCGATCTCGGGCGCGATCGCCTGTCTGATGCTGGCCGTCGGGCTCTCCTACCGCCAGACGATCCGCGCCTACCCCCACGGTGGCGGCTCCTACATCGTCGCCACTGAGAACCTGGGAGATGTGCCGGGACTGCTGGCGGCCGCGGGATTGATCACCGACTACGTGCTGACGGTGGCGATCTCGATCTCGTCCGGTCTGGATGCCGTGACCTCCGCGGTCCCGTCCTGGCGCTCGGCGATCGTGCCGCTCGGTCTGGCCACGATCGCCATCCTGCTGCTCGGCAATCTGCGCGGCGTGCGGCAGGCGGCCACGCTGTTCGCGGCTCCCACCTACGCGTTCATCCTGGCGATCGCCCTGCTGGTGATCGTCGGCGTCGTCGATGCCGGCGGTCGCGACTTTCACGCGCTGCCCAGACCGGCCGTTCACGCCGCGCAAGGGGTAGGCGTCCTGCTCGTGTTGCGTGCCTTCGCGTCGGGCGCGACGGCGATGACCGGGATCGAGGCGATCTCGAACGCCGTCCCGGCGTTCAAACCGGTCGAGTGGCAAAACGCGCGCACCACGCTGAGCTGGATGACCGGGCTGCTGATCGCGATGTTCGCCGGGATCGTCGCGCTGGTCGAGCTCGACGGGATCGTCCCCGGAGCCCACCAGACGGTCCTCTCGGCTCTGGCGCACCGCGATTTCGCCAGCGGCCCGTTGTATGCCTACACCCAGGCGGCGACGGCGCTGATCCTGCTGCTCGCGGCCAACACCGCATACAACGACTTCCCCCGGGTGCTGTTCCTGCTCGCCCGTGACCGATTCGCCGCCCGACGGTATCTGCGGATGGGAGATCGCCTCTCCTTCAGCCACGGCATCATCGCCCTCTCACTCGTGGCGGCAGCGGTGTTCGCCGCGTTCGGCGGCAACACCGAGCGACTGATCCCGCTCTACGCCGTCGGGGTGTTTCTCGCCTTTACGCTCTCCCAAGCCGGGATGGTGGTGCACTGGTGGCGGCTGCGCGGCACCGGGTGGCGCACCAGCATCTCGTTTA
>JBELAG010000105.1:0-16650 GCA_049509055.1 Solirubrobacteraceae bacterium
GACGGGCTCGCCGGACTCGGCCGCGGCCTCGATGCGCCGCCACGCCTTCTCGAAGCGGGCGCGCTTCTTGGAGAGGATCAACCGGCCGTCCTGGTCCTCCTTGGTGAGGACCAGCGCGTCGACCTCCTCGCCGAGGTGAACCTCGTCACTGGGGTCGACCGACTTGCGGATCGACAGCTCGCTGGCGGGGATGACGCCCTCGGACTTGTAGCCGATATCGACCAGCACTTCGTCGTTGTCAATCCGGACGACGTGGCCGGTCACCACATCACCCTCGGCGAACGGGTGCAGCGTGGCGTCGTAATTGGGGACGATCCGACCATCGATCTCGAGCAGGAGGCCGTTGGAGCCTTCGACGATCTTCGCGTTCGGCTGATCGATGGTTGGCATCAGGGTTGTGGTTGAAGACATGAGTTATCGGAGGATAGCCGCCCAGGGGCGCCCGTGCGGCCCTGCGAGGACCCCCCGTATCATCGCCTCCGATGCCCAGACGAGCCACCAAGCGCGGCGATCAGCGCACCCCGCTGGACCGCGACTGCGACGTCCTCATCTGCGGGGCGAGCTTCGCCGGGCTCGCGGTCGCGCGCGAGCTGGCGGGCACCGGCGCCGACGTCCTCGTCATCGACCGCTATGAGATCGGCGAGCGCCAGACATCGGCGTGCGGGATCCCGACCGCCTGGCTGACGGCGATGGAGCTCCAGGACTCGCTGCAGCAGACATTTCCCGAGCTCGTCATCCACACCCCGTACACCACCGTCCGCTACGAACTGCCGTGGAGCTTCTCAACGTTCGACTACCGGACGCTCTGCGGGCTGCTGGCCCAGCGGGGCCGCTTTGTTTTCGAGACCGCCACGGTCCAGGAGCGCCGCGGCGAAGTCGTGCTCACCGACCGCGGGGAGATCCGGTCGCCGTTGATCGTCGATGCGCTCGGCTGGCGGCGGGTGCTGGGCGCCGGCGCCAACGTCCAGCCGCCGGACGCGCTGCTCTCCCGCGGGCTGGAGGTTCATCCCCCCGGGCGCGGCTCGGATCTGGAGATCTGGATCGATCGTCGCTACGTGCCGGCGGGCTACGGGTGGCGCTTCCCCGCCGGCGATGAGCTGCGGGTCGGCGTCGGCTCGTTCGACCCTCGGTATCACGTGCGCGAGCCGACCGAGGCGCTCGCCCGCGACGTCGGCGCCGACACGGTCCGATACCAGGGCAACTGGATCCCCCACGCATTGCGGCCGGCCACCGAGGACAACGTGTTCTTCGCCGGCGACTCCGCCGGCCATTGCCTGCCGCTGACCGCCGAGGGCATCCGCACCGCGCTGTACTTCGGGCTGGCCTGCGGGCGCGAGCTCGCCCTGGTGATCGGCGGTCGCCAGAGCCGCGCCGAGGCGCTGGCGCGCTACCACCAGTTCTCCGCCGGCCACGCCAGCGCCTTCGCCTGGCTGCTGCGCACCCAGCGGCTCGTGCCCAGGGTCGCGCCGCGGATGCTCGCACCGGCGATCCGCGCGATCGGCGCCAAGCGCGTCGTCGACTGGTCGTTTGACCACTACCTCGCGATCGCCCACCCGGACTTTGCGCTCGCCGGTGCCTCGGCGCAGCGCGCGACCACCCGCGCCGCCGCCGTCGCGTAGCCGT
Source organism: Solirubrobacteraceae bacterium (assembly GCA_049509055.1). Classification (GTDB taxonomy): domain Bacteria; phylum Actinomycetota; class Thermoleophilia; order Solirubrobacterales; family Solirubrobacteraceae; genus Palsa-465. The sequence continues at coordinate 1,624 of JBELAG010000105.1, forward strand.
CGCGCGGCGGTCCGTGGCACATCCGCCGGCGCGGCGCCGATTTGTCACACGCCGCGCGCCCCGCGCGTGTGGCTGCCATGCCGGTCGCTGACCGGCAGTTCGTGACAAATCCGCCGCGCGGGTTCGGATCTGGCGCGGAGTGGCGGCTCGAGTGCGCGGCTGGTGACAAATCTCAGACGGCGTGGGGGATTTGTCACGTTCTGCCGGTTGAGGTGAGCGCGCGTTGCGCGACACCCCATCCGACGCAGAGGCCCGCCGGGGTCGCGAACGTCTGCCTCAAGCCGCCGAACGCGCGATCGGATCGATGAGGCCCGACCGGCGCGCTGTACCGATCGCGCCGCCACGGCAGTACCATCGCCGCCGTCAAGCAAGCCGTTCCATCACGAGGAGGGAGAGCCATGCAACTCCGCACGGCACCGCGCGGGACTCGACGCGTCCTGCTGGCGTTGACCACGACCGCGGCGCTGGGCGCCGGCACGCTCGCCGTCGCCGCCCCCGGCTATGCCAAGAGCAGTCGCGTCCGCGCGCACGCGGCCGCGACCACGGTCCATGTCATCGAGCACGCGATCACCGACACCGAGATCCCCACCGGCGGCGGGAAGGACGTCAGGGGCAACATCCTGACGTTCAACAACCCGGTGTACAACACCGCCAACACGACGCAGGTCGGCCACGACGAGGGGTTCTGCACCCGGATCCAGCCCAAGCTCAAGATCTGGGAATGCCTGTGGACGACCTTCCTCAAGGGCGGGCAGATCACCGTCCAGGGGCCGTACTACGACAACCGCAACAGCGTCCTGACGATCACCGGCGGGACCGGGATCTATGACGGCGCCCGCGGGCAGATGGCGCTCAACGCCAAGGACGGCGGCAAGGAGTACGACTTCATCTTCGAGCTGCTCTCCTAGCTCTAGCTACTTCCTCCGGAAATAGAGCAGGCCGCCGACAAGCCGGGCCCGGCCCGGCTGACGTCACCAGCACCGCCCCGGAGCGGGCTGGATGGGTGGGCTGGGGAACCCAATTCATGTCTGGCATGGAGACGGTTCCCCACCCCAGCCGACCCCACCCCACCACGCCGCACCGGGACCCGCACCCGCAACTACGCCGCTTACTTCGCAGCCAGCCAGTCCGAGCCGATCCCGGCGTCGACGGCGAGCGGAGGGTCAAGCGCGTAGGCGCCGGCCATCTCGGCCACGGCGATCGCCTCGACGCGCTCGGCCTCCTCGGCCGGCCCCTCGAACAGCAACTCGTCGTGGATCTGGAGCACGAGCCGCGAGCTCAGCCCGGCGGCCGACAGCGCCGCGACGGCGCGGACCATCGCCACCTTCATGATGTCGGCGGCGGTCCCCTGGATGACCATGTTGACCGCGAAGCGCTCGCCCTGCCTGCGCATCTCCCAGCGCCGGGCGCGCAGCTCGGGGACCTGTCGGCGGCGGCCGAACAGGGTCGAGACGTAGCCGTGCTCGGTCCCCTGCTCGATCGTCTCCTCGATGAAGCGGCCGACCGCCGGGAAGCCGGCCAGGTAGCGCTGGATGAACTCGTCGGCCTCGGACTGCGGGATGTCGAGGCGGTCGGCCATCCCGTAGGCCGACAGGCCGTAGACGATCCCGTAGTTGATCATCTTCGCCTTCGAGCGCATGCCGGGATCGATCTCGTCGGGCGTGACGCCGAACACCCGGCACGCGGTCGCCGTGTGGACGTCCTCGCCACGACGGAAGATCTCCTTGAGCACGTCCTCGCCGGCGATGTGGGCGAGCAGCCGCAGCTCGACCTGGGAGTAGTCGGCCGAGACGAGCAGGTGACCGGGCTCGGCCACGAAGCACGCCCGGATCTCGCGGCCCAGCGGCGTGCGGATCGGGATGTTCTGGAGGTTGGGGTTGTTGGACGACAGCCGGCCGGTCGTGGCGGCCGTCTGGTTGAAGGTGGTGTGCAGGCGGCTGCCGGCGTCGACCAGCAGCGGCAGCGCGTCGAGGTAGGTCTGGGCGAGCTTGGTCAGCTCGCGCCAGCGCTCGATCCTGGGAATGATCTCGTGCTCGGCGCGAATCGCCTGCAGCACCCGGGCGTCGGTGGAGTAGCCGGTCTTGCCGCGGCGCTTGCGCGACAGGCCGAGCTTGCCGAACAGGATCTCCTCCAGCTGGCGCGGCGAGCCGAGCGTGAACTCCTCGCCCGCCAGCTCGAAGATCTCGGTCTCCAGCGCGTCGGCCTCGGTCTTGACGCGCTGGGAGATCTCGCGCAGGCGCTCGGTGTCGAGCTTGACCCCGGCCTGCTCCATGTCACGCAGCACGCGGACGATCGGCAGCTCCACCTCGACCAGCAGGTCGGTGAGCCCGCGGCCGCGGATCTCCTCGCGCTGCCAGGCGGCGAGCGCGTGGGCGAGCACCGCGTCGGCGCCCGCCTCGTCGGCCACCTCGGCGGCCAGCCCGCGCTCCTCGCACAGCTCGCGGAACGGATACGCGCGCCGCGCCGGCTCCAGCAGGTAGGCGGCGACCTCGGTGTCGTGGGCGAGCTGCGCCGGGACGAGCCCGAGCGACTTGGCGTCGTGGGCGACGACCGGCCGCTCCGCCACGGCCGACACGACCTCCTCGGGACCGGCGCAGGCGCCGACCACGACCTCGCGGGTCGCCGCGACGAACACGCCGAAGCGCCATTCCTGCTCGTCGGCGAACAGCGCGCCCTCGGGCATCACCGGCGGGCGCACCGCGATCGAGACCTCCGTCGCCGGCAGCCTGGCCAGGTCGGCGAGCGACCCCTCGCGCACCCGGGCGCCGACCGCCTGCTCGGCGGCCGGGGCGGGCGCGGCGGCCTCGGCGGAGCCGAGCGCCTCCTCGAGGCGGCGCAGCGGCTCGCGCAGCTCGTACTGGCGGAACACGTCGCGCAGGCGAGAGCGGTCGGGCGCGGCCGACACGAACTCCGCGATGTCGAGATCGAGCGGCAGGTCGCGCTGGGCGGTCGCCAGCTGCTTGGAGATCCGCGCGGCGTCCGCGTGCTCGGTGAGGTTCTGCTTGCGCTTGGCGCCGCTGATCTGGTCGATCGAGTCGAGCACGCTCTCCAGCGAGCCGAAGCGCTGCAGCAGCTCGGCCGCGGTCTTGTCGCCGATCCCGGGGACGCCGGGGATGTTGTCGGAGGTGTCGCCCTTGAGGCCGATGAAGTCGGGGACCAGCTCGGGCGGGATCCCGTAGCGGTCGATCACCCCCTGACGGTCATACACGCGGGTGTCGGTGATCCCGCGGGAGGTGGTCATGATCTGCACGTGGTCGTCGACGAGCTGGTAGGCGTCACGGTCGCCGGTGACCACCATCACGTCGACCGGGGGCTGCGCCGTCTTGGCGCGCTCGGCGATCGAGGCGATCACGTCGTCGGCCTCGTAGCCCGCCACCGACAGGTTGCGGTACCCGAACGCCGCGACCAGCGGCTCGAGCGCGGGCCACTGCTCGCGCAGCAGGTCGGGACGGCTCGAGCGCTGCGCCTTGTACTCGGAGTAGACCTCCTTGCGCCCCGACGAGCCGGCGTCCCAGACGACGACCGTCGCCTTCGGGCCGTAGTCGGTGAGGATCTTGACGAGCATCGAGGCGAACCCGAAGATCGCGTTGGTGGGCACGCCGGTGGAGGTGGCGATCGACTCGGGCAGGGCGAAGAACGCGCGGTATGCCAGGCTGTTGCCGTCGATCAGGAAGAGCTCGTCGGACATCACGTCTGAGCCTATCTCCCGCGTCGGCGCGCTCGGCGCCCCGGGCCACATTACGCCCCGACCCACATTAGGATGATCTGAGCCATGCCTACAGACAACACCGGCCGCGCCGGCGGCCATTCCAGCGCGCAGTACAGCGTCATCCTTCGGGTCGAGATCACTCACCGGCCGGGGATGCTCGGCAAGGTGGCGTCGGCGATCGGCGACGCCGGCGGCACGATCGGGGGCGTCGACCTGGTCGCGGTCGACGGCGACCAGACGATCCGCGACCTGACCGTCGAGACGGGCGCCTCCGACGACTGGCCGCGCCTGACCGCGGCGGTCGACGCGGTCGCGGGCGCCCGGGTGCTGGACATCACCGATCGCACGTTCATGCTGCACTCCGGGGGAAAGATCGAGGTCCACAACAAGAGCCCGCTGAAGACCCGCGACGATCTCTCGATGGCCTACACCCCCGGCGTCGCCCGCGTCTGCACCGCGATCCACGAGGATTCCGAGAAGGCCTTCCAGTACACGATCAAGCGCAACACGGTCGCGGTCGTCTCCGACGGCACCGCGGTGCTGGGGCTCGGCGACATCGGCGCGCGAGCGGCGATGCCGGTGATGGAGGGCAAGGCGATGCTGTTCAAGGAGTTCGCCGGCGTCGATGCGTTCCCGCTCTGCCTCGACACCCGTGACCCCGACGAGATCGTGGCCACCGTGCGGGCGATCGCCCCCGGCTTCGGCGGGATCAACCTGGAGGACATCTCAGCGCCGCGGTGCTTCGAGATCGAGTCCCGGCTGCAGGCCGAGCTCGACATCCCCGTCTTCCACGACGACCAGCACGGGACCGCCGTCGTCACGCTCGCCGCGCTGCTCAACGCGCTGACGCTCACCGGCCAGCAGATCGGCGACATCCATGTCGTCGTCGTCGGCCTCGGGGCGGCGGGCATCGCGGTCTCCAACATCCTGCTGGCCGGCGGGGTGCGCCACATGATCGGCTGCGACTCGCGCGGCGCGGTCCACGTCGACCGCCCCGACTACCTCGATCAGACGATGAGCGCGGCCAAGCGCGAGCTGGCGGCCCGCACCAATCCCGAGCACCGCAGCGGCTCGCCGGTCGACGTGCTCGAGGGCGCCGACCTGCTGATCGGGGTGAGCGGCGCGCGGATCATCCCGGGGCGGGCGCTGGCCCGGATGAACCCCGACCCGATCGTCTTCGCGATGGCCAACCCCGATCCTGAGGTCTCGCCCGAGGAGGCGCTGCCGTACGTCCGGATCCTCGCCACCGGACGCTCGGACTACCCCAATCAGATCAACAACGTGCTCTGCTTCCCCGGCCTGTTCCGCGGCGCGCTCGACGTGCGCGCGGCCCGGATCACGGAGTCGATGAAGACGGCGGCCGCCCGCGCGATCGCCGACATCATCCCCGGCGACGAGTTGCGCGACGACTACATCATCCCGTCGGTGTTCAACCGCGACGTCGCGACGGCGGTGGCGACGGCGGTCGCCGACGAGGCGCGGCGCAGCGGGGTGGCGCAGACGGGCGCCGAGGTCAGCTTCGCCGCCCGCCGCGCGCATTGAGCACGACCGAGCGGGACTGAAACGCGGCCGGTCAGGCGGAGCCGGCCGGAACCAGCGCGCCGTTCTTGACCCGGGCGATGATGAACGGCGCGATGCTCGTGTCCCCGCCGGCGATCGAGTAGGTCCCGATCAGCGGCGACGCGCGGTTCTTGAGGCTGCGGAAATCCGCGACGATCAGCGCGCGCTGACCGGCGTTGACGCCGGCCTGCTGGATGACGGCCACCAGCGCCTCCACCGTCTCGGCCCCGAAGATCGCCTCAGGGACCGGGTCGTGGCCGTAGGCGGAAGCGAACGACGCCTCGAATTGCCGCGCCGCGGAGCTCAGCGCGGAGGGCATGAACCCGGGTGAGCTGACGTACAGGCCGGCCTGGGCAGCCGGACTGAGCCCGGCCACGAAGGTGTCGTCATACAGCGCCGACGGCGCGAACAGCTTGGCGCCGGCGTCGGCGGCGGCGAGCGCGTCGAGCTCCCGGGTCGCCGTGGCGCCCGGCTGGCCGCCGTAGAAGATGCCATCGGCCCCGGACGCGGTCGAGGCGACCGACAGGCCGGCCGAGCCGGCGGCCGCGCGGACCTCGAGCGCGAGCGTGTCGCCGTACTGCGAGCCGTCGCCGGGCGCCACGAACAGCTTGCCGACCCCGTGGGCGCGCATCGCCGAGACGAGCGCGGTCGCCTCCTGGGCGCTGGTCGGCACGACCCGCGCGAACGTCTGGTGGTAGGTGGAGCTGTCGGGATAGAAGGTGCCGGGCGAGTTGCCGACGGCGGCGACGGCGTGCGTCAGGTAGTCCGCGGTGTCGGTCGGGCTGACCTCGAGGATGCCGAGCTCATTGGTGATCGGCACCGTCAGCTGCGAGGTCCCGGGCTCGATCTCGCCCAGGTAGGCGACCGTCGTCTTGGTCGACACCGCCGAGCGGGCGTTGGCGGTGAGCTCGGCGCCGGCGGCCGTCCGGACGCTGAGGGAGAACCTGCCGACCGTCGATCCCGCCTGCCGGAAGGCGAGCTGCTCGGCGTCGAAGACGTCGGCCGCCGACTGGCCGGCGCCGGCCGGCGGCCGGCTCAGGTAGACCGTGAGCTTCGTGCCGGTGACGGTCACCGCGGTGGTGGCGGCCGTCGAGCAGCCGGCCAGCAGCGCCGCGGCGCCGGCAGCGATCAGAACCGCACGTGCTCGTACGAGCGCGGCGCCGCGCATCGACCCGGGGGACTAGTCCCGCCGGCCGGGCAGGTACGGGAGCACGTTGCGCACGCCGATCGCGATCAGCACCATCACGATCGTCACCAGGAACGCATCGAGGCCGCTGACGTTGAGCGCCCAGATCACGATCCAGAGGCAGAGACCGGCGCCGGCGGTGAGGACAAGACCCATGTCGACCGCAGATGCTAACCGAGCGCGGGTCCGGACAGCGCCGTCGAGAGGCCGCGGACGAGCTCGCCGACCGCCGCGGCGGGGTCGTCGGCCTCCCCTGCGGCCCGCACCAGACGGGTGCCGACGATCACTCCGGCCGCTCCCGCGGCGGCCGCGGCCGCCGCCTGCTCAGGGGTGGAGATGCCGAATCCGACCGCCACCGGCACGTCGGTGCGGGCCGCGGCGCGGCGCACGATGCCGGCCATCGCACCGTCGATCGACGCGCGCTCGCCGGTGGTCCCGGTGAGCGCGACCGCGTAGAGGAACCCGGAGGCGGTCGCGCCGATCCTGGCCAGGCGCTCGTCGGGCGTCGTCGGCGCGACGAGCGGCACGAACGCCAGCCCGCGCGCCGCGCACGCCTCGCGGGCCCCGGCGGCCTCCTCGAGCGGCAGGTCGGGCACGATCAGGCCGCTGACGCCGGCGGCGACCAGCAGGTCGGCGAACCGCTGCAGGCCGCGCATCAGGATCGGGTTGGCGTAGCACATGACGATCACCGGAACGCGGCGGGCGATCGCGCCGGCCAGCCCCAGCACCGCCGGCACGGTCGCCCCGGCGCCCAGCGCCACGGTCGCGGCGGCATGGATGACCGGGCCGTCGGCGAGCGGGTCGGAGAACGGCACCCCGAGCTCGATCAGGTCGGCGCCGGCGTCGGCGTAGGCCAGGCCGATCGCCAGCGAGGTCTCGAGGTCGGGGTAGCCGCCCATCATGTAGGGCATCAGCGCCGCCCGCCGGCCGTTGGCCCGCGCGCGATCGAACGCCTCGGCGATCAGCTCGGTCCCGGTGGCCTGCGCCATCAGCGCCGGCGCAGCGCGGTCATCGCCTCGACCAGATCCTTGTCGCCGCGGCCCGACAGGCAGACGACGTCGAGCTCGGAGCCGGGATGGGCGAGCACCCAGGCGACCGCATGGGCGCTCTCCAGCGCGGGGATGATCCCCTCCAGCCGCGCGGTGCGCTCGAATGCCGCCAGCGCCTGGGCGTCGGTGATCGCCTCATACCGCGCCCGGCCGCGGTCGCGCAGCCAGGCGTGCTCGGGCCCGGTGCCGGGGTAGTCGAGCCCGGCCGAGATCGAATGGGCCTCCAGGATCTGACCGTCCTCGTCCTGCATGATCGCCGAGAAGGCGCCGTGCAGGACGCCGGGCAGCCCGGCCACCGTCAGCGGCGCGCCGTGGCGGCCGGTCTCGATCCCCTCCCCCGCCGCCTCGACGCCGATCAGCGCCACCTCGGGGTCGTCGACGAACGGGACGAACATCCCGATCGAGTTCGAGCCGCCGCCGACGCAGGCGATCACCCGCTCGGGCAGCCGGCCGGCCTGCTGCAGCACCTGCGCCCGCGCCTCGTCGCCGATCACCCGTTGCAGGTCGCGCACCAGCACGGGATAGGGGGCGGGGCCGACGCAGGAGCCGATGATGTAGTGGGTGCTCTCCACGTTGGCCACCCAGTCGCGGATCGCCGCCGAGACGGCCTCCTTGAGCGTGCGCGCGCCGACCTCGACGGGCTCCACGCGGGCGCCGAGCAGCCCCATCCGCTCGACGTTGGGCTGCTGGCGGCGCATGTCCTCGGTGCCCATGTAGACGATGCACTCGAGGTCGAGCAGCGCGCAGGCGGTGGCCGACGCGACGCCGTGCTGGCCGGCGCCGGTCTCGGCGATGATCCGCCGCTTGCCCATTCGCCGGGCGAGCAGCGCCTGGCCGAGGGCGTTGTTGATCTTGTGGGCGCCGGTGTGGTTGAGGTCCTCGCGCTTGAGGTAGATCGGGTGTCCGGCCTCGGCGCTCAGCCGTCGGGCCCGGTACAGCGGTGAGGGCCGCCCGACGTAGTCGCGCAGCAGCGACTGCAGCTCGTCCTGGAAGGCGGGATCCTCGCGCGCGGAGACCCACGCCTGCTCGAGCTCGGCGAGCGCCGGCATCAGCGTCTCGGGCACGTACTGGCCCCCGTAGGGGCCGAAGCGGTGCTCGACCGCGCTCATGCCGGGCTCACCGCGGCGCCCGCCGGAGCGGCCACCGCGCCGGCGACCGCGGCGGCGAACGCCGTCAGCGCGTCGTGATCCTTGCGGCCGGGCGCTGACTCGACGCCGCCGGCGACGTCGACGGCATACGGGCGCACGGTGGCGATCGCCTCGCCGACGTTGGCCGCGGTCAGGCCACCCGCGAGGATCATCGGCACGGCGTGCCGGTGGCCGGCCGCCAGCTCCCATTCGAACGTCTCCCCGGTGCCGCCGCGGACGCCGGGCACGTAGCTGTCGAACAGGTGAAAGTCGGTGTGGAAGGCCGACAGCGCCTGGATGTCGGCGCCGCTGTGGACGCGCGCGGCCTTGATCACACGACAGCCGGTCCGGCGGCGGACCTCGCCGCAGAACACCGGTCCCTCCTCGCCGTGGAGCTGGACCATCGTCAGCCCGCCCATGTCGGCGGCGCGGGCGACCTCGTCGAGCGTCGGGTTGACGAACACCCCGACGATCTCCACCCGGCGCCGGTGGGTGGCGGCGATCCGCGCCGCGACCTCCAGGCGGCAGGCCCGCGGCGAGCCCGGCCACAGGATCACGCCGAGCGCCCAGGCGCCCGCCGCAGCTGCGGCGTCGGCGTCATCGGGGTCGGTGAGACCGCAGAACTTGATCTTGGGGACGAACGGCTCCACACCCACATCCTACGAATCGGCGCAGCCGGCGCCGGTCAGCGCCCGGCAGGCGGCCTCGATGTCGCCGGCGCGCATCAGCGCCTCGCCGATCAGCACGGCGTCGACTCCCGCCCGCGCGAGGCGCTGCAGCTCGTCGCGCGTGCGCCAACCCGACTCCGACACGGTGACCGTGCCGGCCGGCATCGCGGGGAGCAGCTCGAACGTCCGCGCGGTGTCGACCACGAGCGTCGTGAGGTCGCGGTTGTTGATCCCGATCACCTCCGCCCCGAGCGCGGCGGCCACCTCCAGCTCGGCCGCGTCGTGGACCTCGACGAGGACCCCGAGCCCCAGCGACCGGGCCTGCGCGTACAGCGAGGCGAGCTGATCGCGCTCCAGCGCGGCGACGATCAGCAGGATCGCGTCGGCGCCCCGGGCGTAGGACTCGACCACCTGGTAGGGGTCGACGACGAAGTCCTTGCGCAGGATCGGCAGGATCGACGCCGCCCGCGCGCGCGCCAGGTCCTGCAGGGTGCCGCCGAAGCCGACCTCCTCGGTGAGCACCGACAGCGCCCGGGCGCCGGCCCGCTCGTAGGCCCCGACGACGTCCTCGAGCTCGAGCCCCTCGCGGATCACGCCCGCCGACGGGGAGCGTCGCTTGTGCTCGGCGATCACCGACAGCCCGGGACGCCGCAGCGCCTCGGCGAACGGCCGCGGCGGCGATCCCCGCGCGAACGGCCCGGCGGCGGTCAGCTCGGCCTCGGGGACCGCCGCGCGGCGGCGCTCCAGCTCGCCGCGGGTGCGGGCCACGATCCGCTCCAGCTCGTTCATCGCGCGGCCTGCGCGGCGGGCGCCAGCCGCCGGGTGGCGGCGACGAAGCGCTCCAGCGCGCGCGACGCCGCGCCGGAGTCGATCGCTCCCTGAGCCGCGCCGACCCCCTCGGCGAGCGTCGGCACGGCGGAGCCGGCGTAGATCGCCGCCCCGGCGTTGAGCACCGCCAGGTCCCGGGCCGGACCGGGCTCGCCGGCGAGGATCGCGCGCGTCGTGTCGGCGTTCTGCGCCGGGTCGCCGCCGGGGACGCTGTCGGCGGGCGCGCGCGGGAGCGACACCTCCTCGGGGTCGACGTCGTAGGCGCTGATTCCGGCCGGGGTCACCTCGACGACGTGGGTCGGCGCCGAGATGCTCAGCTCGTCGAGCCCGTCGGAGCTGGAGACCAGCAGCGCGTGCTCGGTCCCCAGCAGCGCGAGCGCCCCGGCCATCTTCTCCAGGTAGCCGGGATCCGAGACGCCGATCAGCTGCCGCGTCGCCCCCGCCGGGTTGGTCAGCGGTCCGAGGAAGTTGAAGATCGTGCGGACCGCCAGCTTGCCCCGGACGCCGACGACGTAGCGCGTCGCCTGGTGGTGGGCGGGGGCGAACATGAAGCCGAAGCCGACCTCCTCGATGCAGCGCGCCACGGCGGCCGGCGGCAGGTCGATCCGCGCGCCGAGCGCCTCGAGCACGTCGGCCGAGCCCGACAGGCCGGTGGCCGAGCGGTTGCCGTGCTTGGCCACCGTGCAGCCCGCCCCGGCCGCGATCAGCGCCGCCGTCGTCGAGACGTTGAACGTCCGCCGCCCGCCGCCGGTGCCGGCGGTGTCGAGCAGGTCGGCGCGGCGGACGTGGACGTGGACGGCGAAGCGCCGCATCGTCCGCGCCAGCCCCGCCAGCTCGGCGACGGTCTCGCCCTTGGTCCGCAGCGCGATCAGGAAGGCGGCGATCTGGACCTCGGTGGCGTTGCCGCGCATGATCTCCGACAGCACGTCGGCAGCCTGCTCGGCGGTGAGGTCTGACCCGCTGGCGAGGGCGTCGATCGAGCGCGTCAGCAGCTCGGGCCCGGCGCTCACGACGGTGTCGCCAGGAAGTTGGCGAGCAGCTCGCGCCCCTGGTCGGTGAGCACCGACTCGGGATGGAACTGGACGCCCTCGGCGGGCAGCTCGCGGTGGCGGACCGCCATCACGACCCCGTCGGCCCACGCGCTGGCCTCGAGCGCGTCGGGCAGCTGCGGATCGGCGATCAGCGAGTGGTAGCGCCCGACCTGCAGCGGATCGTCGAGGCCGCGGAAGATCGTGCGCCCGTCGTGCTGGATCCGCGTCGTCTTGCCGTGCACCGGGTGATGGGTGATCACCCGCCCGCCCCAGGCCTGCACGAGCGCCTGGTGGCCGAGGCAGACGCCGAGCGTCGGGATCCGCGCCTGCGGGAATCGCCTGACCGCCTCCAGCGAGATCCCGGCCTCGTCGGGGGTGCACGGGCCGGGCGAGACGATCACGCGGTCATAGCCGCGGATCAGCAGATCCTCGACCGTCGCGTGGTCGTTGCGCACGACCTCGATCTCGCCGCCGAGCTCGCCGACGTACTGCACCAGGTTGTAGGTGAAGCTGTCGTAGTTGTCGACGACGAGCACGCGCATTGGCGCGAACGGTACCGCTCTGGCCGTCAGGCCCACTCGGTCTGGGTGACCGCCAGCTCGATCGCCTGCAGGACCGCCCGCGCCTTGGCCTCGGACTCGCGGAACTCGTAGTCGGGCTTGGCGTCGGCGACCGTGCCGCCGCCGGCCTGCACGTGGGCGACGCCGTCCTTGACGACGACCGTGCGGATGTGGATGCAGGTGTCGAGCTCGCCGGTGTAGCTCGCCCAGCCGATCGCCCCGCCGTAGCCGCCCCGCTTGACCGGCTCCAGCTCGTCGATGATCTGCATCGCGCGCACCTTGGGAGCGCCCGACAGGGTGCCGGCCGGCAGCACCGAGCGCAGCGCGTCGAGCGCGCCGACGCCGGGGCGCAGCGTCCCGACGACGCTGGAGACGATGTGCATGACGTGGCTGTAGTTCTCGACCGCCATGAAGCTCTCGACCTCGACGCTGCCGTACTCGCACACCCGGCCCAGATCGTTGCGCCCGAGGTCGACGAGCATCACGTGCTCGGCGCGCTCCTTCTCGTCGGCGAGCAGGTCGGCCGCCATCTGCGCGTCCTCCTCGGCGGTGGCCCCGCGCGGGCGGGTGCCGGCGATCGGGCGCGTCGAGACGCGCCGGCCGCCGACGGTGATCAGCGGCTCGGGGCTGGCGCCGGCGATCTCGAAGTCCCCGAAGTCCAGGAAGTACATGTACGGGCTCGGGTTGACCGCCCGCAGGCCGCGGTAGATCGAGAACGCCTGCACCGGCACCGGCGCCGACCAGCGCTGGGAGGGAACGACCTGGAAGGCGTCGCCGGCGTAGATGTACTCGATGATCCGCGCGACCATCGCCTCGAAGCGCTCGCGCGGCATGTTGGACTCAAACACCGGCGCGACGCGATCCAGCGCGGGGCGCTGGGGCGGGCGCGGCACCGGTCCCCCCAGGCGCCAGCGGACCTCGGCGATCAGATCGACGGCCTGCTTGTAGGAGGCCTCGAGGTCGTCGTCGGCATACACGTTGGCGATCACCGTGACCGTGTGCTTGAGGTGGTCAAAGACGACGAGCGCGTCGGTCAGCATCAGCGCCAGGTCGGGGATCCCGATCGGGTCGGGGTTGGGCGGCCCGAGCGGCTCGACCGAGCGCACGAGGTCGTAGGCGAACACGCCGACGGCGCCGCCGGCGAACGGCAGGTCGGGCACCGGCGCGGCGCGGAAGCGGTGCAGCTCCTGCGCGGCCAGCCGGTAGGGGTCGCCGGGGTCGCCGAGCGACCAGCGCAGCACCCGGCGCGGGCGGTAGCCGATGAACGAGTAGCGCCCGACGCGCCCCTGATCGGCCGACTCCAGCAGGAACGAAGGCTCGCTCTCGCGCAGCTTCAGGAACGCCGACACCGGCGTCTGGCAGTCGTCGATGAACGTCTCGCGCAGCGGGATCAGGTTGTGCTCGCGCGCCAGCTCGCGCGCCGCCGCCAGCGACGGGACGGGGCCGCCGGCGGCGCGGGCCTCAGCGCTCGCGACGGCCATCCAGCACCCGTTCGGCGTCGCGCAGCGTCAGGTCGCGGCCGCGCAGCAGCACCGACAGGTGGTAGAGCACGTCGGCGGCCTCCTCGGCGACCCGCTCGTCGGACTCCTCGCGCACCGCGCGCACGACCTCCTCGGCCTCCTCCTGCACCTTGGCGCCGGCCAGCGTCGGGTCGTCGAGCAGCGTCGTCGTGTAGGAGCCGGCCGGCCGGTCGCGCGCCCGCTGCGCGATCGTGCGCTCGAGCGCGGGCAGCACCTCGTGGGGCGCCTGGGGCGCGAGCGCGCCGCGGTGAAAGCACGTCCGCTGCCCCGTGTGGCAGGCCGGGCCGGCGGGCTCCACGAGCGCCAGCAGCGCGTCGGCGTCGCAGTCATAGCGGATCGCCCGCACCGCCTGGGTGTGGCCCGACGTCGCCCCCTTGTGCCACAGCTCCCGGCGCGACCGGCTCCAGAAGTGCATCTCCCCCGTCTCCCGCGTGAGCCGCAGCGACTCGGCGTTCATGTAGGCCAGCGTCAGCACCTCGCCGCTGCCCCAGTCCTGCACGACGCACGGCACGAGCCCACGTTCGTCGAATGCGACCTCGGGCTCGTCCACGCGCGAGATTCTAGGCGGCGCGTGCGGCACGTCCTTCATTGATGGAACATGTCCCGGATCGCGGGTCGAAACGCCTCTCCGCGCCCGAGCGCGGCTACTCGATGCCGAGACGGTCCAGGAGGCGCTCGTCGCCGCGCCAGTGGCGACGGACCGAGACCGACAGCTCCAGGTGCACGTGGGTGCCGAGCTCGCGCTCGATCGCGCGGCGCGCGGCGACGCCGATCGACTTGATCATGCGGCCGCCGGCGCCGATCAGGATGCCCTTCTGGGACTCGGTATCGGTCAGCAGGACGGCCTGGATGCGGACGAGGTCGGCGCGGGGATGCACGATCTCCTCCACCTCGACCTCGATCGCGTGGGGGACCTCCTCGCGGGTGCGGGAGAGCACCTGCTCGCGGACGAGCTCGGCGAGGATGACCGACGGCGACTGGTCGGAGTGCTGGCCGGCGGAGAAGTAGAGGGGGCCGGCGGGCAGCCCGGCGATCAGGTGCGCCATCAGCTCCGGCACGCCGTCGCCGGTGCGGGCGCTGACCGGGAAGATCTCCTCGGCGACGTCGAGCTGCTCGGCGGCGTGCAGGGTGGCGGCGGTGCGGGACTGGTCGGCGCGGTCGATCTTGTTGGCCGCGATCGTCACCGGGATCCCGCGCGCCCGGGCGCCGTGGCGCAGCAGCTCGGCGATGAAGCGGTCGCCGGGACCGATGCCCTGCTCGGCGTTGACGACCAGCAGGCAGCCGTCGGCGTCGGCGAGCTCGCGCTCGACACGGTGCTGCATCCGCTCGGTGAGCGCGTCACGCGGGCGCTGCACGCCCGGCAGGTCGATCAGGATCAGCTGCCAGTCGGGGCCGGTGGCGACCCCGCGGATCGCGCGACGGGTCGTCTGCGGCTTGTCGGAGACGATCGCCACCTTGGTGCCGATGATCGCGTTGGCCAGCGTCGACTTGCCGACGTTGGGCCGGCCGGCGAGCGCGACGAAGCCCGAGCGCGTGGCGGCGGCGGGCGGATCCGGGCTCAGCGGACCCACCGCATCAGCTCCGCCTGCAGCGCCAGCATCTCGCCGTCGTCGGACTCGTGGTCCATGCCGCTGAGATGCAGCGCACCGTGGACGACGGCCTCGCGGAGATCCTCGGTCCGGGGCGGGCAGATGATGATGTCGCCGAGCTCCCGCGGGCCGGCGCTGACGCCGTCCTCGTCGACGCCGAAGGAGAGGACGTCGGTGGCGTCGTCGATCTGGCGGTAGCG
>JBELAG010000106.1:0-16460 GCA_049509055.1 Solirubrobacteraceae bacterium
CCAGATCGGCACCGACGTCGCCGTCGCGCGCATCGACCAGGCCCAGGCGATGCTCGACACCGATCCGGCCAGGGTCGCCGCCGATTTCGCCGCCTATGCCAACGACGCGACGGCCGCCGACAAGCTGCTGGCGACGTACGGGATGATGGTCACGCCCGGAACCCAGGACGGGCCGTTGTGGCGCACCGCCCGCAGCGAGTGGGACGCCTACGAGCAGGTCACCAGCGGCGCCAAGGCGCTGGCCCAGAACGAGAGCGTCGCCGGCCAGGCCAAGCAGAACGCGCTGATCGCCGGCACCGGCTCACGCTTCACCCAATTGCGCGCGACGATCGTGCGGTGGACCCAGGTCAACGATGCGGTCGCCGCGTCCCAGGCGGCCGGCAACGCCTCCACCTACAGCTTTGCCCGGCTGCTCGGCATCGTCCTGCTGGTCGTGACCGTCGTGATCGGCGCCGTCATCGCCTTCGCCCTGTCGGGTTCGATCAAGCGGCGCGTCGACTCCGTCCTGGCCACGCTCGCGTCGCTGCGCGACCACTGCATGAACGACATCAAGGAGGGCATGGAGGCCTTCTCCCGCGGCGACCTGACCCGGCGCTACGCGCCCGTCACCCCGTTGATCGACCACCCGGGCGCCGATGAGATCGGCCAGGTGGCCGGCGCCGTCAACAGCGTTCGCGACCGCATCGTGGCTTCGATCGAGGCCTACAACGCCACTGCGGGACGCCTCACCGAGACGATCGGCCAGGTCGCCGTGACCGCCGGAACCGTCGGCAGCTCATCGCATCAGATGGTGTCGACCTCCGAGGAGGCCGGGCGCGCGACCGGCGAGATCGCCCATGCCGTCTCCGACGTCGCCGCGGGCGCGGAGCGTCAGGTGCGGATGATCGAGGATGCCCGGCTGGCGGCCGAGGAGGTCGCCCGGGCGGTTCAGGAGTCGGCCGACAGCGCGCTGGAGACCGCGGCGGTGGCCGCCGACGCCCGTCAGATCGCCCAGGACGGCGTCGCCGCCGCGCAGCAGGCCAACGCCGCGATGATGTCGGTGCGCGAGTCCTCCGAGGCGGTCAGCGTCGCGATCGGCGAGCTGGCCTCGAAGTCCGAGCAGATCGGCGCGATCGTGCAGACGATCACCGGGATCGCCGAACAGACCAACCTGCTGGCGCTCAACGCGGCGATCGAGGCCGCCCGCGCCGGCGAGCAGGGTCGCGGTTTCGCGGTCGTGGCGGAGGAGGTCCGCAAGCTGGCCGAGGAGAGTCAGCACGCCGCGCAGGAGATCTCGACCCTGATCGCGGGCATCCAGGGCGAGACCGGCAAGGCGGTCGGCGTCGTCGAGGACGGCGCCCGGCGCACCGAGGAGGGAGCGTCGGTCGTGGACAAGACGCGGGAGGCGTTTGAGCGGATCGGCGACGCCGTCGACGACATGACCGCCCGGGTGGAGCAGATCGCGGCGGTGTCGGCGCAGGTTGCGGCCGGCGCGACGCGGATGCAGGAGCACATCGGCGAGGCGGCCGCGGTCGCCGAGCAATCCTCGGCCTCGACCGAGGAGGTGTCGGCGTCCACGCAGGAGACCTCGGCGTCGGCTCAGCAGATCGCCGCCAGCGCCGCCGAGCTCTCGGGCAACGCCGAGGCGCTCAACAAGCTCGTGGCCGAGTTCACCCTGCAGGGCTGAGCCCGGCTCGGGCCCGATTGAAGGCGAAGGAGTCGCGATGGATCGAAGCGCACCGGGAGCGGTCGAGGCCGAGGCGTCCGCGGCGATCGCTCTCCTGCCGCCGGCGCGGCTGGGGTTCCTGCTGCGCGCGCGGCGGGAGCAGGCCGGCCTCGGGGTGCCGGCCGCGGCGCGCGCCGCCGGTATCCCGGCCGCCGCCGTCGACGACATCGAGGCCGGGCGCGCGCCGGCGACGGTCGGCGTCCTCGCCGCCATGCTCAGGTTCTACGAGGTGCCACTCGGGGCGTTCGTCCCCCCGCGGCGCCCGCTCGTCGTGGCCAACGCGGATGCGACCAGCGATGAGGTCCTGCGCGGCTACATCGGCGCGGTCCGCACGTGGCGCAAGGCCGGCCACACGGACAAGCTGAACCTGCGCCGTAGCGACGTCGCGACCCTCGCCACGTTGCTGGGGACCGAGCCGCACGAGATCGAACGCCGTCTGATCTCGATCACCGGCTGCAGCAAGACCGAGGCGCGGCTCCTGCGCAAGTGGTTCCTGGCGGCGCTGATCAGCATGCCGCTCGCCTACGGGGCGGTCGCCGGCCTCGTCCCGGCGGCCGCCGCAGCCCTCGCCACGAGCAATGCCCCGCCCGCAGCCTCAGCCCCCGATTCGCAGCTCACCGTCACCTTCGGTCACGCCGGCGGAGTGATGCGCCCGGGCGCCGGGCGCTCGCAGCTGCCCTACACGATCTCCAACCCGGGTGGCAGCGCGCAGCGCCTGGCGCGCACGACGGCGCGCGTCGCCTCCGCCGACGGCGACATCACCGAGCACGGAGCCCCGGTGTCGGGCTGTGAGGCGCAATGGTTCGTCGCCTCCGACCGGCCCGCGCAGGACGACGCCACGATCCACGGCCACGCTTCGGTGCGCGGTGTTGTCGACGTCACGATGCGCAACGTCGACGCCAACCAGGACGCCTGCGAGGGCGCCACCCCCGACGTCGTCGTGGACGCCGGCTGAGCCGGCTCGTCGTCGGGCCGGTCGTTTGCGCGCCCGGGCGGCCGGGGCGGTCTGAGGGGGTCCGAGCGCCTCGGTCGCTTTTCGGCCTATAACCCCGAAAAACGACCACGCCTGCTTGGCGGCGCGGCGGGCGCCTCGGCTCCGCCCACGCAAACATCGGACACCACCGAGACGATGGTTACACGACTCGGTGTAAACGAGCAGGTCGCCCTCCTCAAGTCACTGATCAGCGACGTTCGCGGATGTCGATCGTCGGGGTGAGTAATACCAAAACGCTAAAGGCAAACCTGGCGCGAGCCGGCGACGCAAAGCCAGAGGTCTCGCCGGTTGGTGAGATGGCTCGGCTACCAAGGAGGGGTACCATGTTCCGGTTCACCAAGCGGCGCGGCATCGCAGCGCTCGCGCTTCTCGCAACGCTGGCGATGGCCGGCGGCGCATACGCGTATTTCTCGGCCTCTGGATCCGGCACCGGGGGCGCGGCCACGGTCGGAGCAACGACACCGTTCGCGGTGACGTTTGGTGCCTCGACCGGCTTAATGTATCCGGGCTTCGGCTCGGCCAGCGTGGCGTACACGATCACCAACCCCGGAACGGGCGTTGAGAAGCTGGGGAGCACGTTGGTCGGCATCGCGAACGACGGCAGCGGCAACATCGTGACCGGCCCTGACAGCACGCCGGTTGTGGGCTGTGAGGCTGCGTGGTTCACCGCGACCGACAACCCGCCCACGTACGGCGAGATTCAACCCGCCGGCTCGCTCACGGGCTCGGTCACCGTCACGATGGCCGATGTGGCGTCCAGTCAAGACGTTTGCCAGGGCGTGGCGCCCGATATCACGGTGAGCGCAAGCTGACGAGCAGACGTTTCAGGAGGGCTGGCCCGGCCGCGGCCGTCCAGCCCTCCGCCCGTTGTAGCCGTCACCCCTGCGACCTCATGATCCGGCCACTCGCCCACCGCCTCGCGCTCGCCTCGTTTCTTACCATCATGCTGGGCGGGCTCGTGTTGTGCGGGGTCGCCGCCGGGTACTTCAGCGCGCGGGGCACCGGGACCGCCAGCGCGATCGTCGGGTCGCTGAACCCGCCCGCGAGTGTCACCGCGCAGCAGGTGGCCGGCGATGTCACGGTCGACTGGCAGGCCCCGGCGGGAACCCTCGGCGTCAGCGTCCAGGGTTACCGTGTCACCCGCTCGGATGCGGCGACGGTGTGCGGCGCCGTGACACCGGTGACCGACCTGACCTGTACCGACACCGATCCGCCGGCCGGAACCTACACGTACACGGTGACAGCCGTCTACAACTCGTTCACGGCGTCGGCGTCGAGCGCGCCGATCGCCGTCGGCCAACCATCGGTCGCGCTCGGGCCGGCGACGCCAACCGTCGCGCTCGGGCCGGCGACGCCGAACGTCGTGCTCGCTTCGAGCGGCGGCGTCGCGGGGTCGACGGACACGATCACCGGCACCGGGTTCGCCGCGGACAGCCCGGTCAGCGCCACGTTCGGCGGCGCGCGCGTCGGCCTGACGGTCACCGGCACCGACGCGTCCGGCGGCTTCAGCGGCGCGTTCGCCGTGCCCGACCAGGGGTCGGGCAGCCACACCGTGGTCGTGACCGACGGCGCGGGCAGCGAGGCCGACGCCGGCTATTCGATCGCAACCCCATCGCTCGCCCTCGGCCCGACGGGCGGCACCGTGTCCGCAGCGGTGCAGATCATCGGTTCGGGCTTCCCGGAGAACGGCGTGATCAGCGCCACCTATGACGGCGCCGCGCTCGCCTTGTCGGGGCCGAGCGCCACCGACGCGGCCGGTGCCGTCCCGGCCGGCGTGGCCTTCACCGTGCCCGGCAGCGTCGCCGGCGCCCACGCCGTCGAGGTCACCGTCGGCGCGGTCTCGGCGGCCGCCACCTTCACCGTCAGGCCGGAGATCACGCTGACCCCCGGCACCGGCCCGGTCGGCAGCCCGGTCTCGGTCAGCGGCGCCGGGTTCGCGGCCGGCCAGACGATCACCGCCACCTTCGACGGCCAGAGCGTGACGCTCGGCCCCAGCACGGCCGCGGGCGCCGACGGAACGCTTCACGGCGCCACCTTCGACGTGCCCGGCGAGCAGGCCGGCAGCTATCAGGTGGTGGTGCAGGACGCATCGGGCGACGCCACCGAGGCCGACTTCACCGTGCAGGCGTCGGCGATCGGCCTCAGCCCGGCGTCAGGCACGGTCGGATCGACGGCGTCGATCATCGCGCAGCACTTCGCCCCCGGCTCGGCGCTGACGGTGACGATCGGCGGCTCGCCGGCGACGATCACCTCGGGGGCGACCACCGACTCCGCCGGAGCCTCGACGATCGACTTCACGATCCCGGCCCTCGCCGGCGGCCCTCAGGACGTTGTCGTTCACGACGCGTCCACCGACAGCGCGGCCTCGGCCGCCGCGTTCGCGGTCGACGCACAGATGACCCTGTCGCCGGCCGGTGGCGTGGCGGGCACGACCGACACGATCACCGGCGCCGGCTTCGCCGCAGGTTCGGCGATCGCCGTCACATGGGACGGCAGCGCGATCCCGTTGTCGGGCGCGACGAGGACGACGGCGGCCGGCGCGATTCCGAGCGGCGTCACCCTCACGGTGCCGAGCGCCGCCGGGGGGGCACACACCCTGGAGGTGACGACGGGGGGCCAGAGCGCGACCTCGACGTTCACGGTCATGCCGACCTTCACCGTCGCGGCTGCGGCCGCGCAGACGGCCGGAGCGCCGTTTGCCGTCACGATCACCGCGACCGCGGGCGGGCAGACCGATACCGCGTACAGCGGCGCGAAGACGCTGCAGTTCTCGGGCCCGGGCAGCTCCCCGAACGGAGGCGCGCCGACGTATCCGGCCGGCGTCTCGTTCACGGCGGGCGTCGCCACCGCCGCCGTGACCCTGGTCGACGCGCAGACGACGGCGCTGACCGTGACCGACCCGAGCGTCTCGGGGGTCACCGGCACGTCGCCGGCGATCGACGTCGGCGCGGGCGGCGACACCGCGATCGTGCTCGTCACCTCCGATGTCGACGTGAGCGGCGATCTCGCCTCGGTCAGCTGCGACACGTGGGCGGCGGGCTGCTCGGCCCGCCTGCCCAGCACGACGTCGACCGGCTCGGAGAACAGCTGGACGTTCGACGTCGGTCTGATCGACGCCGACGGCAATCCCGCGCAGGCGTCAGCGAACGTCACGGTCGGCGACGGCGCCCCGAGCCTGGGCGACGGGACGCTGCAGCCGGCAACGGTCCCGATCGCGCAGGGCGCCGACCAGAGCACGCAGAGCTTCACCTACACGGAGGGGGCCGGGGTGTACGGCCCCGAGACGTTCAGCGTCACGTCGAGCGGCCTCACGAGCGCCTCCGGGTCGGTCACCACCTTCTGAGCGGACGCTCTGTCGGCATCGTGTTACCGCAGAGCGGCGAGTGACGGGCGTGCAGATGTCGCGCGGCTTTCTACTGATCCGCGTCCGGAGGGCTTTAGCCGAACGTCGGGGACGTCGACCAACGTCCGGTGAGGGAAAGTTCACCAGCCCGTGACTCAGGACAGATCGCCGATGCGATGCGGGCGATCGCGCGGGCGGCCTCGGATGCGATCGTGACCGTCGACCGATCGGGCACGATCGTCGACGCCAACCCCGCGCTGCTGGCCATGTTCGGCCACGCGGAGGAGACGATCATCGGTCGCCCGGTCGCGGTCCTGCTCGCCGCGAGCGAACGAGGTCCGCACCGCGACGTGCACGAGCGCCTGATGACCAGCGGCGATCCTGAGTCGGTCGGGCGCCTCGCACAGTTGCGCGGCGTGCGCGCCGACGGGCAGGAGTTCGCGATCGAGGTCAGCCGGACGGTCTGGTCAGCGGGGGACGAGACGTTCGCCACCGCGGTCATCCGCGACCTCAGCGCGCGCTGGCGCGCCGAGGAGGCGGCGGCGCAGTGGGCGACGCTCGTCGGATCCAGCCCGAGCGCGATCGTCCGGCTCACGGTCGACGGCAGGATCGAGAGCTGGAACATCGGAGCCGAGGCGCTGTGCGGGCTCGCCGCCCGGGAGGCGATCGGTCAACCGATCACGATCCTCGACCCGCCCGGCGACAGCCTTTTCGCCGAGCCCGTGCGATCGGCTGGCGCAGGCCACACCGTCCGGCTCGAGACGGTGATCGCCCTGCCCGCCGGACGCGAGGCGGACGTCGAAGTGTCGGTCTCGCCGATCCTCAGCCGCGGCCGGGAGATCATCGGCGTCCTGTGGGTCGCTCAGGACATCGGTGACCGCAAGCGCGCCCATCGGGAGCTTGCGCGCCTGGCCGACGCCGCCCGGCACGGCGCCGATGCGGTCATCTCGGTCGACCTGGAAGGGCGGGTGCGCCATTGGAGCGAGGGTGCGGCCAAGCTGTACGGGTTCAGCGCGGACGAGGCGATCGGGCGGGACTTCGCCGGCCTGACCGCGCTCGCCGACGAGCCCGGCGTCAACTCGGCCGAAGTGCTGGCCCGAGCGCCATCGCATCAGCACGAAGTGCGGCGCCGGCGCAAGGACGGGACGATCATCGAGGTACTGGCGACCGTGATCCCGTGGCGCGTCGACGGCACGATCGTCGGCCGCACCGGCATCGCGATTGACATCACCGAGCGAAAGCTCGCCGAGCGAGTCCGCGAGCGTGCGCTGGCCGACGTCCACGAAGCGCAGCACGTCGCCCGGATGGGATCCTGGTCGTGGAATCCCGCCACCGGCGAGATGAGCTGGTCACCGCAGATGTTTGAGATCTACGCCCGTGACGCGCGCCGCGGGCCGGTCGGCATGCAGGAGATGATGGGGTGCGTGCACCCCGACGATCGCGAGCTGGTCGCGTCCTCTCGGGCGCGGGCGATCGAGCACGGCGTCACGTTGGACATCGATCACCGGATCATCGCCGGCGACGGTGTCACGCGGACGGTGCACGTGCTCGGTCGCCTCGACCCCGATCACCCCGGTTGCTATCTCGGCACGCTGCAGGACGTCACCGCGGAGCGCCAGGCTCAGGCCGAGCTGCGCCGCAGCGAGCAGCGGCTGCGCGCGATCTTCGACGGCGCGCCGATCGGCGTCGCGCTCGCTCGCGCCGGCGCGCCGTTCGAACTGCTGCAGGCCAACACCTCGCTGGCGGCGATGCTCGGCGTCACACCGGCGGCGCTGGCCGGGCGGGAAACCCTCGAGCTCATCGATCCCTCCCAGCGCGAGATCGCCCGCACCCACCTGCAGCGGCTGGTCGACGGCGACGCGTGCTCATCGGCGATCGAGCTCAACATCCGCGGGCGGGGCAGCGAGCCGCTGTGGGTGAGCGTGCACGGCGCGGTGATCGCCGGCGGCGACGGTCCCGCCGGGCATCTGGTGCTCCAGCTGCAGGACATCACCGAGCGCAAGGCGCTCGAGCTGGAGCTGCGCGGGTGGGCCGAGCGCGATCCGCTCACCGGCCTGCTCAACCGCCGCGGCATGAGCCAGGCGCTGGCGCGGGCGCTCGCCGACAACCAGCGCTACGGGACACCCGCGACCCTGCTGGCGTGCGATCTGGACAACCTCAAGCCCGTCAACGACACGTTCGGGCATCAGGCGGGCGACGAGCTCCTGGCCGCGGTCGCCCGGACTCTCTCCGAGCAGGTGCGTGACACCGACGTGGTGGCGAGAATGGGCGGCGACGAGTTCGTCGTCCTGCTCGCGCACACCGGGGTCGAACAGGCCGGCGCGATGGCGCGGCGACTCCGCGCCTCGGTGTCCGCCATCGCGATGCCGCCGGGAGCGGCGCAGACATCGCTGAGCATCGGAATCGCGCCGCTCGGCGACGGCCTGGATACCGACGAGGCGCTGATCGCGGCCGACCTGGCGATGTATGAGGCCAAGCGCCGGGGCCCCAGCCGGACGGCGGTCTCGCGCCACGCGCCCGCCGTCGGCACGCCATCGACGCACGGGGACGGTCGATGATGACGGGCGCACCGGGCGACGCGGACGTGCGCCCCATCTCGGGAGCGGTAGTCACGCCGTCGACTGTGCGGGGAAGTGCCGATCACCGTTGTTGTGTTAATCGCGATCATTGCGGATCATGTGCGTCGGAGCGCGGTGCGCCCGTGACCGTCGACGCCCCCGGTACGTCACGATGAGTCAGCCGACACAACACCCCGGTAGTCACTCGCCCGCGGGACGCAGCGGCGGACGGCGGATTCGCGTCCTGATCGCCGACGACAATCCCGACATCCGCAGGCTGCTGCGCCTGATCCTGACCGAAGCCGGCATGACGGTCAGCGAGGCCGCGGATGGTCAGGAGGCGCTTCGCCGCATCTCCGCGGACGCGCCCGACGTGGTGTTGCTGGATTGGGTGATGGAGGACGGCGGCCTGGAGCTGGCCCGAGAGCTGATCGAGGTCCACGATATGGAGGACCGCGTGATCATGCTGACCGGGCTGTTTGACCCGCGGGACCGCCGTGCCGCCCTGCACGTCGGGATCGCGCACTACTTCGTCAAGCCGCCCGACACCGACGCGCTGATCGCCGCGATCCACGCCGCCGCCCAGGGCCGGTCCCTCGAGGTCAACGCCGGAGTCGGCCGGGCTCAGGACGATCGGGACTGACGAGACGAACGATGGTCTCGGGCCAGGAGCTCGCGGACCTCGGAGGCGAGCTCGTCGGCGCCGAACGGCTTGAGCAGGAACCCGGTGCCGTGTTCGCCGTCGGTCGCCGTGTCCGGCGGCTGCGGGGCGCCGGACATGTGCAGGATCGGCATCTGGGGCTGGTGAGCGGCGGCGGCGAGGGCGGGCGGCCGACGGTCGGCGCCGGGCAGCACGTTGTCGGTGACCATGAGATCGAAGTAGACGCTCGCGATCAGGTCCGCCGCGTTGTCGGCGTCGTCGGCTTCGATCACCTCGTATCCCTCGGAGCGGAGGGTGCGCCCGAGCAGCCGGCGAAGGGTGTGGTCGTCCTCGACGAGCAGGATCCGCGTCGGGTCGTCGCCTTGCGCACGGCCAGCGCCGGTCACGCCGGCGGCCCGGGCGATCATCGGCAGCGTGATCGTGAACGTCGTTCCCCGGCCCGGAGTGCTGGTGGCGCCGAGCCGCCCGCCGGCCTGGCCGATCGTGGCCAGTGCGGTCGAGAGCCCCAGGCCGGTTCCCTTGCCGACCGGCTTGGTGGTGAAGAACGGATCGAAGATGCGCGCGAGGATGTGTTCGTCGATGCCCGCGCCGGTGTCGGTGATCGCGATCTGCGCACGCTCTGAGCCTGATCGGCTCTCGAGACCGGTCGACCTCGTGGTCACCCTCAGCTCGCCGCCGTCCGGCATGGCGTCGCGGGCGTTGACCGCGAGATTGACGATCACCTGTTCGATCTGAGTGATGTCGACCCTGACCGGCATCTGCTCCGGCGCGAGGTCACGGTGCACGACGATGTCCTCGCCGATCAGCGGAGCGACGAGATCGAGCGCCCGGGACACGATCTCGTTGACCTCGGCGAGGGTGGGGTGCATCGGCTCCCGCCGGCTGAACGCCAGCAGCTTGGCGGTCAGCGCCGCGGCGCTCGCCGAGGCGTTGCGGATCTCGGTCAGCGCCGTGGCGACGAACGCCGGGTCGAGCTCCAGCTTGGCTTGAGCCAGCGCGCCGTAGCCCTCGATGATCGTCAGCACGTTGTTGAAGTCGTGCGCGACGCCGCTGGCCAGCTGGCCGACCGCTTCGAGCTTCTGGGATTGCAGCAGCTGCTCCTGCAGCTGCTTGTGCTCGGTGACGTCCTGCAGGTAGACCGCGAGCCCGTCGGGTGACGGGTACAGCCGCGCCGACAGCCATTTGTCGAGCGGCTCGAAGCGCTCCTCCAGCACGACGGTGACCTGCTCGCGCAGCGCGCGCAGCTCGGCCAGCCAGAGCGGCTGGGTGCCGGCTTCGGGGAAGACGTCGAGGAGTCTCCTGCCCAGCAGCTGTTCGCGGGGGCGAGCGAGCAGGCGTTCGCCCTCGGCATTGATGTAGGTGAATCTGGTGTCGGGGTCGAGCGTGTAGAAGGCGTCGCTCATCGACTCCAGCGTCTGGACCGTGCGGGCCTCGGCGGCGCGCTCGGTCTGGCGGCGCAGTTGGGCGAGCTCCACGCAGCGCGTGATGCGAGCGATGAGCTCGCGAGCGGAGAACGGCTTGACCAGGTAGTCGTCGACGCCCGCGTCGATGCCCTCGATTCCGGCCTGCTCCCCGGCGCGCGCCGACAGCATGATCACCGGGACCAGACGGGTGCGATCGTCGTCGCGCAGGCCGCGCAGCAATCCGAAGCCGTCGAGGTGGGGCATCATCACATCGGTGAGAACGACGTCCGGCGGATCGGCGAGCGCCGCCTGCAGGGCCGCGCGGCCGTCGCCGACCGCGGTCACGGCAAAGCGCGGCGCCAGCAGTCGTCGCAGATGGGCGCGCATGTCGGCGTTGTCGTCGGCGATCAGGACCCGGGCCCGCGTCGCGGGGTGGCCCGTCGGCTCGCCCGCGAGATCGTCGCCGTCGTCGAGCCAGCCGCG
Source organism: Solirubrobacteraceae bacterium (assembly GCA_049509055.1). Classification (GTDB taxonomy): domain Bacteria; phylum Actinomycetota; class Thermoleophilia; order Solirubrobacterales; family Solirubrobacteraceae; genus Palsa-465. The sequence goes on from JBELAG010000106.1 coordinate 11,148, forward strand.
GGCCTCGTCGACGTGGGCGCCGGCGGTCGAGACGCCGGCGAGCTGCGGGTCATCGTCATCGATCTGATCGGCGGGCAGGTGCGCGTGCCCTGCCGGCAGCGAGACGGTGAACGTGGTCCCGACGCCCGGCTCGCTCTCGACGGCGACCGCGCCGCCGTGTAGCCGAGTGAGATCGCGCACCAGGGCGAGGCCGATGCCGGTGCCCTCCACCGAGCGCGAGCGGGCGTCCTTGACGCGATGGAAGCGCTCGAACAGGCGCGGGAGCTCGTCGGCGCTGATCCCGATGCCGGTGTCGCTGACCGATAGCACGGCGTCGCCCTCATGCCGGCGCATCCGGACAGTGATCACGCCGTCGAAGGTGTGCTTGAACGCATTGGAGACGAGGTTGAGGACGATCTTCTCCCACATGACCCGGTCCACGTACACGGGCTCGGGCAGCGGCTCGCAGTCGACCACCAGCGACACGCCCGCTTCGGCCGTCACCGACTCGAACTGGCTGACGATCTCGGCGGTCAGCGCGGACAGCTCGGTCGGGCGGTAGCTCGCCGCCACGCGCCCCGATTCGGCCCGCGAGAAGTCCAGCAGCGAGTTGACCAGCCGCTGCAACCGCAGGCTGTTGCGATGCGCGGCGGTCAGCTGCTCGACGAGCCTCGGGTCGAGGTTGTCGGCGTCGCGCAGCGCTTCCTCCAGCGGCCCGAGCATCAGCGTCAACGGCGTGCGGAACTCGTGGGAGACGTTGGAGAAGAACTCAGTCTTGGCGCGGTCGAGCTCGGCCAGCGCCTCGGCGCGCTCGCGCTCCTGCTGGTGGGCGGTCGCGTTGGCCAGCATGTTCGTGACCCCGGCCGCGACGAGATCGAAGAACCCCAGGTAGGTCTCGTCGACCGGCAGGCGGCTGCTCATACCCATCGCCAGCAGGGCGATCGGCCTGCCCGCGCCGGGCGGCGCGATCGGATGCAGCAGCGCCCGCGCGATCGGCTCCGGGTACGGGCCGGCGGAGATCGCCCCGAACCGCGCGCGTAGGTCGCCGACGCTCCGCGGCCGGCCGTCGCGCATCACGGCGGCGAGGAGCGAGTCGGCGCCGTCGCCGGTCATCAGCTCGGCGAGCGGTACGCCGGCCGTGTCGACGGGCGCGCCGCAGTCGCCGGCCAGGCGCAGGCTCCCGTCCGCCTCCGCCAGGAACAGCATGACGAACGGCAGGTCGGCACCGGCCGACTTGAGGGCGTCCAGCGCGCGGGCCGTGGCGTCCGCCACCGTGTGGGCGAGCGTTCCGCGGCTGGCCAGGTCTCGCAACACCCGGGTGCGCCGCTCTGCCAGCGTGCGAGGCGTCGTCTCGGTGACCGGATGAAACAGGCCGGCGATCTCACCCGCGTCATCGCGGATCGGGCTCAGCGAGAAGGTGAAGCTGGTCTCCTCGAGGTAGCCGTTGCGATCCAGGAACATCGGCTGGTTCTCAAGGTAGGCCGTCTCCCCGGCGCACGCGGCGTCAAACGCGCCCCCGATCGCCGGCCACGCCGACGCCCAGCACTCGCGGTAGTCGCTGCCCAACGCCGCCGGATGCTTCTCGCCGCAGATCCGGGCGTAGCCCTCGTTCCAGATCTGCACATAGCTCGGGCCCCAGATCACGTCGATCGGAAACGACGACGCCAGGCACAACGAAACCGTTGTCTGCAGGCTCTCCGGCCAATCCTCGATCGGCCCGAGCGCCGTCTGCGACCACGGGTGAAACCGGATCAGCTCCACCATCTCCGAGTGGCCAACCAGCCAGTCCGCGCGACCGCGCCGGTCACCCATCACGCCGCACGCATCTGACGACGAAAGCACCGGATCGGCGTCCGCCACGGTGAGGGCTGCTACGGAACGACGATCGAGATGCCATGGTCACCGGCTAGGTCGTGACCGCGGTGCGCCGCGGTCGGGGCAAGCGTAGTCCAATATTGCAGGATCACGGCCCACCGAAAACTGGAGCTTAAACCGACCGCGCACCGCGCAACGGGCGCACGCGGTCTCCGCAGATCGCCGCAGGCGCCGTTCGCGGCTCGTCATCATTCGGCGCGAGCGTCCGCACGCGCGGCGGACAGCTCACCGCCGGGTTGCGTGGCTGCGACCTGGTGCGCGCCCGGGTATCGTCCGCCACGGTCGCGCGTGTGCCCGACCACAAGCGTGAAGCGAGGTGAGGCGATGGACCCTGTCGTGCATTTCGAGCTCCCGGCCGAGGACCGCGAGCGGATGTGTGCGTTCTACGGCTCGGTGTTCGGATGGCAGACCGAGATGCTCGGACCGGAGATGGGCAGCTACACCGTCGTGACGACGACGGAGTCTGCGGGAAGCCGGCCGACGACGCCCGGAGCGATCAACGGTGGCTTCTTCATCAAGACGGCCGACGGGCCGGCGCAGGTCCCGTCGGTCGTGATCGCCGTCGAGGACGTGCACGCCGCGCTGGATGCGGTCGCCCGGGCGGGAGGCGTCGTCGCGGGCTCTCCCCAGGAGATTCCGGGCGTCGGACTGTACGGCAGCTTTCACGACACCGAGGGCAACCGGATGAGCCTGTTGCAGCCGCTCGCACCGGCGGAGGCGTCTGCCGGCTGACGCGCGACAGACTTTGGTCCAGGTTCCCTTCGCAAACCGGCGGTGCGCTGTTAGCATCTTGTTGTGCCGTTCGGAGGGAGGTCTGCGGCACCGACAGATGACGCGCGAGGCCCGAAACCCGCGAAGGCGCGGGTCGTATCAGCGATGCGGTTCGTAAGCGATGACGCGTGCCGGCCGTTTAATACAACGGCCGGGCGCCAACCAGGGAAGAGAGAAGGACACTGTTGAGCATCACCACCGGGAATCGCGGGCCGCACGGTCGCGGGCAACCGCCCGCGTCGACGTCGGCCACGGACCCGATCACAGCAGCGCTCGAACTGGCGCAGTTCGAGACCAGGATGGACGTCGCGGTGCTCGCCGAGGTGTGCGACGGGCGCGAGGTCGTTCGCTTCGCCGCCGGCGATGTCCGCTCCTTCGGCCTGCCACCGGGCGCCTCGATGCCGATCGAGGACACGATCTGTCACCGCCTGCTCACCGGCCGGCTCGCCAACGTCGTGCCCGACGCCCTCGCCGATGAGCAGGTCCGAGACCTGCCGGTCACCCGCGCGGCGCGCGTGGGCGCCTATCTCGGCGTTCCGCTGACCACCTATGACGCGCGGCTGTACGTCCTGTGCTGCCTGTCGCACGAGCAGCGACCCGATCTCGGCCGGCGCGACGTCCTGTTCCTGCGCGGGATCGGCGAGACGATCCTCGCCCGTCTGCACGAGCGCCGCATACGCGCCCGAGCGGACCCCGACACGTCCCTCGTGTAGGACGGCGCACCGCCGGGCGCCAGTCGGGTATAACGACGCCGGACAGCGATGACCTCGCGGCGGGGTGCGAACTCACGCCGTGGTGGCGATCGCGTGTGGGCTGGCCGCCCTCCTCGCCGCGCTAATCCGGCGTGAGGATCCGGGCGAGCCGCTCGGCGGCGTCGGCGTCCTCGAGCGCGCGGCGGGCGCGATCGTCCTCGTGCGCGCGAGCCTCCGCCTGATCCAGAGCCCGCTCATCGTTGCGCCGCTCCGCCCAGTCCTCGAGCTCTGCGACGAACTCGGCGCTGGCGACGAGGGCGCCGTCGTCGCTGGGGTCAAAGCTCCGGGACGCGAGCTCCTCGCAGCGCAGCCGCCGCCCGTCGAACCAGCGCTCGTACAGCGTGATGACCACCGCGCCCCGCTCGGTCTCGACGTGCAGGAAGCATCCGAGCGTGCCCTCGTTGGCATGCCGTGCCACGATCGCGAGCTGGGCGGCGTAGCGCTCGAGCTCGGCAAGCTCGGTGCGCGGCGTGAATGTGCGGCGGTAGAGCACGCGCGCGTCGCCGTCGCGCGCGATCCCGTGCCCGACGCGTCGATGGGGCACCGGACGGCGAACGAGCGCGACGTCGGCCCGCGCCGGCCCCCAGCTGTCCCGCTCGACGGTGTAGCGGTAGTCACGAGGACCCGGCACCGGATCATTGTCGCCAACGCGCGCTCACGCGTCACGCGTGATGCCGGGCGCGCCGCCGGCCGCGTCGCGGTCAGGCGGCGTCGTCAGTCGAAACCCGCGATGTCGCGCCGCAGGGCGAGTAGGGCGACATCATCGCGTCGCGAGCCGCTGGGCGCGAGCCGGTCGATCAGCTCGTCGCAGTAGGCGTCGAGGTCGGGCGCGCGGCGCCCGGCGAGGCCGGGAAGCGCCAGGTAGCCGTCGCTGCGATCCGGGGGCTCGATCAGGCCGTCGGTGTAGAGCAGCAGCGTGTCACCGGGCGACAGCGTGAAGCACGTGTCACGCGCGGCGGCGGGCGCGCCGACGCCGAGCGCCGGCTGCTGGTTGGCGCCGGCGAGGACGTAAGCGGCGGCGCCGGCGGCGGTGACGCGTAGTGGAGGGGGGTGTCCGGCGCTCGCCCAGGAGGCCGCGCCGGTGTGCGGATCAAGGATCACGCAGCAGATCGTCGCGGTCAGGCCCGCGCCGGCGCGGTCGGCGAGCAGGTGCATGCGCAGGAGCGCCTGTGCCGCGCCTTCGCCCTCGATCAGGAACGCGCGCAGGACGTTGCGCAGCGAGCTCATCGTGGCGGCGGCGCCCAGACCGTGACCGACGACGTCCCCGACGACGAGCGCGAGCCGTTCGTCGGGCAGTGCGACGACGTCGTACCAGTCGCCGCCGACCGCTGCGATGTCGGCCGCGGGCAGGTAGCGGACCGCGAGCTGGAGGTCGGGGACGGCCGGCAGCCGCCGGGGCAGCAGGCTCTCCTGCAGCCGACGCACGGTGTCGCGCTCGGCGGCGTGCAGCCGCGCCCGTTCCAGCGCCCCGGCGCCGACCAGCGCCAGCTGCGCGCCGAGCGCCCGCTGCTCGCCGTCGAAATCGGCCGACGGCGCCAGCCGCAGCGTCAGCGCGACCGTCGCCGAGATCGCCTGGGACACGATCGGGACGACCTGCTCGTCCTCGCCGGACGGCGGCTGGCCGGAGGTGTGCTCGTTGCCGAGCTCGTCGGCGACATGCGCCGAGCGGGCGCCGAACAGCGCGCGAGCCTCGCCGGCGAGCGCCGCCAGCACGTCCTCGGGCTCCAGCCGGGCGGTGATGCGCAGCCCGACATCGACCAGGCGCTCCAGCTGCTCGGCACGCCGGGCCGCCTCGCGCGTCGCCCGCTCGCGGGCGCGGCTCGCGTTGAGGTTGGCCCTGACGCGGGCGACCAGCTCGGGCCGGCTGAACGGCTTGACCAGGTAGTCGTCGGCGCCGGCGTTGAGTCCGTCGACCGAGCTCTCGTCGCCGGCGCGG
>JBELAG010000107.1:0-16420 GCA_049509055.1 Solirubrobacteraceae bacterium
GGCCGCGTGTCGATCGTCGCTCGCAGCGTCGCCTCGTAGGGCCCGAGCGGCCGCTCGCGAGTCGGGAACACGGGGTACTCGGGCGCCGCCACGAACGCCATGCCGGCGGCCTCGGCGTGCTCGCGCCAGCGCGCCCAGGTCTCGATGGTGACGGCGTGGCCGCGCGCGGCCAGCTCGGCCCCGAGCGCGAGCATCGGGAAGGCATGGCCCGGCTGGCCGAACGCCCCGAGGAAGATCCGCAGCGCCACGACGCGACGCCTAGCCGGGGCCCGGCGCCGCGCCGGCCGTCGCGCTCAAGCCGCCAGTTCGGCCACCGCGCGCAGCTGGGCGATCCGCTCGTCGCGGTCAAACGCCATCGGGCTCACCATCAGCGTGCCGACGCCGGCGGCGCGGAAGGCGGCGATCCGCTCGCGGACCACATCGCGCGGGCCGCACAGCGAGACCAGGTCGATCAGCTCGTCGGGCAGCGCGGCGCCGGCCTCGGCCCGCTTGCCCTCCAGGTAGAGATCCTGGACGGTCCCCGCGGCCTCCTCGAAGCCGTAGCGCTTGACCAGGTTGTTGTAGAAGTTCTGCCGGCGCGAGCCCATCCCGCCGATGTACAGGGCGAGCACCGGACGCATCAGGTCGCGGGCCGCCGCCCGGTCGTCGGACACGTAGGACTGCACGGTCGGAGCGATGTCGAAGCCGTCCAGGGAGCGGCCGGCGCGGCCGGCACCCTCGGCCAGCAGCGCGCGGAAGTCGGCGACGTGCTCGGGCGAGAAGAACGTCGGGATCCAGCCGTCGGCGATCTCGCCCGCCAGCGCGGTGTTCTTCGGTCCGATCGCCGCCAGGTAGATCGGGATCCGCTCCTGCACCGGGGAGATCATCAGCTTCAGCGCCTTGCCGGGGCCGTCGGGCAGCGGGAGCTCGAGCGTCTCGCCGGAGAACTCCACGCGCTCGCGGGCGAGCGCCATCCGGACGACGGCCACGTACTCGCGGGTCCGCTGCAGCTGGCGGGCGAAGCGCTGACCGTGCCAGCCCTCGGCGACCTGCGGCCCCGAGGAGCCGATCCCGAGCACCATCCGCCCGCCGGAGAGCTCGTCGATCGTCGCGGCGGTCATCGCGGTCAGCGCCGGCGAGCGGCCCGGCATCTGGAAGATCGCCGAGCCGAGTTTGATCGTGCTCGTGCCGGCGGCGAGCCAGGCGAGCACGGTGGCGGCGTCTGAGCCGTACGCCTCGGCGGCCCACACCGAGTCATAACCGAGGCGCTCGGCCTCCTGCACGATCTCGAGCTGGTCCCGGGGGCCGAGCCCGAGGCCCCAGTAGCCGACGTTGACTCCGAGCTTCATCACGGCACACCCTATGCGAACGCGGCCGTCGAGTGCATGCGACGTCGACCGACTGGACGATCGCGCAGCGGTTTGGTGATGTTCACCGTCACCTGTCCGCCCGATCCACGTTCCCGGAAGGCCGAGGTCGCCGATGCCGATCGACTCCGCTTCACCGCCGCCCGCCAGCCCGCGCGGTTGCGCCCAGCCCCCGCCGGTCGCCTCGGTCCGCAACCCGCTGACGCGGGCGCTGCTGGCGCTGACGCTCACCACCGGCTTCGTCGACGCGGCGAGCTATCTGGGGATCGGGCACGTGTTCGCGGCCAACATGACCGGCAACATCGTCCTGCTGGGGTTCGGGCTGGCGGGCGCCGGCGGCCTCCCGGTGATCGCGCCGCTGGTCTCGCTCGCGGCCTTCCTGCTCGGCGCGGGGGCCGGGGGCGTGCTCGCGACCGGGCGGGGCCAGAATCGGCGGGCGCACCTGACCGCGGCGCTGTCGATCGAAGCGCTGCTGGTGGCCGGCGCCGCCGTGCTCGCGGTCGCGGTGCACGTGCGCCCGGCGACGGTGGCCGGGGACGGCGTGATCGCACTGCTCGCGCTGGGGATGGGGGTGCGCAACGCGACCGCCCGCAAAGTCGCGGTGCCCGACCTGACGACGACCGTGCTGACGATGACCCTCACCGGCCTGGCGGCCGATTCACGGCCGGCAGGCGGGACCGGCGCCGGGACGTCCCGGCGCGTGGCGGCGGTCGCGGCGATGCTGGTCGGCGCGCTCGGCGGCGCGCTCCTGCTCAAGACGAGTCTGGGGCTCGTCCTGGTCGTCGCCTTCGGGCTGACGGTCGCGACGCTGCTCGCCTACCGGGCGGCGTCGGACACGTAGTCGATCATCCGGTGGGCGAGCGTGGCGGCGAACCTCAGCTCGGGCGACGCGGCCGGCGCGTGCCCGGCGGCGGCGCTCTCGAGCCGCCGCGCGACGGCCGGCGCGAGCCGGCGCAGGATCTCGGTGGCGACCTCGATCGCGGCCGCGACGACCGCGGGGTCAAACGACCAGACGACCTCGAACTGCCGTCGCGCGTCGGGGAGGTCCGCCCGGCTCGGGCGCTCCCAGGCCGCCAGGCAGGCCTGCGCGCCCGGCGCGCTGATGATCAGCGTCCACTCGCGCGCCAGCGGCTGGCGGGCGTCGAACGGCACCTCCACCGTCGTACCCGGACGGTCGCGCAGCCGCTCGAAGTCGGCCAGCGCGACCGCGATCTCGGACGTGCGGGCGATCTCGCGCCAGCGCCGTTCGGCGCCACGGTAGAAACGCTCGCGCTGGAAGGAGCCGATCAGCACGCCGTGCGCGGCGTGGGCGAAATACTCGTCCTCGAGCGCGTGGGTGAGCGCGAGCACGACGCGCTTGTCGAGGATCGTCGGCGCCAGGTCGGGGCGGCGCCGCCGCAGCCCGGCGAACACCGAGGTCGGCGGGGGCATCGCGCCGCCGCGGGCGAGCGCGATCGCCGCGGTCAGCGACAGGCCCTGACGGCGCAGCCGCAGCACCTCCTGCACCGCCTCGACGTCGGCGTCGCGGTAACGGCGGTGACCGCCGGGCAGCCGCGCCGGGGTGGGAAAGCCGTGCCGGCTCTCCCACATCCGCACCGTCGCGGCCGGAAGGCCGGTGCGCGCAGCCAGCTGGGCGGTGCTCAGATGGGCGTTTGCGACGTCGGCGATGAGGAAACGATACAACTTGTTGTGCTTATTCCAACACGGAGTTCGCCAGCGGTCACGCCGATGGCACGGGCATCCATCAACCGGGAAGGTGCATGATGCGGGTATTGATCACAGGAGCGACCGGCACGATCGGTCTGGCGCTGGCCGACGCCCTGCAGGCGCGCGGCGACCAGGTGGTCGCCCTGTCACGTGATCCCGAGCGCGGGCAGCGCGTGCTCGGCGGCGGGGCGACCGTCCACGCCTGGTCTGAGCCGACGCGCGAGCCTCCGCCCGCGCAGGCGCTGGCAGCGGCGGACGTGATCGTGCACCTGCTCGGAGCGCCGGTGGCCCAGCGCTGGAGCGACGACGCCAAGCGCACGATCCGCGAGTCCCGTGTGCTCGGCACGCGCCACCTGGTCGCGGGCCTGCAGGCGCTCGGCGACGGGCAGGGGCCGCGGGCGCTGATCTCGCAGTCGGCGACCGGCTACTACGGGCCGCGCGGCGACGACGAGGTCGACGAGCGGGCCGATCCCGGGACCGACTTCCTGGCCGAGGTCACGGTCGCCTGGGAGCACGAGGCGGCGGCGGCGTCGCCGCGCCTGCGGGTGGCCCGCACGCGCACCGGCGTCGTGCTGTCGCCCGACGGCGGCGCGCTGGCCAAGATGCTGCCGTTCTTTCGCCTCGGCGTGGGCGGCCCGGTGGCCGGCGGTCACCAGTACGTCCCGTGGATCCACCTCGACGACGTCGTCGGCGCGATGCTGCACTGCATCGACGACGACGACGCTTCGGGCCCGATCAACCTCACCGCTCCCAACCCGGTGACCAACGCCGCGCTCTCGCGCGCGTTGGGCCACGCGCTGTCGCGCCCGGCGATCCTGCCGGTGCCCGCGCTGGCGATCAAGCTCCTGTACGGCGAGATGGCCGAGATGGTGACCACCGGGCAGCGCGCGGTTCCGGCGCGGCTCGGCGAGCTCGGCTACGCGTTTGCCCACCCGGAGGTGGAGCCCGCGTTGCGCGACGTGCTGGGAGGATGATGAGCGTCCACCGCCTGGAGCGCCGCCAGTACCTCGAGCACCCGCTCGAGGTGGTGTTCTCGTTCTTCGCCGAGGCGCGCAACCTCGAGCAGATCACGCCGCCGTGGCTGCGCTTCCGCGTGCTCAACCCCGGGCCGGTCGAGATGCGGGTCGGAGCGCTGATCGACTACCGCCTCCACGTCCACCGCGTCCCGCTGCGCTGGACCTCCAGGATCGAGGAGTGGGATCCGGGGCGCGGCTTCGTCGACCGCCAGCTGCGGGGGCCCTACGGGCTCTGGCACCACCGCCACCGCTTCGAGCCCTCCGGGGCCGGCACGCTGGTCAGCGACGAGGTCGACTACGCGCTGCCGCTCGGTCGCGTCGGCGAGCTCGGGCACCGGGCGTTCGTGCGCCGCGACCTGGAGCGGATCTTCGCCTACCGCCACGCGGCGGTGCAGCGGCTGCTGGCATGACGCGGGAGTCCGGAGGGCATACCTCCACCGCGCTGGTGTGGCTGCGCCGCGACCTGCGGCTGCACGACCATCCGGCGCTGGCGGCCGCGCTGCACGACGCCGACCACGTGGTCCCGGTGTTCTGCTTCGATGACGCACTGCTGCACGGACGCCACGCTTCCGGGCCGCGCACCCAGTTCCTGCTCGAGTGCCTGCGCGAACTCGACGCGGGCCTGCGCGAGCGCGGCAGCCGGCTGGTCGTGCGCCACGGCGCGCCGGCGGTCGAGCTGCGCGAGCTGGCCCGCGCGGTGGGCGCGACCGCGGTGCATTTCAGCGCCGACGTCGGTCCGTTCGCCCGGCGCCGCCAGCGGGAGGTGAGCCGGGCGCTGGCGGCGGACGGCGTCGAGTGCCGGGCCCACCCGGGGCTGTTCGCCGTCGACGGCCTGGAGCCGATCCGGACCGCGGCCGGCGACCCGTACACGGTGTTCACCCCGTTTCACCGCAACTGGTGCGCCCAGCCCCGGCGCGCGGTGCTGCCGGCGCCCCGTGCGGTGCCCGCGCCCGGCGGGTCGCTGACGGCGGGACGGCTGCCGACGCTCGCCGCGCTCGGCCTCGCGCAGGAGTGCAGCGATCCGGCGCCGGGCGGCGAGCCGGCCGGGCGCGAGGCGCTGGCCGGGTTCCTCGCCGGGCCCGTCGAGCGCTACGCCGACGGCCGCGACGTGCTCGCCGGCGACTCGGTCTCCCGGCTGTCGCCGTACCTGCACTTCGGGTGCATCTCGCCGCGGGAGATCGAGCGGCGGCTGAGCCCGGGGGAGGGAGCGGCCGCGTTTCGCCGGCAGCTGTGCTGGCGCGACTTCTACGCCCACGTGCTCGGCCACTTCCCGCGCAACGCGCGCTCCGAGCATCAGCCGCGCTACCGCGGCGCGATCCGCTGGAGCCATGCCGAGCAGCGCTTCGAGGCCTGGTGCGCGGGCCGCACGGGCTTTCCCGCGGTCGACGCCGGCATGCGGCAGCTGCGCCGGGAGGGCTGGATGCACAATCGCGCCCGGCTGCTCGTCGGGTCGTTCCTCACCAAGGATCTGGGGATCGACTGGCGCTGGGGCGAACGCTGGTTCATGCGTCTGCTGATCGACGGCGACGAGGCCTCCAACAACGGCAACTGGCAGTGGATCGCCTCGGTCGGGGTCGACCCCCAACCGGCGTTTCGCCGGATCTTCAACCCCGCACGCCAGCAGGAGCGCTTCGATCCCGACGGCGCCTACGTCCGTCGCTACGTGCCCGAGCTCGAGCGCGTGCCCGACGACTACCTGGCGCAGCCGTGGACGATGCCGGCCGAGATCCAGGAGCGGTCGGGGTGCCGGATCGGCCGCGAATACCCGGAGCCGATCGTCGATCACGCGCAGGCGCGCCGGCAGGCGCTCGAGCGCTATCGCGTCTGAAGCTCTGCGAGCGGCTGGGCTTCGCCGTGAGCCATCGCTCCGAACCCTCCTGACGCGGAGCGGTGATTGCGGGCCCGATACACGGGTACTGCCTGGAACATGGCTGTCATCGATCGCACCGACCGCGCCGAGCGCACCGAGCCCTCCGGCGCCACACGTACCGAGAAGGGGATCAGCCTCGCCCGCGGGCCGGCGCTGATCCTCGGAACGATCCTCCTGGCCGCGGGGCTGTACTTCCTGTATCGCCAGCATCGCTTCCCGCCGTTCGCCAACGCCCCCAACGGCAACGCGCCGGTCAACGGCCGGGTCCTGTTCGGGATCTTCGGGGCCAACGGCTGGACCGGGATGCTGACCGCGGTCGCCGGCGGCCTGCTGCTGTTCGGCGCCGCCCAGCACCTGCTCGCCAAGGCGATGAGCCTGATCGTCGGCCTGGCGCTCGGCGCGGCGGCGGTGATCGCGCTGATCAGCGGAAACGTCCTCGGCCTGGCCGCAGCCGACGGCCGGACCGAGCTGGGCTGGGGGATCGCGGCGGCGATCCTGCTGGTCAACACGCTCGTCCCGCGCCGGCGGACCGTCGTGGCGGACGAGCCGCTCGCGCCGGCGGCCGACGAGCCGCGCACGCCTGCGGCCGACGAGCCGCTCGTGCGCCCGGCCGAGATCCCCGAGCAGCGCACGACGTAGCCGACCGCCGGTCGCCGCTATGGTCTGCGGCGTGGCCGCGCGCCCGACCCTGATCGAGTTCCCCGCCGACGACCCCGAGCGCGCCCGGCGCTTCTGGTCGGGGCTGCTCGGCGCCGAGCTCGACGCGCGCAGCGCCGAGCAGGGCGAGGGGTGGCAGACCGGCGCCGACGCGCCCGCCGTCGGCGTCCACTCCCGCGGCCGAGGCCCCGGTGACACCGTGTCGCTGCCGTATTTCGCGGTCGCCGACCTCGGCGCCGCTCTGCGGCAGGTGAGCGCGCTCGGCGGCTCGGTCATTCATCCGGGCGAACGATGGGCGATCTGCCGCGACAGCGAGGGCAGCCCGTTCGGTCTGGCCCTGCAGGGCGCCGCGGCGCCGTAGCCAACCGGCTCTGAGTCACGCCCCCGCCTCAAGGTCCGGTCACCGGCGCCGAACCTCCCGATCGATGACGATCCGCACGGATGCCCCCGCGCCCGGACGCGCGTCCGCGAGGCCGCGGCCGAGCCGGCGCTGGCACGTGCTCGCGGTCATCATCCTCGGCGCGGGCCTCGCCCTGTCGACGATCAGCGCGCTGGCCTGGGCAGCGGGGCAGCGGCTTCAGGGGCGACGGGCGTTCGCCGCCACCGCGGCCACCGTCTCCGCCACCGTGGGCACGCTCGTCCGCGGGGACGCTGCGTTCGTGGGAGCCGTGCGCACCGTGCTGGCGATGTCTCCGCAGATGAGCCCGAGCACGTTTGACCGGTGGTACCGGCGGCTGGCCGCCGCGCAGTTGCAGGCCGGCGGCACCGGAACCCTCGTGCTGACCCCGGTGCCCGCCCGGCGGCTGGCCCGGTTCGAGCGCCGCCGCGACCGCGACCGGGTGTTCGCGCGGCTGATGGGGCGCTGGCGCGAGCCGGTCGCGCCCGCCCCGGCCTCGACGTACTGCCTGGTGTCGGCGGGCCATCCCGCGGCCGCGATCACCGCGCCGCTGGCGGCGGCCGTCCAGGGCGACTGGTGTCAGCCCGGCAGCCCGATCGGCGCCGCCGAGCCGGCGATGCTGCGCGAGCTGACCGACACCGGTCGCTATCTCGTCGAATCGGTGCGCCTGCCGTGGCTGGACACGTCGTTCTTCGAGACGGCCTTCTACCGGCCCGGCGCGCGCGTCGCCACCGTCGCCCAACGGCGGACGGCGGTCTCCGGCTGGCTGCTGAGCTCATTCGACCTCGACGCGATCGTCGCGCAGGCGATCGGCAGCGCTCGCGGGCTGACCGTCGACATCTCCTTCACCGAGCCCGACGGCCGCGCCGCCCGGGTTGCCACGGGAGCCTCGGCCGGGGCTGCGATCGGCGGCCTCACCGAGACCTCGACGGTGGCGGTCGACGGCCGCTGGACGGTCGCCGTCCACGGGTCCGCGGTCGTCGACGGCATGTCGGCGACCGCCGAGGGCGAGCTGGTCTTCCTGATCGGGGCGAGCCTCAGCCTGCTGCTGGCGCTCGTCATGTTCACGCTGTCGCACTCCCGGGCGCGGGCGCTGGCGCTGGTCGAGGAGAAGGCCGGCGAGCTGCGTCACCGGGCGCTGTACGACACGCTCACCGGCCTGCCCAATCGCGTGCTCGCGCTCGACCGGGCCGAGCAGATGCTCGCCCGGGCCCGCCGGACGCCGCTGCCGATCGCCGCGTTCTACATCGACATCGACGGCTTCAAGCACATCAACGACAGCTTCGGCCACGCCACCGGCGATCGCTTCCTGCAGATGGTCGCCGCCCGCCTGCTGTCGGTCGTGCGGGATTCCGACACCGCCGGGCGGCTGGCCGGCGACGAGTTCATCATCCTGCTGGAGGGATCGCCGCTGGACGCCGGTCCCGAGCTGGTCGCCGAACGGGTGCTCGACGTCCTGCGCGAGCCCTACGACCTGACCGGCGAGATCGGCCGCGAGCTGACGGTCGGGGCGAGCATCGGCATCGCCTACGGCCAGCGCGCCGGCGCCGAGGAGCTGCTCGCCGACGCCGACGTCGCGCTCCACGCCGCCAAGGACGCCGGGCGCAACTGCTACGTGCAGTTCCGGTCCGGCATGCAGACGGCGGCCTATGACCGGATCACGCTCGAGATGGATCTCGCCAGGGCGATCGAGGCCGATGAGCTGTTCCTCGTCTATCAGCCGACGTTCGACCTGCGCTCCGAGCGCCCGACCGGCGTCGAGGCGCTGCTGCGCTGGCGCCATCCCGAGCGCGGGATCGTGGCGCCCGACCTGTTCATCCCGATCGCCGAGCGCGGCGGCCTGATCGTCGCCGTCGGGCGATGGGTGCTCGAACGGGCCTGCCGGCAGGCCGCCGATTGGCACGCCCGCGGCCACGAGCTGTCGATCGCGGTCAACGTGTCGGGGCGCCAGCTCGACCACGACCGGCTCGTCGACGACGTCCGCGCCGCGCTGGCCACGTCGGGCCTGCGCCCGTCGCACCTCACGCTCGAGATCACCGAGACCGCGTTGATGCGCGACCCCGACGCCACCGCGCGACGGCTGTCGGCCCTCAAGCAGCTCGGCGTCAGGATCGCGATCGACGACTTCGGGACGGGCTACAGCTCCCTGGCCTACCTGCGCCAGTTCCCCGTCGACACGCTGAAGATCGACCGGTCCTTCGTTCAGGCGACGGGCGGCTCGCCGGAGTCGGTCGCCCTGATCCACACGCTGATCGATCTCGGCAAGGCGCTCAACCTCGAGACGGTGGGCGAGGGGATCGAGGACCGCGACCAGCTCGAGCTGCTTCAGCGCGCCGGATGTGATTCCGGACAGGGCTTCCTGTTCACGCGGCCGCTCGAGATCGAGGCGCTCAGCGCGTTCCTCGATGCGCGGGCGGCGACGGTCTCGCCCGTCGCGGTGGGCTGAGCGCCGCGACCGGCGGCTCGGGCCGATCGCCGCCGGCGCCCGGCGCCACCCGGTGCAGGCCCGGGAGCTCCAGCTCCAGCCTCGCTCCGCCCCCCGCCGCCGCCGTCGCCCGGATGCTGCCGCCGTGGGCCTCGGCGATCGCCGTCACGATCGCCAGCCCGAGCCCGACGCCGCCCCCTTCCCGGTTGCGGGCCGCGTCGGTGCGGTGGAAGCGCTCGAAGATCCGCTCACGCTCCCCGGGGTCGATGCCAGGGCCGTTGTCGCTGACCGCGAAGCGCACGCGTGAGCCGGGGCGCTCCTCGATATCCAGCGCCACCAGTCCGTCGGGCGCCGCCGTGTGCTCGACGGCGTTGCGGATGAGATTGCGCAGCGCCTGGGCCAGGCGGTCGGGGTCGGTGGTCAGGTACGCGTCGGGAATCTCGCCGAGCTCGAACCGGCGCTCGCCGTTGATCGTCGTCGACCACCACAGCTCCTCGATGAACGGGGCGAGCTCGACCTCCTCCAGCGCCAGGAAGTCGCCCCGCTCAGACCGGGCGAGCAGCAGCATGTCGTCGACCAGCCGGGAGGTCCGGGCGATCTCGGCCGCCACCAGCCGCTGGACGCGCTGCACCTCCTCGGGCTCGGGCCGCTCCTGCGCGGCGAGGACCTCGAGCTGGCCGCCGATCACGGTCAGCGGGGTCCGCAGCTCGTGCGAGGCGTCGGCGATGAAATCGCGCTGTGCCGCGAACGCCTGCGCCAGCCGGTCGAGCATGTGGTTGAACGATTCGGCGAGCACGCCGAACTCCTGACCGGCCAGCGAGGAGGTCGGCATTCGCGGAGCGAGGTCGCCGTCGTCGACGCGCGCGGCCACCCTCGCCATCCGCCGCAGCGGCAGCGACACCGACGCGCCGGCCAGATAGGAGGCGACGAGCGCCAGGAGCAGCGCCAGCGCTCCCGCGATGACGAACGAGCGGGCGATGCTGCGCTCGGCCCGGGTGACGATGATCAGCGGCTCGCCGGCCCCGACCCGGATGCGGATCCCGCCCACCGTCACCAACCGCTCGTCGACGCGCACCGATCCGACGTCGGCCACGTCCTGGGTGCGCAGGCCGACCGCGCCGGTCTGCAGCTCCCGGCCGAGCGCGTTCTCGCGCTGCTGCTCGGCGAAGGTCTCGCCGTCGTCGGGGGTGGCTGACCCCAGCAGCTCGGGATGGTTGCTGATCGCCGCCCGGCCGGGCACGTCGGCGAACAACAGCGAGGAGGTTCCGGTGAACGGCTGGGCCTCGATGTAGCGCCGGATGTCGGCGACCAGCTGGGCGGTGGAGTCCGAATGCGGCGCGCGCACGGCCTGCGACAGCTGCGACACGTCGCCCGCCACGTCGTCGTCGATCTGCGCGCGCAGCCGGCTGCCGGTCGCGTCGTAGACGACGACGAAGATCACCGCCGACGCGGCCACCAGCACGCCGGTCACCCACGCCACGAGGTGCCAGCGGACGCTGATGCGGCCGATCACCCGGTGTCCTCGAGCCGATAGCCGCGCGCGCGCACCGTCTTGATCGGCACCGCCCGGCCGCCCGCCCCGAGCTTGCGCCGCAGGTAGCCGATGTACACGTCGACGATGTTGGTGTTGGGGTCGTGCTCGTACTTCCACACCGCGCGGAGGATCTGCTGGCGGGTGAGCAACTGGCCGGCGTGGTTCATGAAGTAGGCCAGCAGGTCGAATTCGGTCTTGGTCAGGCGCACGGGATGACCGTCGTTGCGCACGGCGCGGGTGAGGAGGTCGATCTCGACGCCGCCGCGGCGCAGGGTCGTGACCGTCGCCTGGGTGGAAGCCCGCAGCTGCGCCCGGATCCTGGCCTCCAGCTCGGCCAGCGCGAACGGCTTGACGAGGTAGTCGACCGCGCCGGCGTCGAGCCCGCCGACCCGGTCCTCGATCTCGCCCCGCGCGGTCAGGACGATCACCGGGAGCCCGGGGCGGTGCGCGACGAGCTCGGCGAGGACCTCCATGCCGCTCGTGCGCGGGAGCATGAGGTCGAGCACGACGAGATCAACGTGTTCACCGAGCGCCAGGTGCAGGCCGCTCTCGCCGTCGGTCGCGGCGCGGACCTCCAACCCCCGCGCGCTCAATCCGCGCTCGATGAAGTCAACGATCCCGGGCTCGTCCTCGATCAGGACGATATTGGGCACCGCGCCATGATACGAGCGCCGTCGCCCGCCCGCACACAAGAGAGTTCTCACACGGGGGCTAATGATCATTTAGCCAATGCCGACACAGTCGTTACCGTGACCCGAACCACGCGAGCACTTTCGCCTGCCCGAAGAGACGCCGCCGTCCGGCGCCTGCGCGTCGCCAATCGGCTGATGATCGGCCTCACGGTCGCCGGAACCGGCGTCCTGGCGGACGTCGCCTCCGCCGCCTTCGCGGGCCATTCCCGGGCCGTCGCCACGACCGAGCTGGCGTCCCGCGCGGACGTGACGGCCGGCGCGGGCGCCGCCCGCCGCCATCGCGGCAGCGCAGCCTCCCGCCGGGCCGCGCATCGCGCCGCCCATCACCCCCACCACGTCCACCGGCTCGCGTCTCCGGCGCAGGCGCCGACCGTCTCGACCGCCACGTCCGCGCCGGCTCCGGCGGCTCCGGCGGCTCCCGCGGCTCCCGCGGTGACGACGCCCGCCCCGGCGGGCGCCGCGCCGGCTCCGGTGGCGGCCGCGCCGGTGGTGTCCGGAGGGTCATGATCGCCGTCGGGTCTGAACGGACCTTGACGACCGACAGCTGGCAGGCGCTGGGCACCACGGTCGTCGTTCGGTTTCCGGGCGCCCCCAACCGCGCTGTCCGGCGGGCGGTCGAGCGCGAGCTCGATGCGATCGATGCCGCCGCCAGCCGCTTCCGCGACGACTCCGAGCTCGCCCGGCTCAACGCCGCCGGCGGCGCGCGGACGGCGGTCAGCCCGCTGCTGCTGGAGGCGCTCACGCTCGCCACGCGCGCGGCCGCGCTGACCGGGGGCGCGGTCGACCCGACCCTCGGTCAGAGCCTGATCCGCGCCGGGTATGACCGCGACTGGACGGCGCTGACCCCGGTGCCCGACCGGGGGTTGCACGCCCCTCCGCGGCTGCGGCTGGTCAGGCGACGCGATCCGGCGTGGCAGGCGATTGAGCTCGACGAGCGCCCGCCGACCGCGCGGATCCCGCCCGGCGTGACGCTCGACCTCGGCGCCACCGCCAAGGCGCTGGCCGCCGACCGGGCGGCGCGCGCGGCCCGCGACGCCGGCGCCGGCGGCGTGCTCGTGTCATTGGGCGGAGACATCGCCACCTGCGGCCCGGCGCCCGACGACGGCTGGGCGGTGCACGTGACCGACGACCACCGGTCCGGCCCCGACGCTCCGGGGCAGACGATCGCGATCCGGTCCGGAGGCCTGGCCACCTCCAGCGTCACGACGCGCCGGTGGCTGCACGACGGTCAGGAGATGCACCACATCCTCGATCCGCGCGACGGCGCCCCGGTCACGATCACCTGGCGCACCGTCAGCGTCGCGGCGGCGACCTGCGCCGACGCCAACATCGCCTCGACGGCCGCGATCGTGCTCGGCGCCGGGGCGGTCGAGTGGCTCGCCGAGCAGCGGCTGCCCGCCCGCCTGGTGGCGCTCGACGGAACGGCCCAGTTCGTCGGAGGGTGGCCGCAGTGACCGTCGGGCCGAGCATCTACTGGTACCTGACGCGGGCCAGCGGGGCGGTGGCGCTCGTGCTGCTGACCGTCACCGTCGTGATCGGGATCGCCGCGATCGGGCGACTGCGGGCGCCCGGCCTGCCGCGCTTCGTGATCGACGGCCTGCACCGCACCGCGTCGCTGCTCGCGATGGCGTTCCTCGTCGTGCATATCGTCACCTCGGTGCTGGACAGCTTCGTCTCGATCTCGCTGCTCGACGCCGTGATCCCGTTCCGCGGCAGCTACCGCCCGCTGTGGCTCGGGCTCGGGGCGGTCGCCTTCGACCTGCTGCTGGCGATCACGATCACGAGCCTGCTGCGGGTGCGCATCGGTCACGGAGTGTGGCGCACCATCCACTGGCTGGCGTACCTGTCCTGGCCGGTGGCCGTGCTGCACGGCTTCGGCACCGGCAGCGACGTGCGCCAGACCTGGATGCTGGCGATCGACGTCGTCTGCATCGTCGCCGTGCTGGCGGCGATCGTCGCTCGCGCGATGATCGGCTGGCCCGACAACGCGCGCGTGCGAATCGGGGCGCTGGGGACGGCCACGGTGTTCGCGCTCGGCCTGGTGTTGTGGCTGCCCGGCGGCCCGCTCGCCAAGAACTGGGCGCGGCGCGCCGGTACGCCGGCGTCGGCGCTCAGCTCGGGATCGGCGCGCGGGGGGCACGTATGAGCCTGCCGCGCCTGCTGCGCGGCGTCGGCGCCGGGCGGATGACCTATGCGGCCCACGTCGGCGAGCACGGGGAGATCCCCGACGCCGTCCGGCGCGGTGGCGACGGCCCCGCCCCGCCGCTGCTGGCCGAGCTGACCCGGTCGGGCCTGCGCGGGCACGGTGGCGGCGGCTTCCCGATCGCGGCCAAGCTCGATGCCGTGCGCCGCTCCAAGGGAACTCCGGTGGTCGTCGTCAACGGCACCGAGGGCGAGCCGATGAGCGTCAAGGACCGGATGCTGATGGAGTCGCTGCCGCATCTCGTGCTCGACGGCGCGATCTGCTGCGCGCAGGTGGCGGGGGCCGACAAGATCGTGGTCGCGCTCGACCAGCTGTCGCGCGACGCCGCGGCGTCGGTCAGCGCGGCGCTGCGCGAGCGGCCGGAGTTCGGCCGCGGCTCGGCACCGACGGAGATCATCAGCGTGCCGCCGGGCTATGTCACCGGCCAGGAGACGGCGGTCGTCAACTTCCTCAACACCGGCAAGGCGAAGCCGATGTACGCCTATCCCCGGATCAGCGAGCGCGGGGTGGGCAAGCGCCCGACGCTGATGTCCAACCCCGAGACGCTCGCGCACGTCGCACTGATCGCCCGCCATGGCGCCGAGTGGTTCCGCCGGCTCGGGTCCGCCGAGGAGCCCGGCTCGGCGCTGGTCACGCTCAGCGGCGCCATCCGGGCGCCCGGCGTCTACGAGATCGAGTACGGCTCGCTGCTCACCGGCCTCGTCGATGCCGCCGAGGGTCAGACCGAGCCGCTGCGAGCCTTCCTGCTCGGCGGCTACGCCGGCGGCTGGGTCGACGCGGGGGTCGCCACCGGCGCGCGCCTGTCGGAGGCGTCGCTGCGCCCCGCCGGCGCGTCGCTCGGCGCCGGCATCATCGTCGCCCTGCCCCGCAGCGCGTGCCCGGTCGCCGAGGTGACCCGCGTCGCCGGCTGGATGGCCGACGAGAGCGCCGGCCAGTGCGGACCGTGCGTCAACGGCCTCGGCTCGATCGCCGACACGCTCACCGATCTCTGCGAGGGACACGGCGGGCGCGACGCGCTGGCCGACATCCGGCGCTGGGCCGGACTCGTGACCGGCCGCGGCGCCTGCGCCCATCCCGACGGCACCGCCCGCTTCGTGACCAGCGCGCTGTCGGTGTTCGCCGCCGAGTTCGCCGATCACGCCCGCCACGGCCTGTGCGACGCCTGCGCCCGGCCGCCGGTGCTGCTGACCCCCCAACCCCGCAGCGCGGTGCGCTGACGCGCGGGAGCGCAGCGCGATGAGCATGCGGATCGACGTCGACATGATCAAATGCGAGGCCCACGGGCTCTGCGCTGAGCTGCTGCCCGAGCGCATCACGCTCGACGAGTGGGGCTACCCGGTGATCGACGGAGCCCCGGTGCCCCGCGCGCTCGAGGATCTCGCCCGGCGGGCGGCCAGCGTCTGCCCGACGCTCGCGCTGCGCCTCGAGGTGCGTGACGCGATCGAGCTGCGCGGCCGCCCGCCGCGGGCGGCGCCCCGGGCGCCCCGGGCGCGCTGAGCGCGCGGTTCGCGGTTCGCGGTTCGCGGTGTCGCCGAGTCCGGGTTCGCGGCCTGGTGCCGTGTTCATCACAGACATGGATGAGGTTCCCCTGCCCCGCCCCGGCGGTTGGGCGCGGGCCCGACCGCGCCGCGAAACGTGCCCTCGCAGCCGGCGATCCGTGGGCCCGTGTTGATCGCGCCTCCCTGCGGGTGGAGGTCGCGCGGCCGGCGGTCGGCAGACGTCCATCGGTGCGCGGTGATCGGGGAGGGATGGACGTCTGCGTCGGTGGCGGACGCAAACGTCCACCGGAGGCTCGCGATCTTGTTGCGGCGAGGCGCGCCGGCTCGCAGGGATCGTTCGGTTCGGGACTGCTGGGGAGCATGTGTACGAGTGGCCCCGTCCCCCCGGGCAGAACCACTAGATTGCGGTGTCCGTGAGTGCCACCTCTCCCGCGCTGCTCGCCGCGGCGGCCGGCGTCGGTTTCGGTCACGCGGTGCTCCCCGATCACTGGGTGCCGCTCGCCCTCCTCGGGCGCACCCGGCGCTATCCGCTGACCAAGGTGGCCCGCCTGTCGGGTCTGGCCGGGGTCGCCCACGTGCTGATCTCGCTCGTGCTCGGCGCGGTGATCATCGCCGTCGGCCTGCAGTTCCGCTCCACCGTGGAGAGCGCGCAATCGGCGATCATCGGCGGTCTGCTGATCGCCACCGGGGTGGGGTTCGTGCTGGTCGAGCTCACCGGTCACGGCCACGGCCACGACCACGCCCACGGCGGCCATGACCATCCGCATCCCCATGCCCACGACGGACACGACCGCGACCACGATCACGGCCGCGATCACGATCTCCCGCCCGCGGCCGGCGGCCTGCGCGGGATCGCCGCCGTGATGGTGCCGTTCGGCGCCGCCGCGTCGCCGGACCTGACGATCCTGCCGGTCTTCCTGGCCGCGACGACCGTCGGGCTGGCCACCGCCGTCGGGTCGCTGGTGATCTTCGGCGCGGTCACGATCGGCACGATCGTCGGGCTGACGGTGGCCGCCGCCCGGGGCGGCTATCAGATCCGCGGCCAGTGGCTGGAGCGGTGGGGTAACGTCACCA
>JBELAG010000108.1:0-16397 GCA_049509055.1 Solirubrobacteraceae bacterium
GGCGGTCGGCGTCGTCGACGGCGTCGTCGACGAGCCGGGTGATGAGCCGGGCTTCGCTGTCGTCGTATCGCGGTTCGGTCATGGCGTGTGGGTGAGAGCAATCTTATGGTCTTGCCCCGGCGGGCCGCCGAACGCAGGACATATCGATGAAGACGCCGGCCGGAGCGCCTTTATTCCATCTCGTCGCGATCAGATTCCTGTGATACTCGACAGGTGTCCAGCGGGGTGGACGAGCGTCAGATCGACCCAGAGCTCCTGGGTGACCACGTGGGACGGCTGTACCGCGCCGCCTACGGACTCTGCCGGTCGCGCCAGGACGCCGAGGATCTCGTGCAGGACACCTTTGAGCGGGTCCTGCGGCGCCCGCGATTCGTCCGGCGCGACCAGGACATCGTCTACCTGCTGCGGGTGCTGCGCAACACGTGGATCAGCCAGGCCAGAACCCAGCGGGTGGCGGTCGTCCCGCTCGACGAGTCGCCCGAGCCGGCCGTCGGGGGCGGAAGCGATCCGGTCGTCGACCAGGTGGTGGGCCTCGGGTCGGTGTTCGAGGCGCTGCACCGGCTCACCGAGCCGCTGCGCGAGGCGGTCGTCGCGGTCGACGTCGTCGGCCTCTCCTACCGCGATGCCGCTCGCGCCCTCGGCACCAAGGAGGGCACGATCATGAGCCGCCTGCACCGCGGCCGCAGCCAGATCGCCGCTAGCCTGACGACATGAGCCACTCGACCGACATCCGTTACCGCAACCTGCTCGTCACCGCGGCCGGCGGCACGGTGCGGATCACCCTCAACCGTCCCGACAAGCGCAACGCGCTGTCGCTGGAGATGATCAACGAGCTGATCGCGGCGCTGCGCGACGCGTCGGCGGAGCCGGACGCCCGCGTGGTGGTGATCGAGGGCGCCGGCCCGGCGTTCTCGGCCGGTCACGATCTGTCGGAGATGATCGATCGCGACGAGGCGTTCATGAGCGAGCTGTTCGGGAGCTGCACGGAGCTGATGGAGCTGATCCACGAGCTGCCCCAGCCGGTGATCGCCAAGGTTCACGGGATCGCGACGGCGGCCGGCTGCCAGCTGGTCGCGGCCTGCGATCTGGCGGTCGCCGCGGATGGCACGCGGTTCGCCACCCCGGGCGTCAAGATCGGCCTGTTCTGCTCGACGCCGATGGTTCCGGTGTCCCGGGCCGTCGGGCGCAAGCGGGCGCTCGAGCTGCTGCTCACCGGTCAGCCGATCGACGCGGCGACGGCGCTGGACTGGGGGCTGATCAACCGCGTCGTCGCGGCCGGCGAGCTCGACGCGGTGGTCTCCGTGCTCGCCGCGGCGATCGTCGGATCCAGCGCCGACACGGTGGCCACCGGTAAGCGCGCGTTCTACGACCAGGTCGACCGCGCCGAGCACGATGCCTACGCGCACTGCCAGGTCGTGATGACGCGCAACGCCCTCGCGGTCGACGCCCAGGAGGGCATGAGCGCCTTCCTGGCCAAGCGCCCGCCCGTCTGGCGCGGCGCTCACTGACCGGCGACCTCCGGCCGGGCACGGAACCGGGCCGGCGGCGCCCGCCGCGCGGTGAGCGGCCCGCGAGCGGCGCTTCCTGCTCGGGCCCGGAGCGTACGTCCTGTCGCTCACCGCGGCCGGCGGACCGTCGCGCCACGTCCGGCACGAGGAGCTCGAGCGCGCCCACGAGCGCGTCGGCCTGACGCTGTTCGTCGGGATGCGCGTCGGCGACGATCAGGTGTTCGTCGATCAGGCCGGGGAGGACGTCCTGATGGAGTTCGTCTCGGCCGTCCGCCCGCGCGGCCGTTGCTGATCACCGCCACCGGCCAGGTGATCCTCTCCTACCTGCCCGCGGCGGAGCGCAACGAGCTCCTGCGACGGCGCGAGGAGGACGAGCCGGCGGCGGTCGCCGCGTTCCTCGAGCAGCTTCCGACGATCAGGGAGACGCGACTGGCGTTCAACCGCGCGGGGACGGTGCCGCGGCGGTGGGCCGTCGCCACTCCGCTGCTGCACCCCGACGGCGGCTACGTCGCCACGATCTGCGCCGTCGGCGGCCCGGAGATCGCCGACAGCCTCGACGACGTCGGAGCGCTGCTCGTCGACGCCGTGCACGCCTGGCGCTGGCCGCCCGGCGACCGCCGGCCGTAGCGCCGGTCCATTCCCTCCATCCCGCGGGGTGGAGGCGGAGGTCGGATCAACTCGTGATTCAGCGACCGGTGGCGCATTGGTCGCGGTGTAGGGCATAGCGTGTGCGGGATGCTCCTGCTGCAGTCGTTCAACGCGCGGGCGGCACTCGCCCTCCGGGCGTTGGGCCTGGGGCTGATCGGATGGACGGTGATCGCCTCACGCCCGAGTCCGGGGGGCTCGGGTCGCGGTCTGGTGATCGCGGCGCTGCTGGCGATCGGAGCGCTCGGCTGGATCGTGTGGGCGTGGCGGGCGCACGTCCGTCGCTTCGGCGCCGCCGACCTGCTGGCGATGTCGGCCTGCGGCGGGCTGCTGATCGGCGCGTCGCCGAACGCGGCCGGGAGCGCGTTCGCGTTCGTCGCGATCGTCACCGCCGGCTTCCGCCTCGACGTCGAGCGGGCCGCCGCGGTCACCGCGCTCGCGGTGTTCACGCTTGCGCTCGGAGTGCTCGTCTATGACCGGGCGTCGATCGAGGTGCTCGCCTACGGTCTGGGGTTCATCGCGGCGCTGCTGGCCGGGGCCAACGGCCGCCAGGCGGCCGGCCGGGCCGAGGAGGCCGAGCTGCTGCTCGCTCAGGTCCAGCGCTCCCGAGAGGAGCAGCTCCGCGCCGCACGGTTGGAGGAATCCGCGCGGATCGCCCGCGAGATCCACGATGTCCTGGCGCACACCCTTGCCGGCCTGACGATCCAGCTCGAGGCGACGTGCGCGCTGCTGGAGCGGGGGGCGGACCGCGCCGAGGTGCTGGAGCGCGTGCGCCGCTCGCACGCGCTGGCGCGCGAGGGACTGGAGGAGACCCGGAGGGCGGTCGGGGCGCTGCGTGGCGAGGGTCTGGCGGTGCCCGAGGCGCTCGAGGCGCTCGTCGGCCAGTACCGCGCGTCGTCGCCGGACGCCCACGCGTCGCTGGCGCTCGACGGCGACCTCTCGCTGCTCGAGGGTCCGGTGGCGCTCGCGACGGTCCGCGTCGCCCAGGAGGCGCTGACCAACGTCGCCAAGCACGCGCCCGGCGCGACCGTGCGGGTCGAGCTGAGGATCGACGCCGACCCCGGCGGCGCGACGCTCAGGATTCGCGACAGCGGCTCGACGGCAGATCGCACCGGCGGAGACGCCCTAGCCGGCTCCGGCGGCGGCTTCGGCCTGCGCGGGATGCGCGAGCGGGCCCAGATCCTCGGCGGCTCGCTCGAGGCCGGGCCTGACGGGAACGGCTGGCGCGTCGAGCTGAGGTTGCCGTCGGGGGTTGACGAACGGGTCTCGGCAGTCTCGGCGGTCGTTCCGGCATGAGCCCGATCCGCGTCCTGATCGTCGATGACCAGGCGCTCGTGCGCGAGGGCCTGATGACGCTGCTCGCCGGCCAGGAGGGGATCGTCCCGGTGGCGGTCGCCGCCGACGGAGAGGAGGCGGTCGCGTTGTGTGACCGTCACCGCCCCGACGTCGTGCTGATGGACCTGCGGATGCCGCGCCTCGACGGCGTCGAGGCGACGCGTCGGATCCGTGCCGCGCACCCCGCGACCGAGGTGGTGGCGCTGACCACCTACGCCGACGACGCGTCGATCATCGGTGCGCTGCAGGCCGGCGCGCGTGGGTACCTGACCAAGGACGCCGGCGCCGTCGAGATCGCCCGCGCCGTGCACGCCGCCGCCGCCGGACAGGCGCTGCTGGACCCCGCCGTCCAGGCCCGGCTGCTGGCCGCAGCCGCCGCCGGGCGGCCCGAGCCGTCGCCGGCGCCGATCGACCTGCCCGACGAGCTCACCCCGCGCGAGGCCGAGGTGCTGCGCCTGATCGCCGCCGGGCTGTCCAACGGCGAGATCGCCGCTCGCCTGGTGATCAGCGAGGCGACCGTGAAGACCCACATCAACCACCTGTTCGCCAAGACCGGCGCCCGGGATCGCG
Organism: Solirubrobacteraceae bacterium; assembly: GCA_049509055.1. Classification (GTDB taxonomy): domain Bacteria; phylum Actinomycetota; class Thermoleophilia; order Solirubrobacterales; family Solirubrobacteraceae; genus Palsa-465. The sequence continues at coordinate 4,059 of JBELAG010000108.1, forward strand.
CCCAGGCGGTGCACTACGCCTACCGCCACGGTCTCGCCGAGTAGGAACGCCCGCGCCGGTTGACGCTTCGGTTCCCGGTTCCCGGTTCCCGGTTCCCGGTTGCCGCCGCGTGCGGGTCGGAATACAGTTCGCCGTCCTGGGTCAAAAAAATCGTCAGGTGGGGAGAGCATTGATGCGAAGGAAGTCGCTATCGGGTGCGGTCGCAGCGCTGTGCGCGGGCGCCGTGGTCGCCGCCGCCGGTGCGCCGGCCGCCTCGGCCGACACGCAGGCGCTGGCCGGCACGGCCGTGCCCAACGCCGTCCAAGCGCAGGTCACCGGCGCGGTCAGCGCCGGCACGCAGATCAAGTTCGACCTCGTGCTCAAGCTGCGCGACGAAGCCGGCGCGCAGGCGCTCGTGCAGGCGGTGAGCACCCCCGGCAGCCCGAGCTTCCGCCATTACGTCACGGCCGCCCAGTGGGAATCGGAGTTCTCCCCGACCGACGCGCAGGTGGCGCTGGCCAAGCTGTGGCTCGCCGCGAAGGGCTTCACGATCGGCGCCGTCTCCAAGGACCACATCACGGTCGCCGCATCGGGCACCGCCGCGCAGGTGGAGTCGGCGTTCGGCACCACGCTCGAGAACTACAAGGTCGCCGGGCGCACGATGCGCCTGGCCGACAGCAGCCTGACGATCCCGTCGGCGGTGTCCGGCGTCGTCGCCGGTGCGCTGGGGATCAACCAGTACGTGGCCACGCCGGCCGACGCCGGGGACCCCGACATTCCGGGGTCGAGCACGTCAACGCCGGCGGCGACCGGATCGGGCGTGTTCCCGCCGGCGCCGGCGGCGTTCATCACGCACGCGCCGTGCAGCCCGTACTACGGCGCGAACACGACGACGGTCAGCCCGTCGTTCGGCAACGGCTTCCCGGACACCGTGCCCGACATCGTCTGCGGCTACAGGCCGGGTCAGCTGCGCTCGGCCTACGGGCTGACGTCGGCCAACACCGGCGCCGGCACGACGGTGGCGGTCGTCGACGCCTACGGCTCGGCGACGATCGGCTCGGACGCAACGCGGTACTTCGCCGCGACCGCCCCGAGCGAGCCGTTCGCGGCCGCCGATTTCACCCAGATCGACCAGACGCCGTTCGACGACGAGACGGACTGCCAGGCCCCCGGGTGGGCGACCGAGCAGGCGATCGACGTCGAGGCCGTCCACTCGATGGCGCCGGACGCGCACATCCTCTACGTCGGCGCGCAGGACTGCATCACCGGCCTGTTCACCGCCGACCAGACGGTGATCGACAACGGCCTGGCCAACGTCGTGACCAACTCCTGGGGGGATCTCGGCGGGGATCTTCTCGATGACATCGCCACCCGCTCGGCCTATGACGACCTGTTCATGCTCGCCGATTCGACGGGGATCACCGTCCAGTTCTCCTCTGGCGACGACGGCGACGACTTCTACCTGCTCGGCGTGTCGGCGGCCGAGTACCCCGCGTCGAGCCCGTTCGTCACCGCCGTCGGCGGGACGACGCTGGAGATCGGGGCCAACGGGCAGCGACTCGGCGAGCTCGGCTGGGACGTCGGGCGGTCGATTCTGTGCACCGCGAACCTCGCCGGCGACCTGCCGGGCTGCACGTCGAGCACGGTGGGCACGTGGCTGCCGGCGTCGCCGGACGGCATCAGCGGCGGCTACACGAGCTACAACTACACCCAGCCGTTCTATCAGCAGGCAGTCGTGCCGACGTTGCTGGCGGAGCGCAACGCGCCGTTCATCGGACCGGTCCCGACGCGGGTCGTCCCGGATATCTCGGCCGAGGCCGATTCGGGGACCGGCTTCTTGATCGGGCTGCACCAGATGCTGCCTGACGGGCTGTCGCTCTACACCGAGACCCGCTATGGCGGCACCAGCCTGGCCTCGCCACTGCTGGCGGGGATCGTCGCTGACGCCGATCAGGTGTCGGGGACGCCGGTCGGGTTCATCAACCCGGCGCTGTACAAGATGGACACCGAGGCTCCGGGGTCGATCATGGACATCGTGCCGACCGCCGACAACGAGGGTAACTTCCGCGAGGACTTCGCGGGCGCCCTCGGGCTGGGCATCAACAACGGCACGACGTACGCGACCGGAGTGGCCGAGAGCTACCGGGAACTGGGCTACTCGGGCCTGGAGACGTACTGCGACGACACCGGCAACTGCGCCAGCCGTCCGGAGCCGCTGACCACGGCGCCGGGATACGACAGCCTGACCGGGCTCGGGTCGCCGGGGACGAACTTCATTAACATCCTCGGCGAGTACTAGCCGGCCCGTAGTCTCACCGCCGCTCAGCGGCCGGGCCCTCGCCGGGGCCCGGCCGCCCGGCGGCTGGTTCTTACGAAGTTGTGCGGTTTCCGTGTGGTTGGCCTTCGCGGCGCGGGGCATCCTGGAGAGCACCCAGGAAAGGCCGGGCCCCCATGACCACGATTCTCATCCTCAACGCGATCTCCCTGCTGCTCTCCGCCGCCGGCATCGGCGGCGTCCTGACGGCGCGCGAACGCCGTCTGCGCCGCGACGTCGAGGCGGCGACGCTGTACGTGACGACTGACACACCGGCGCCGCGGCCGCCCGCGCGCCGCTGATCGCCGATCTTATGTAGGCCTTACACGGATCGGCGACCGTTGCGCCGGTGGATGCGACGACGCGCCGTGGGGACACGGCTGACCGGGCCCCGGCGCGATGCGGTTGAAGCTGCCGCGCAGCCGGCGAGCGATCCTGCTGTCGGTGGCCGGCGGCGCGGTGGCGGTCGCCGTCGCCGCCTTCCTGTTCATCTACTTCGTGCTGTTCCCGACCTCGTCGCCGAAGCCGTTCTCGCTCACCAACCCGACGACGGCGGCGCCGGCCGCGGCGCCCGCCTCGTCGGCCACGAGCACCCGGCTGTCGGGCTCCTGGGCGGTCGCCGCCGGCTCGCTGGCCGGCTACCGGGTGCGAGAGAAGCTCGCCTTCCTGCCGGCCGAGAGCGATGCGGTCGGCCGGACGTCGGCGATCAGCGGCACGGCCACGCTCACCCAGGCCGGCCGCGCGGTGACGGTCACGGCGGCGTCGTTTCAGGTCAACGTGCGCGACCTCAAGAGCAACGAGGCGATGCGCGACCAGCACATTCAGACGATCGGCATCCAGAGTGCCACCTATCCGACCGCCACGTTCAAGCTGTCACGGCCGCTGGCGCTCCCGGCGACCGCGCTGTCCGGAGACGTCGTGCACACCGCCGTGACCGGCGTGTTCGACATCCACGGCACGTCCCGGACCGAGACCGTGCCGCTCCAGATGCGGCTGACCTCCGCCGAGATCCAGGCCGTCGGGTCGCTCAGCTTCCCGTGGTCGGCGTTCGGCATGACGGCGCCGAGCGTCGGTGGCTTCGTGTCGGTCACCAACACGGCGACGATGGAGTTCGACCTCCGGCTCACCCGAGCCTGAGCGCCGCCGACCTGGCCGCGGCGGGGGCGATCAGGGACTCCCGGCTTCCGGAGCACAGGCGGCGACGAACGCCAGCTCGGCGGTCAGCCACCGCCGGCGGCTCGCCGCGCGCCGCAGTCCGTGCGGCTCGTCGGGGAGCAGCTCCAGCGCGCAGGAGCGGCCCGCCGCCGCATACGATCGCGCAATCAGCAGCGCCTGCTCGGGGGGCACGACGGTGTCGGCGAGGCCGTGGACGAGCAGCAGCGGGGCCGCACGCTCGCCCACGCCGGCGGCGGGTGAGCGGCGGCGGTACAGGCCGGCGTCCGACGCCGGCCCGACGAGCAGATCGGTGTAGCGCGACTCGAAGTCATGCGTGTGGGCGCGCCACAGGGCGAGGTCGGCGATGCCGCAGCGGCACATGCCGCCGGTGAACTCGCTCGCCGCGGTCACGCATCGCAGCGTCAGGTAGCCGCCGGCGCTCGCCCCCCGGGCGAACACCCGCGCGGAATCGACGAGCCGCTCGGCCGACAGATGGCGAACGGCGTCGACGCAGTCGTCGAGATCGCGGCGGCCCCAGGCGCCGTCGAGGCGGTGGCGATAGGCGGAGCCGTGGCCGCTGGAGCCGCTGTAGTCGAGGTCGAGCAGCGCGAAGCCGCGGCTGGTCCACAGCGCCAGCTCGGGGTCAAACGCCAGTCGCGCGCTGTCGGTCGGGCCGCCGTGCAGATGCAGGATCAGCGGCGGCCGGACCGCCGCCCCGCCGCCGCGCCGGTCACGCCCGACACGCCCGTCACGCCCGTCACGCCCGTCACGCCCGTCACGCCCGGAGCGGGCGGGCTCATACCAGAAGCCGTGCACGGCAGAGCCGTCGCGCGCGGGAACCGAGATCGGCACGCCGACCGACGCCGAGCTCGCGTCGCCGGAGGGCGCGCCGGCCGCGACCGTCGCGCCGGCGCCGCTGGGCACGTGCAGCGAGACGATCGCCGCGCCGACCGCCGGGGTGGCGCCGGCGAACGCGACCGACTCCCGATGGCAGCGCAGATGCGGCCCCGTGATCGACGTGTAGCCCGCCGGCAGCGGCTGCGCGGCCCCGCCGCCCGCAGCGATGCGCACGAGGCCATGGACGGCGTCGCGGATGCGGACCGCGACGATCGTCCCGTCGGCCAGGAAGTCGTAGCTGCGGCGGCCGTGCTGCCACGGCGGCGCCGCGTACTCCGCGCGCTCGGGACACAACGCCCGCACGGCGCCGTCGCGCAGGGCGTAGAGGTTCCACCAGCCCGAGCGGTCCGAGACCCAGTGCAGCGCCCCGTCCGGCGACCACTCCGGCGCGACGACGGACTCGGCCGGCCCGCCCGCGATCCGCCGCGGCGCGCCGAGGCGGCGGTCGGCCCCGATCGCGGCCAGCCACAGCTCGCTGCCGTCCCAGGGCATCCGCGGCTTGCTCCAGGTGATCCAGGCCAGCGCGGAGCCGTCCGGTCTGATCCGCGGCGCGGCATAGAAGTCCTGCCCGCGGGTCAGGGTCTGCGGCGCACGGGGCGCACCGGCGCTCACCAGGTCCACCGCCACCAGCCGGTGCTCGACGGGCGCACCCTCCCGGTGGGATTCGCACACGTACGCCGCCCAGCGGCCGTCCGGCGACGGCGAGCCGTCGGCGAAGCGATCGGCGCGCGGAGCCGGCGGCGCCGGGGTGAGCGCGACCGGCGAGCCCCCGGCCGCGATGCGGTACAGGCGCTGATCGTCGCGGTCGGAATAGATCACCGTCGAGCCGTGAACGAGATAGGAGCCGCCCCCGTACTCCCACGCCAGCGTGCCGACGTCGACGCCGTCGGGGGTGACGGCGACGGCGGCTCGCCCGCCGGCGGCGTGCATCACGCATGCCCGCCCCTCGTCGAAGCGGTGCTCGAGCCAATGGATGCCGGCGGCCGAGGCGGCGACCTCGCTGCGCTCCACGCCGGAGGCGACGTCGGCGGGCGCAAAGCGGTCGGCGCTCATCGCGCCGGGCGCCGGACGCGCGGATCGAGCACGGCGACGACGACGTCGGCGAGCGTCATCGCGGCGACCGTCATCAGACCGGTGAACGTGACCACGCCGACGGTCACCGGGTAGTCGAGGTTCTCGATCGAGTTGACCGCGATGAACCCGAGCCCGGGCAGCCCGAAGACCAGCTCGACGAACAGCACGCCGCCGATCGCCGCCCCGAGGTCCAGTCCGAGCAGCGTCACGATCGACGGCGCGACCACCCGTCCCACGTGCGAGCGCAGCACCCGCCATCGGCCCGCGCCCTTGGAGCGGGCGGTGCGGACATAGTCCTCCTCCAGTTGCTCGAGCACGAGCGCGCGGACGAAGCGGGCGTAGAAACCGGTGAAGCCGAGGGCGAGCGCGAAGCCGGGCAGCAGCAGATGGTGCAGCCACTGCCATGGGTTGGCGGTCAGCGAAACCCAGCCTTCGATCGGGAACACGTTGACGCTGGTGCCGAGCCCGATCCCCAGGAAGTTGCCCTGGCTGGGCTCGAACGCCAGCACGTAGGAGAGGATCGGCGCCACCCAGAACACCGGGGTGGCGATCGCCACCTGCGCCAGGATCGTCAACAGCCGATCCCAGAAGCTGCGCGGGCGCAGCGCGCCGACGAGGCCGATCGGCACCGCCATCGCGATCCACATCACGACGGCGACGAGGATCAGCGATAGGCTGACGCCGGCCGCCGGGACGATGATCTGGGTGACCGGGCGGCGCTGCAGGAACGAGTAGCCGAAGTTGCCGTGGACGATGTGGTCCAGGAAGGTCAGATACTGCACGTAGAACGGCTTGTCGGTCCCCAGCAGCCGGGCGACGCGGGCGATCTCCGCGGGCGTCGCGGCGTGGCCGGCGACGCGTTGCGCGGGACTGGCGCCGGTCACGTCGGAGATCACGAAGAACAGCACGTAGGACAGCAGCGTCACCAGCAGCACCTGCCCGATCGCCACCAGCAGCCGCCGCGCCAGGAACCTCACCGGATCGACCCCCGGACGGCGAACGCGTCGCGCAGCCCGTCACCGAGCTGGTTGAACGCGAGCGTCGTGAAGACGAGGGCCAGACCGGGGATCAGCGCCGTCCAGATCTGCTCTCGGTACAGGCCGCTGGTGACTCCGTCGGAGATCATCTGGCCCCAGTCGGCGGTCGGCGGGCGCACCCCGAGCCCGAGATAGGAGAGGCCCGCCTCAAACAGGATGTTGAGCGCGACGACGCCGGTGGCGTAGACGATCAGCGGGGCGGTGAGCTGCGGCAGCAGGTGGCGGCGCATGATCGCCAGGTGGCTGAGCCCGATCGAGCGGGCCGCCTCGACGAACTGCTCGTGGCGCAGCGAGCGCACCGCCGTGCGGACGATCCGCGCGGGGTAGTACCAGCTGAACAGCGCGATGACGATGATCGAGTTGATCAGGCCCGGGCCGAGGACGGCAGCCAGGCCGATCGCGAACAGCATCGAGGGGAACGCCATCGCGGTCTCGATCCCGCGGGAGATGACGGCGTCGAGCAGGCCGCCGAAATACCCGGCGATCATCCCGAGCACGAGGCCGACCGCGAGCGCGACCGCGGTCGCCCCGATCCCGACGATCAGCGTGGTCCGCGCGCCGTACAGGATCCGCACGAGCATGTCGCGCCCGAGGCGATCGGTGCCGAGGATGAAGAAGGCACCGTGGGGATTGGACTGACCGTTGTTGGCGATCGCGTGGCTCAGCGGCGGCAGCGGGATGCCGTTGAGGTCGAGCCCGTCGAAGAACTGCTGGTTGACGCCGTGGCCGGTGAGCGCAGCAGCGACCGGCGCGCCGACCGTCGCCAGCGCCACGAGGATCAGCAGGTACGCCGCCGCGAGGATCGTCGCGGGATCGGCGAGCACGCGGCGCACGAAGCGCGCCCTGAAGCTCGCGTCGAGCGCCGGCGGTCCGGCGGCCAGCGACTCGGCGAACTCAGCGTTGTGACTGGAGACGCTCACGGCCGGGTGGCCGGCGGCAGCGGGAAATGGCAGGCGAAGCGGTGCGACGCGCTCTCGCCGGCCGACGTCAGCGACGGCAGCTCATTGCGGCAGCGCTCCGCGGCGCGGGGACAGCGCGGATGAAACGGGCAGCCCGGCGGCGGCGACAGCGGGCTCGGCGGCTCGCCGCTCAGGCCGGTGTGGCAGCGGCTGCGGGTGAGGCGGGGGTTGGGGACCGGCGTCGCCGTGAGCAGGGCGTCGGTGTAGGGATGGCGCGGCCCGGCGAACAGCTCGGCAACGGTCGCCGTCTCCACGACCTTGCCCAGGTACATGACCAGGACCCGGTCGCAGAACCGCCGCACGATGTCGAGATTGTGGGTGATGAACAGGTAGGCGAGCGCGAGCTGGTCGCGGAGGTCGGCGAGCAGGTTGAGGATCTGCGCCTGCGCGGAGACGTCGAGCGCCGACACCGGCTCGTCGCAGACGATCAGCTTCGGGTGCAGGGCGAGCGCGCGCGCGATTCCGATCCGCTGGCGCTGGCCGCCGGAGAACTCGTGCGGGAAGCGGTTGAAGTGCTCGGGGTTGAGGCCGACCTGCGCGCACAGCTCGCGCACCCGCGCGTCGATCTCGGCCCGCGAGCCGGCGCGCGCCTCTCGCAGCGGCTCGCCGACGATCGAGCCGACCCGCAGGCGCGGGTTGAGCGAGCCGAACGGATCCTGGAAGACCATCGCCGCGTCCCGGCGCAGCGGGCGCAGCTCCCGGGACCGCGCGTCGGTGATGTCGATCCCCTCGAACACGATCCGCCCGGCGGTCGGCGACAGCAGGCGCAGCACGCAGCGCGCCAGCGTGCTCTTTCCGCACCCCGATTCGCCGACCACGGCGAGGGTCTCGGCGGCGGCCAGCGAGAACGAGACGCCGTCGACGGCGTGGACCACCCCGCGGGTGCCGAACAGCCCGCGGCCGACCGCGAACTCCTTGACCAGGCCGTCGACCTCGAGCAGTCCCGGCGCCGCGCTGCCGGCCGGCGCCGTCATCACCAGGCGACGGTCGAGAGCACCGAGGACCGGCGCGAGCCGGCGACCAGTTCGGCGTCGCCGAGATGGCAGGCCGTGGCATGGTCCAGGTCGCCGTCCGGCGCCCGGTGCGCCGGCGGGACCTCGGTGCGGCAGCGGTCCATCGCATACGGGCAGCGCGGGTGGAAGCGGCAGCCCGCGGGCGGATGCAGCAGCGACGGCGGCGCGCCGCCGATCGTCCGCGCGCGGGCGGCGGTGGGATCGACGCTCGGCATCGAGTCGAGCAGGCCCCAGGTGTAGGGATGGCTCGGACGCTCCAGCACGGCCTCGACCGTGCCGCGCTCGACGACCCGGCCCGCGTACATCACGACCACGTGGTCGCAGACCTCCGCCACGACGCCGAGGTCGTGGGTGATCAGCACGATCGCCGAGTTCGCCCGCCGGCACAGGTCGCGCAGGAGGTCGAGGATCTGCGCCTGGGTGGTGACGTCCAGCGCGGTCGTCGCCTCGTCGGCGATCAGCAGGGCGGGATCGTTGATCAGCGCCATCGCGATCATCACCCGCTGGCGCATCCCTCCCGACAGCTCGTGCGGATAGGCGCTCATCCGGCGCTCGGGATCGGGGATGCCGACCTTGGTCAGCATCTCCACGGCGCGCTCGCGCGCCTGCGCCCGCGGCATCCGGTGGTGGAGCGTGATCGCCTCGCGCAGCTGCCCACCCACCGAGGCGAGCGGATGCAGCGAGGTGAGCGGATCCTGGAAGATCATCGCGATCCGGGCGCCGCGGATCGCGTTGAGCTCCCGCTCGGACCGGGTGAGCAGGTCGGAGCCGTCGAACATCGCCGCCCCGCCGACGGTGGTCCGCCGCCGTGGCAGCAGCCCGACCAGCGACAGGCAGCTGACCGACTTCCCCGACCCCGACTCGCCGACGATGCCGAGGATCCCGCCGCGGTCCACCGACCAGCTGACCCGGTCGACGGCGTCGACGACCCCGTCCTCGGTGTCGATCGTCACCGACAGATCCCGGACCGACAGCAGCGGGACGCCGCCGGGCTCCCGCTGCTCGCTGCCTCCGTCCTGCAGGGTGTCGGTCAAGTGGTCAGCTGCAATGTCCGAGGGTCGCGAAGTCGACGAGGTAGACCGGCTGCACGATCGCGCCGCAGATGCCGCCGGCGAACAGCGTCACCCGCGTCGGGTTCAGCAGCGGCGCCCAGGGCGCGTAGCCGCCGATGATCTCCCGGTCCAGCGCGTTCCACTGGGCCGACGTCGCCTTGGTCTCCAGGGCCGTGATCTGCCGGGTGATCGCCGGATTGTCGAAGTCGGCGTAGTTGTTGTTCCCGGTCGGGGTGATGTTGGCCCCGTCGAGCAGCTCGCCGAAGAAGTCGTCCGGATAGGGGTAGTCCTGCGTCCAGGTGTTGATCCCCATCGGCACATGATTCTTCGGCGAGCCGATGACCCCTCCGTTGACGGCGTCGGGCTGGGTGACGATGTTGACCTTGATCCCGATCGGCGCCAGGTCGGACTGGATGACCTGGGCGGCCTGCGCGTAGCCGGGCTGGTCGCTCAGCGTCCGCAGCGTCAAGCTGACCGGCGTGGTGACGCCCGCGGCCTTCATCAGCGCTCGGGCCTTGGCGAGATCGCCGGCCACCGGGTAGATGGCGGCCTTGACGAACCCCGGCATCGTCGGCGGCAGCACCTGGTCGGTCACCGCGGCCTGGGTCGGGCCACCCCACACGCGCTGGATCTCGAGCCGGTTGATCGCGTAGTTGATCGCCTGGCGCACCTTGACGTTGTTCAGCGGCGCCACCGAGTTGTTGAGCCACAGGTACGTCGTGGCCGGCAGCGGGTTGACGAACACGCGGCCCTTCAACGTCGGGTTGGTCAGCGCCTGCAGCGCGTCGGTCGGCGCGACCGGCGCCGCGTAGGTCGCCAGCTGACCGGATTGGATCAGCGGAGCGGCCTGGCTGTCGTCGACGCCGAGCTGAATGTCGATCTGGTCGGCCACCTGGCGCTTGCCCAGCGCGGCCGCGTTCCAATGAGGGTTGCGCACGAGCACGATCGAGCGCTCCGGCGTGTAGGACTTCACGATGTAGGGGCCGGTGAGCAGCGCGGTGCCGTTCTCCAGGGGCTTGAGCGCCGTGCCGATCGGCACCGGACAGGTGAACGGCAGGGTCATCCGGTACAGGAACGACGCCACCGGGGCGGTCAGCCGGAAGCTCACCGTGCGGGTGGTGGCGGTGATCCCGCTGACCGTCGTGGCCTTGCCGGCGATCACCGCGGGGGCGCCGGCGATGATGTCGAAGAATGAGCTGGCCGGGGAGGCGAGCTTCGGCGACAGCATCCGGTCGAACGTGTACTTGATCGCCTGGCCGGTGATCGGAGCGCCGTTGGCGAAGTCCAGCCCGGGCTTGAGGGTGAACGTGTAGAGGCGGCCGCCGTCGGCGACCGACGGCGCATCGGCGACGCCGGAGATCGGTGCGACGCCCGCCGGGCCCGAGGTGTCGGCGAACGTCAACAGCGGCGTGCAGGTGGCGTAGGCGATCTCCCAGGTGGTGGCGTAGTACCACAGCGTCGGCTCCAGGTGGTCGATCGCGCCGGCGGGCAGGCCGATCGTGATCGTCCCGCCGGCGGTGGCCGGGGCGGCGGCGCCGCCGGTGGGGGTGACGGTGGCGGCGCTCGTCGTCCCCGACGACGACGCGGTGCCCGACGACGACGTGGCGCTCGACGACGAGCCGCCGGAGCCGCAGCCGGCGAGCAGCGCGGCCGTCGCCGCGACGGCCGCGACGATCCCGCGCGACCGCCACGCGCTCGGAGTCCGGCGGGCACCGGTGAGGATGCTGATCATGGGGTGATGCGCTCCTTTGCTGGGCGAGGGAGAGTGCTGTCGTCGAAGACGGCGCCGGCGGCGAGCAGGTCACCGGCCGCCCGCAGGCCGGCGATCGAGGCGTCGATGCCGGCTTCCGGCTCGAGGTTGGGGTCCTCGTGTTCGATCGAGACCGGGCCGCTGTAACCGGCCGCGCCCAGCGCGGCGAGCAGCGCGGCCCACTCGCCGGCCGGCCGGCCCGCGCCGACCGCGCAGAAGTGCCACGGCATCACCTCCGGCCCGGCGGGCCAGCGAAAGTCGAGCACGCCGTGCAGGGCGATCCGATCCGCGTGCAGGATCGTGTCCTTGCCGTGGACGAAGCCCACCGCCGGGCCGAGGCGGGCGATCGTGGCGATCGGATCGATCCCCTGCCACCAGAAGTGGCTCGGATCGAGGTTGACGGCAACGTTGTCTGCAGTGACGTCGCGCAGGCGCGCAAACGACTCGGCGTTGTACACCGACGTGCCGGGGTGCAGCTCCAGGCAGATCCGCACCTCCGGCGCGGCTTGCGCGGCCCATTCCGACAGCCCGCGCCAGAACGGCGAGATCGACCGCTCCCACTGATACGTCCAGAGGCCCTCCATGTCCGGTAGCCACGCGCCGCCGGCGAACACCGGCCAGGAGCCGCCCGGGCCGCCGGGGCCACCCGGGCAGCCGCTCATCGCGATCACGCGGTCGACCCCGAGCCGGTCGGCCAGCACCACCGCGTCGCGCAGCGCGCGCTCGTGCTCGGCGGCGATCGCCGGATCGGGATGCAGCGGGTTGCCCGAGGCGTTGAGCGCCACGAGCGCGAGGCCGGAACCGTCGAGGCTGCGGTGGAGGTCCCGCCGGGCGCCCGCTCCGGCCAGCAGCTCCGCGCGCGCGATGTGCGGCGCGGGCGAGTAGCCGCCGACGCCGAGCTCCACCCCGATCACCCCGCGGGCCGCGCACCAGTCCAGCGCGTCCCCGAGCGGCAGGTGCGCCAGCGAGTCGGTCAGGACCGCGATGGGGAGGCTCACGATTGAAAGGTGGAACGTTTTACGACCACGGAATGCGGGATACTCCCACGGCTCAGAATGACTGTCAAGCCAGCCGCCGGGGCGGATAAAGACGCTTTATAAACTGGTGAT
>JBELAG010000109.1:0-16224 GCA_049509055.1 Solirubrobacteraceae bacterium
GCCCCGAGCACCGCGACCGCGCCGCAGCCCGCGATCGTCAGCAGGCCGCCGAGCAGCTTGAGCGCCGCTTCGGGCATCAGGTTCTGCGCCGAGCGGAGCACCCCGGTGAGCAGCATCTGTCCGGCCGCGAGCGCGGAGTAGATCACCGTCAACACCGCCACGCCCACGTGCCCGCAGACCGCGCCGACCGTTCCGGCGACGATCAGGCTGACGGCCAGGACCGGCACGCGCGCGATCAGGAGGGACCGCATCAGCGCGGAGCGCTCGGCGGCGCAGCTCACCCCGTCCCGGGTCAGCAGCATCTGTCCCCCCATGTCAAATCCCGCCGACAGCACGCTCGCCGCGGCCAGCGCGAACGCCAGCAGGGCAAATTCCCCGACCGTGAGCTCGCGCGCGGCGAGCATCAACGTCGCTGCGGTGGCTGCCTTCGAGACGAAGTCGCCGGCCAGCGCGAAGGCCGAGTTGGCGAACAGTCCGCGTACCCGCGCCTGGCGCACACTCTCACCTGCTCCGCGAGGCTCGGGCCGGGAGCGACTCCAGCGCTTCGCAGATCAGCTGTCCGTAGCGACGAAACGAGCTCTGGTCCCGAGCGCTGCGCACTCCGGCCGAGAGCCGCGGGTGCTCGGAGGCGATCCGCTCGATCGCCTCGGCCAGGCCGGCCACGTCCTCCGGCGCGCAGAGGATCCCGTCCACGTCATCGGTCACCGCCTCGCTCAGCCCGCCCACCGCGGTGGCCACGACCGGCACACCGTAGGCGAACGACAGCTGGACGACCCCGGACTGGGTCGCCGAGCGATAGGGCAGCAGCGACGCGTCGGCGGCGCTGAACAGCAGCGCCGCGTCCTCGTTGGAGACGAATCCGTCGCGCAGCTCGACCCGGTCCCCGATCCCCAGCGCGGCGATCCGCGCCCGCAATGCCTGCCCACCGTCCCAGCAGACCCCGGCGATCGTCAACCGGACCCGCAGGCCGGGCCGCAGGCGCGCGATCGCCTCGAGCGCGAGATCGACGCCCTTGTACGGACGGATCGCCCCGAACGCCAGCAGCGAGAGCTCGGGATTGCCCTGTCGCGCGCGCTCAGCCGCGACCTCGCCGGGCGTCGGCAGAGCACACAGGTCGGTGGCGGCGAACCGCGGATGAAACGCCTGCACGACCGGCCGATCGCCGACGCCGAGCCGCGCCAGTTCGGCGCGCTGTTGCGAGGCGTGGATGACGAACAGGTCGGCGTGTCGCAGAACGGCGCGCGACAGGTGCGAGCCGAGCGGCACGGGTTCGTGTGTCTCAACGTTGTGGCAGATCACGACACGCTGTGCGGCGGGCGGCGCATGGCGCAGCAGATAGCGGTAGGGCGGCGCCATCACCGGATGGACCCAGGGCAGGATCAGCGCCCCGGCCCGCGTGTCGGCGACGGCACGCAGCGCGCGGCGCCATGTTCTCGGGTCGGCCCAGTCGAGCAGGTCGTCGGCGTGGGGGAGGCGCACCGGCCGCGAGACGCGGTCGTATGCGTCGCGCCGGTGGATCAGCGGTGGGTACAGCCGGCACCACGAGATCGCCTGCACGGGCACCAGCTGCTCCAGCGCGCTGACCATCGCGGTGTTGAACTGGGCGGCGCCGCTGACCAGCGGGTGCACCGGGGCGAGCACGGCGAGCGGGGCCTGCGATTGACTGCTCGCGATCATGAGACCGTGCGCGTGAGCTGTTCGCTGATGTCGCCCTGCAGATGCGGGCACGGCGGCAGCGTGGCGTTTCGGGCCGGGTTCGCCGCGCTCGCCTCGATGCGTTTGATCCGCTGCAGGGCATCCTCGACGAGCTGATGGTTGGCGCAGATGCCGTCGGCCAGCAGCCCGCAGATCAGCAGCGTGGCGGCGGCGATCGCCAGCAGCAGCGCGGCGAGCAGCGCGGGCAGGTGCATCCCGCCGTTGGTGTAGGACGCGAGGAAGTACGTGATCACCGCCACGGCGGCGAGCGCGAACGTACCGGCCAGGCGCCCGAACACGCGCAGGGGGTTCGTGTGCAGCGACGTCCGGAACGCCTGGCCCCCCGTCCGAGCGATGTACCGCGTGACCGAGTGGGTCATCCGCGATGTCCCGGCGGTGCGCCGTCTGGCCACCACCGTCACCTCCATCATGCGCAGATGCTTGGCGGCCGCCTGCACGAGAGTGTCCAGGGTGTAGGTGAAACCGGAGCTCACGTGGACCTGCGTCAGGGCCTCGCGTGAGAACGCCCGGTAGCCGGAGGTGACGTCGCTGAGCGGGATGTTCAACATCGCGCGGGCGACGCGCGAGCCGACGCGGTTGCCGACCCGGCGCACGGGAGAGCCCTGGCTCGGGTCGCCGAGCGGCCGGGCCGCGACGACGATGTCGGCCGTCCCGGACACGATCGGCGCGACGAGTCGCGGCATCGCCGAGGCGTCGTGCTGACCGTCACCGTCGAGCGTGACGACGATGTCGGCGCCGCGCGCGAGCGCCTCGGTCGTCCCTCGGTTGAACACGGCGGCGAGGCCACGGTTCCCGGGGTTTCGCACGACGTGATCCACCCCGGCGGCCAGGGCGCGCTCCATCGTCAGGTCGTCGGAGCCGTCGTCGATCACGATCACCTCGACGTGTCCGACCCCCGGCAGCTCCCGGGGTATCTCGGCGATGACCCGGCCGATCGTGTCCTGCTCGTTGAGAGCGGGGATCAGAACGACGAGCCGGCGGTCTGCGACGCCGTGCCGGCGCCGTTGCGAACCCGGCGTCGCCGTCGGCGGCGGCGCACAGGTGCTGTGGATGAGCGTCTGGGGCTTCATGCCCTGACCTCCGAGCGTTGTGTCGAGCTCAATGACAGATGTGCTGACGGTGGAAGCGCCCGAGTCGTTCGGGTGCTGTCGGAGTGGTTCGGCAGGACGGGACGGAGATGGACAGCCGTGTGGACGCCGCGTCCATCATCCGTCCAGCGGCGCCGCGCCCGTTCCTCGATCAAGTGTCCGCCGCGAGCGGTCAAGCCCGGCGCCGAACAGGCCGATATGGGGGCGTGGCCCTGATCGCGCTCCCCCTGTTCCTCCTGCTCGTGGCCGCTGCCGGGGTGGCTGGGGCGTCCCTGCTGCGGCGCGACCGGCGCCTCCGAGCGCAACTGGAAGCCCTCCGTGCCTCGGGGCGGATCGATCAGGCGAGCTCGCTGCGCACACGCCAGGCGTTCAGCGACGACCTCGAGCTCGAGGTCCTGCGCGTCGCCCGCACCGGCCGGCCGGCCTCGCTGATCCTGTTGAGCGTCGGCGATGACGGCGTCACGGACGCGGATTTCCCCCGCGACGTTCTCGGGCACGTGCTGGAGTCCGCCGTGCGCGCCATCGACCTCCGCTACCAGACGGGGGGCAACGAGTTCGCGCTGATCCTGCCTGAGACCCGGGCACAGGGAGGGCTGGTGGCGGCCGCCAGGATCGAGACGACGCTGGCCGCCGCCGGTATCGGTCCGATCACCGCCGGCGTCGCCGAGCTCGGGCCCGGGATGGACCATCGCACGCTGTTTCGCAACGCCTACTCCGCACTGCTGGCGGCAGGGACGTCTGACCGCCCGAACCTCCTGGAGTACTCGCCCGAGATCGACCGCTCGTCCGAGCGCGCAGCGATCAACGCCTCTCTCCCGAGCGGCTGAGCGGCAGCGATCGCAGCGACCGGGACCCGGCTCGCATCGCCGGCGCGTCGCCGCCCCGCCGTTCGCGGCGGCGCGGAGGCCGGGCGCAACGCCAGCGCGATCAGGGCCTCGTCGCGGGCGCGCTGATAGGAGCGACGACGAAAGCGTCGCTCGCCGTCACTGCAGCGCTGCTGATAGCCGCGCTCGAAGGTCTGCCAGCGAGACACGGCCCGCGCCGCCTCTGCGACGTCGACCGCCGCAGCCCGGCAGAGCTCGAGCGCGCACTGCTGCCGGCCCCCCGGGGCATTGCAGCCGAGTCCGTGCGGGCAGCACCAGCGCATGGTCGGTAGCTACCCCTGACCGAATCCGCTACGCACCCAGAACGGGAGCTCGGCGATCCGGTGCTACTCGACCACGCGCCGGGGCGAGCGTGCGAGGATCGGTCGGGCACCGACGCTCGTGGACCGCACGCAGCGATGACCCAGGAGGGCCGATGAGATGAGTCTGAACGTTGCGACGCTGCTTCGGGAGTCGGCCTAGGCCTACCCCGACAAGCCGGTCGCGCTGCACGACGGCGCGCGCCGCCCAGGGTCGGGATCCAGAAGGCGATGGCGTGGTAGACGAGCACCGCGGCGGCCGCGTGGGTGACCGGCAGCCGGTACAGCGCCAGCGACCCGACCAGGCCGGCATCGAGGACGCCGATGCCGCCGGGGATCGGGATCGCGTTGGCAAGGTAGCCGGCGAGATAGGCGACCACCAGCGGTGCCGGCGATGGCAGCGGGCCGACCGCGGCAAACGCGATCCACCGCACCGAGATGTCAAACCACAGGTAGCCCAGCGCCCCGAGCAGTCGCCAGCTGGGGCGGGCCAGGGCGCGGCGAGCGTCCGGGATGCCGGCTCCCACCTCCTCCAGCCGCCTCCCGGCAGCAGCGCGCCGGACCCCATCTGCGACCACGCCAGCCCGCGGGCGGCCGTCGGCGCCACCGACGGGAAGAACAGCCGGAAGATCACCACGAAGCTGACACACGAGGCCAGCTCCAGCGCGCTCGCGGCGGCGACGAGCGCCGGATTCATGTCGATGATCTCCCGCGCGACCGGCCTCAGATCAGGGATCGCCAGCACGATGGTGACGAGCGCGATCGCGAGAACCGCCAACGCCACGGTCCCGGATCGCCGGCCGACCCCGCGCGGAAACCCTCCTGAGCTGGGGCTACGCGGTCTCCAGAGCGAAGTCGCGGTCCCCGTGGGCCTCCGCGTGAGCGACGCGAGCCCGGGCGGCGCCATCGGACGGAAGGATCAGCAACGCGACGAGCACGCCGACCCCGAAGATCCCCGCTGCCCAGCCGAACGCGGTGGTGTACCCGTGGACCGAGGCGAGCGCCGCGCCGGCGCCGTGCCCGGAGGCGAAGCTCGCCGCAGCGCTGGCGAAGATCGTGCTCAACAACGCGGTGCCGACGGAGCCGCCGACCTGCTGGGAGGTGTTCACCATCGCCGACGCGATGCCGGCGTCGCCGGCCTGCACGCCGAGCGTCGCCGTCGAGAACGCCGGAGCGAAGATGCATCCCATGCCCATGCCGGTCAGTATCAGACCGGGGAGCACGTGGCTGGCGTAGTCGGCGTTCGGCGTCAGGCGGGTGAACAGCAGCATGGCGATCACGCCCATCGCCATTCCCGCCGCCACCAGCGGCTTGGCCCCGGTGCGGTGCAACACCCGCGTCTGCACGGTGGTGGACGTGACGACGATCATGCCGGTCATCGGCAGGAACGCCGCGCCGGTGGCCAGCGGCGAGAAGCCGAGGTTCTGCTGGAGGTAGTAGGTCAGAAACAGGAACACCGCGAACACCGCCGACCCGGCGAGTGCGATCGAGGCATAGGCCCCGCCCCGAGCCCGGTCGCGAACGATGTGCAGCGGCAGGAGCGGATGGGGGACCCGCCGCTCCAGGGCGATGAAGGTTGCCAGCAGCGCGGCGCTGGCCGCCAGGGCGACGATCGTCACCGGATTCGACCACGAGTGGGTCTCGGCGTTTGAGAATCCGTAGACGAGCGCGAACAGGCCGGCCGAACCGGCGACAACGCCGGGCAGGTCGATCGGGGCGCGGTCCGCGCGCCGCTCGCTGCTGAGCATCCGCAGGGCGGTGAGCGCGGTCGGGACGGCGATCGCCAGGTTGACGTAGAGGCACCAGCGCCATGACACCGCCTGAGTGAGCACGCCGCCGAGCAACAGCCCGAGCGAGCCGCCGCCGGCGGCGATCGCGCCGAAGATCCCGAACGCCTTGGGCCGGTCCGGTGATCCCTGGAAGGTGACGGTCAGCAGGCTCAGCGCGGACGGTGCGAGCAGCGCGCCGAATGCGCCCTGCAGCGCGCGGGCGGCGACGAGCATTCCGAACGACTGGGCGAGGCCGCCGATCGCCGAGGCGATCGAGAAGCCGATGAGGCCGCCGATGAACGTCCACTTGCGCCCGAACAGATCGCCGAGCTTTCCGCCGAGCAGCAGCAGGCTGCCGAACGCCAGGGCGTAGGCGGTGATGATCCACTGCCGGCTCTCGGTGGAGAAGTGCAGCGCGGTCTGGGCCGACGGCAGGGCGATGTTCACGATCGTCGCGTCGAGCACGACCATCAGCTGGGCCACCCCGAGCAGGGCCAGCACTGCCCAGCGGTTCGGGCGGGGAACGGCGTCGGAAGAAAGGGGGTTTGCGCTCATCGGATTCCTTGGATCTCGGTTGCGGAGCACGCCATAACACAGATCATCCCTGTTACGGATATGATTTTTTCGTCGGTAACTCTAGGTGACTTGCCAAGAGTCCCGTGAAGGGATACAATTTTTGTCGCATGGAGTCCCGTTGCCCCCAGAACACGATGGTGCTGCTGCCCCGACTGGCCAAGCAGATCATGCGGCGCAGCAACCCGGACGTCCTGGGGATGGATCTGCGGCTGCTGATGGCGTTGAGCTATCTCGCCGATCACGACGGCGCGCCGCAGCAGGAACTGGTCGACGCCCTCTGCATCGACGCCAAGAACGTCGTGCTGCTGCTCAACGACCTCGAGGATCTCGGTCACCTGGAGCGCCGACGCGACACCGAGGATCGCCGCCGGCACCGCGTGCTGATCACCGAGTCCGGGCGCGACGCGCTGGCGCGCGCCGCCCGGGCGCAGACCGCCATCGAGGACGACGTGCTCCAGCGGCTCGATGCCGATGAGCGAGCACAGCTCTGGCGCCTGCTGACCCGCGCGCTGCGCGGCGCCGAGCCCGAGACCGCCGCGGCGCCACCCGCCGCCGCGGCGCCACCCGCCGCCGCTGCGCTGCACGGCGTCGCGGGCCTGTAGGTCCTTCACTCGCCGGCCACGGGTTACGCTGCGGGGATGGCGCCGGTGGCCGTGACGTTCGTGAGGGTTGACGCGCGGCCGACTGCGGTCATCGCACGGACGACGACGTGGAGGGAATTCCCGACCGTCTGGAGCCCGCTCTTGGACGAGGTCTACCGATTCGTTCGCGGGCACACCGAGCTCGCCACCGGCGACGGGGCGGAGCAGTGGCAGAACGTGATGCTCTACAAGGACGACCGCCCCGACATCGAGGTCGGTGTTCTCGTCCGGGCTCCGTTCGACGCCGTCGGGCGTGTGATCGCGTCCGAGCTGCCGGCCGGAGAGGCCGCGACGGCGACCCACCGCGGCGACTACGCCGGGCTCGTGGTCACTCACGACGCCGTGCGCGACCATGTCGCAACCCATGGACACGAGCTCGCCGGACCGCGATGGGAGATCTACGGCCACTGGCGTGCGGACCCGAGCGAGCTCGAGACCGAGGTCTTCTGGCTCCTGTCCTGAGAGCCTCGCGAGGGCATCTCGGCTCGGCGGCAGCTTGGGTACTCTGACTACCAATGTCACATACGGTGGGTCGACCGGTCCGCGCGCAGCATGCGCCGCAGAACGCGATGGATGACCCCGACGAGATCGAGCGTTTCCATGACCGCTGCAGCGATCGGATGCGTGAACTGCTGGACGCGCTCGCGTGCGCGCCCGATCAGCCGCGGTCCTTCCCGGAGATCGAGGACTCTCTCGCCTGGCCGCGCCGGCGAATCGCCAGCGTGCTCGGGGGCGTGTGGCATCTGCGAACCACCGAGTTCGGCGGCCGGCGCCCGTACCGCTTCCACGACGACCGCCATTCGGGATCCGGCCGGTGGCAGATATGGATGGACCGAGTCCAGGCGCAGGCCGTCCGCGCCGCGTCGCGCCGATGACTCGGGCGCGACCACGCCGACGACGTCCGATGGGCGCTGCGTGACCTCCCTCCCGACGGCGCGCGACGCGCGCGACGTGGCGGTTGCGCGCGGCTCAGCCCGGCCGCCGGCCGGCATCCGTGAGACGAACGGCGATGAGCCGCTCAACGAGCGCCTTCGGTAGGGGCCGGTCGACGGCGAAGTGCAGGGAGCTCTTGGTCATCGAGTAGCCGTCGAGCTCGTCGCCGAGGAGCCCGAGGACCGAGCCGCTGAACGGCAGGTAGCTGAGATGGTCGCGGAACGCGGCGATGCCCGCGATCGTGCTACCTCCGACGCGGAACGCCGGAATGCGGTAGGAGATCACCTGTTCGGCGTCCGGGACGATCTCGAGAATCGTCCTGCGCATCGCCTCCAGAGTGCCGCGCTTCGGTTCCTCGAGACCCCGCAGGTACGCATCGACCTCTTCCGCGGACATTGTCGTGGAGTCTATGATGCGGACCGCAAGCTCCCCGTGGGCGGGACGGTGATCACGTCGTCCGCCGCATGCATCGTCGGTGCGAGGAGGCTCACTACGAGTCACATGTGCCGGGACTTACCCCACTATCGCTGACGGCTGAGCGGCGCTAGGCTGCTGCGCGACGCTCGTGGGCCGGCTGTGGGGTCCGCGGCGGCTACGGAGGGAGAGCAACATGAAGGCGCTTGTGTTCGGCGGTCCGGGGCAGCGTTCCTGGGACACGACCGATGATCCGCGGATCGTGGACCCGACTGATGTGGTTGTCAAGATCGACTTGACCACAATCTGTGGGACCGATCTGCACATCCTCAAGGGCGACGTCCCCGCGGTCACCGAGGGCCGGATCCTCGGTCACGAGGCGGTGGGAACGGTGGTCGAGACGGGAGCGGCGGTGACCACGCTGACCCAGGGCGACCGCGTCCTCGTGCCGGCGATCACATCGTGTGGGCGCTGCGGTCCGTGCAAACGCGGAATGGCAGCCCACTGCAAGGGGGCGGGCGGCATCGGCTGGATCTTCGGTCACCTCATCAACGGGCTGCAGGCCGAATACGCGCGCGTCCCGTTTGCCGAGACCTCGGTCCATATCGTCCCCGAGGAGGTCGGCGACGAGCAGGTGCTGTTCCTCGCCGACATCCTGCCCACCGGCTACGAAATCGGCGTGCAGAACGGTGGCGTGAAGCCTGGTGACGCGATCGCGGTGGTCGGCGCGGGGCCGGTCGGCTTGGCCGCGATGATGATGGCGGAGATCGCCGGCGCCGCGCGGATCATCGCCGTCGATCTCGCCGCGTCTCGGCTGCGCCATGCCGAGCGCTTCGGCGCGACCCACACGATCGCCGGCGGCGACGATGCCGTGGCGCAGATCCTCGATCTGACCGACGGCGAGGGAGTGGACGTCGCCATCGAGGCCGTCGGCGTCCCCGCGACCTTTGACCTGTGCACCCGGATCGTCCGCCCGGGGGGCACCGTGGCCAACGTTGGCGTGCACGGGGCGCCGACCACGCTGCACCTCGAAGAGCTGTGGATCAAGAACATCACGATCACGACCGGCCTGGTCAGCGGGTCGACGATCCCAACGCTGCTCAGGCTCGCCAGAGACGGACGCATCGAGGCCGACAAGCTCGGCACGCACCATTTCGCGCTCAAAGACATCGAGAAGGCCTACGACGTCTTCGGTGCCGCCGACAAGCACGACGCACTCAAGGTCGTGCTGACGGGATGATCCCAGGCCCACCGGGTGGGGATGGCACGCGGTCCGGCATCCGGGCCGCGTGCGCGAGGGTTTCGGTGGGTCGGCTGAGATGATCCCCAGGGTGTGCTACCGGGCGGTGCTATTCGACCTCGACGACACCTTGATTCCGGAGAAGCCCGCCATCGAGGCGGGTTTCGCGGCCGTCGCGGAACGTGTCTGGGGATCGTCGTCCGCCGAACGCGTTCGCTCGCTGTGGGAGGCCGCGCGCCAGGTGTTGCGCGACCACGCACCAGCGCAGGCCTATCTGGCGGCTGTGCATATCACCGCCGGCGACCTGCTGCATGGCTCGCTGGTGGGCGGCGGGAGCCAGGCGGATGCGCTTCGAGCCTTTCTCCCGTTCTACCTGGAGCACGCATTCGATCCGGTTCTGCCCAAGTCGGCCCGTCCGTTGACACGACAGCTGGTCGATCTCTGGCGCGAGACGCGGCGGGCTGCTCTGCGCGTGTACCCAGAGACGGTCGGTGTCCTGGATTGGCTCAGCGGCGAGGTCCCGCTCGCGCTGGTGACCAACGGCCTCTCGACAGTCCAGCGGGACAAGCTCGAGCTGACCGGCCTGTCCGAGTACTTCGCGAGTGTCGTGGTGGCCGAGGAGGTGGGTGCGGCCAAACCCGACCCGGCGATGTTCCGCGAGACTCTGGGTCGACTCGAGCTGGGCGCCGGCGAAGCCGTCATGGTGGGCAACGATCTCGAGCGCGATATCGTCGGCGCGCGCTCAGCTGGGCTCGCGGCGCTCCAGATCACCCGCGTCGACGGTGCTGGAGATCAGTACGGCATCGCGAACCTTTGGGAACTGGCCCCCCTTTTCAGGTGAACGTCCTCAGACCAGTCTGACGCCGGCCCCGATCGTTTAACTTCTCCTTAACAACTGAGGCAAGCGGATCGAATAGCTTCGTCGCGATCGTCCAATCTGGGGCCTCAACGGCGCTGTGCCCGGATCCAGGGTCCATGGCCCGCTGCGTGCTACTGCGCAATGACAAGGAGGAGTCTTGAACGAATACCTGGGTGTTGGGCGTACTCGCTGGGCGAGCCGGGCGCTGCATGCTGCCTGCGCGGTTGGGGCCACGCTGGTCGTCGCCGGCTGCGGGAGCTCGTCGTCGTCAAGCGCGTCGTCGTCGTCGAGCTCGTCAACGTCGTCTTCGCCAAAGGCGGCCAGCTGGTCTACGGCCCAGTCCGCCGCCGCCGGCGGTGGCATGGCAGCGCTGGTCAAGGCCGCAAAGGCCGAGGGGACGCTGAATGTGATCGCGCTCCCGAACAACTGGGCGAACTACGGAGCCGAGATCTCGACCTTCGCGCACATGTACGGCATCAAGGTGAACAGCGAAGACCCGAGCGACTCGAGCGCCCAGGAGATCGAGGCGGTCAAGTCGTCGGCCGGTCGCAGCTCAGCGCCCGACGTTGTCGACGTCGGCCAGGCGTTCGCGGACGCCGGCGTGAGCTTGTTCGCCCCGTATAAGGTCCAGACCTGGAACGACATTCCGGCCGCCCAGAAGGACCCGAACGGCACGTGGTACAACGACTACGGCGGATACGTGTCGTTCGGCTGCAACCTCAGCATCGTCAAGGCCTGCCCGACCACGTGGGCACAGCTGCAATCTCCGCAGTACAAGCACGACGTCGCGCTGAACGGAAGTCCGGTCTCAGCCAACGCTGCCCTGTCGGCGGTATGGGCAGCGGCGCTGAACAACGGAGGCTCGCTGGGCAACATCAAGCCGGGCATCACCTTCTTCAAGAAGCTCCAGAGCATCGGCAACTTCAACAGCACCGACTGCAATGCGGCGAGCCTGATCGAGGCCGGTCAATGCCCGCTGGTGATCAACTGGGACTATCTCAACGTAGCCGGCGCATGGGGCTTGCCCTCCAGCACGAAGTGGAAGGTCGTTGACCCGGACGGCGACTCGTATGCGGCGTTCTACGATCAGGCGATCAGTAAGAACGCGCCGCACCCGGCAGCCGCGCGCCTGTGGGAGGAGTTTCTCTACTCCACCCAGGGTCAGAACATCTGGCTCGAGGGCTACGCCCGGCCGGCTGAGCTTCAGGCAATGGTCGCGGCTGGGACTGTGAACAAGGCGGCGTACGCCAAGCTCCCAGCCGTGGCACACGTGGCGGCCGCATTCCCGACGCCCGCCCAGGCGACCGCGGCGGGCAGCGTCGTCTCGTCCGATTGGACGTCCTGAGCGCATCGGCTGAAGCGGCCGCGACATCGCGCGATCCCGCGGCGCCACGGCGCCGCGGGATTCGCCGTCGCGGTGCCGTGCGCTTCGGAGCCTGGGTCGGGGTGGTGCCGTTCGCCCTGTATGTGCTGGTGTTCCTCGGCCTGCCGCTGTACATGGTGATCCACGGAGCGCTGACGACCGACGCGGGCCATTTCACGTTCAGCAACTTCAAAGCGACGTTCGACTCCCCCGCCTACAGGAGCGCGTTCAAGAACAGCGTGATCCTGTCGGTTTGGACGTCGCTGGTGGGCGCCGTGTTCGGCGTCTGGTTGGCCGCGGCGGTGGTCGCCGGAAGGCCCGGCGGGATGCTGCGCCGGATCGTCTCGAGCGCCTCCGGGGTATTCGCGTACTTCGCCGGTGTGCCGCTTGCGTTCGCCTGGGTCGCGACGCTCGGCGCGGAGGGAGTCGTCACGGTGCTGCTCAAGGACATCGGGATCAACCTCTACGCGGGCAGCTTCACGATCTCGTCGCTGCTGGGGGTGGGGCTGGCGTACGTGTACTTCCAGGTGCCGCTGATGGTGATCCTGATCACGCCGGCGGTGGAGGGGCTGCGTCCTCAATGGCAGGAGGCGGCGTTGGGCCTCGGGGCAACGAAGCTCAGATATCTCCGCCACGTCGCGGTCCCGGTGCTGGCGCCATCGGTGATCGGCGCCACGCTGATCCTGTTCGGAAACGCCTTTTCCGCCTACGCGACGGCGCTGGCGCTCGTCGGCAGCACGCTCAACATCGTCCCGGCGCAGATCGACGATGCGATCAACGGCAACGTACTCGTCAACGCCGACCGGCTTGGCCTTGCGCTCGGGGTGGAGATGATCATCGTGATCGTGGTCGTGATGGTCTGCTACTGGCTCGTGCAGCAACGCGCGCGGAGATGGCTGCAATGAGCTTTGGTTCGGTCGGCATCGCCGCAGCTGACGAGGTCGTCGGCGGCCCACCGCCGCGGCCGGTGACCAAGGCCCGCAAGGAACGCCCGAGGCCGTGGCGCATCGCGATCTTCGTGCTCGCCGCGCTCTACTTCCTCGGGCCGCTGGCGTCCGCGTTCAAGTTCAGCCTCATTCAGAGCAACGGCCGCTATGGACTCGGCAACTACGATCAGATCATCAAGAACTCGGCGATCCGCTCGGCGCTCATCACCTCGCTCGAGATCTCCGCGATCACCGCCGTCCTGGTCGTCGTGCTGATGTTGCCGACCGTCGTGTGGGTGCGGCTGCGGCTGCCGAAGCTGACGCTGATGATGGAGGGCGTCACCTTGCTGCCGATCGTGATCCCGCCGGTCGTGATGGCCGCCGGGCTGGAAGAGCTTCAGAGCCACGCACCGGAATGGGTGGTCAAGCTGCTGTTCAACCATCCGCTGAGCGCGCTCACTCCCTTCTACGTCATCCTGGCACTGCCGTTCACGTACCGCGCCCTGGACAACGGAGTACGGGCGATCGATCTGCACACGCTCGTCGACGCTTCGCGCAACCTCGGCGCCTCGTGGCGCCAGACGATCATCCATGTGATCCTGCCGAACGTCGAGACCGCCGTGCTCGGTGCGATGTTCCTGACGATCGCGCTGTGCCTCGGCGAGGTCGTGATCTCGAGCCTTCTGCTCTATCACACGTTCCCGGTTGCTCTCATCCAGGAGAGTCTCAGTGGCACCGCCGGCATCTCCGTCGCGCTCTCGATCATCACGCTTGCCTTCACCTTTGGGCTGCTGTTCGCGCTCTCCTTCCTAGCGGGGCGCCGGCAACGCGCAACCTCCATCCGGGTGATCTGATGATTCGGTTCGATGGCGTTGAGCGCCATTTTGGCGAGGTGACGGCGCTCGCGGGCCTCGATCTGGAGATCGCCGAGGGCGAGCTGATCGCGTTGCTGGGGCCGTCGGGGTGCGGCAAGACAACCGCTTTGCGGATCCTCGGGGGATTCGACCGTCCCGACGCTGGACGCGTATTCGTCAACGACGTCGACGTCAGCTCCACGCCTCCGAACAAGCGCGACATGGGCATGGTCTTCCAGGCCTACAGCTTGTTCCCCAACATGGACGTGCGCACGAACGTCGCCTTCGGGCTCCGAATGCGCCGCCAGGAGAAGGCGAAGCGTCTCAAGCGGGCCGACGAGCTGCTTGAACTCGTCGGACTCACGCAAACGGCGGATCGCTTTCCCCACCAGCTCTCCGGCGGCCAGCAACAACGAGTCGCGATCGCCCGTGCGCTCGCGATCGAGCCGACGGTGCTCTTGCTCGACGAGCCTCTCTCCGCGCTCGATGCGCGCGTGCGGACACAGCTGCGTGCTGAGATCCGCAACCTCCAACAGCGGCTTGGGATCACCACCCTGTTCGTCACGCACGACCAGTCCGAGGCGCTGTCGATCGCCGATCGCGTCGGCGTCATGCAGCACGGCCGCCTCGAGCAACTCGACACGCCGGAAGCCGTCTACCGACACCCTGCGACGGCGTTCGTTGCCGAGTTCGTCGGAGCGATGAACCGGCTTCCCGGACGCCTCGGTGACGACGGGGAGGTGCAGGTCCTGGGTCAACGTCTCAAGGTGCTCAACCCCGACGGCACGAAAAGCGGCGCGGCTGTCTACGCGTTGCTTCGTCCAGAGGGCGTCGCGGTCGTGCCCGACTCGGCAGGGCCGGGCGAGGTTACGCAGCGCACCTTCCTTGGATCGGCGGTCCGGCTCGAGGTCACGCTGGACACCGGGCAGAAGATCCTGGTGGAGCAGCCAAGCCACGACGCGGGCCTCGTGCCCGGCGATCGCACCGGCCTGAGGATCCTGGTCGAGTCGGTCATCATCGAGGAGACGGTCCCATCCCCGGCGCCGTGATGCGGGGCGTATGGACGGTTCAGCCCGCCGCGATCGCCTCCTCGGCGTGCCTCCAGGTCGCGCGTTGGTACTCGGTGAGCCCCCACAACGCTCCTGCGGCAACGACCGCTCCTACCGGGAGGGCGATCGGGAGCGAGTGGCTGGAGAGAACCGACGCGAGCAACCCGGCGGCTCCTCCGACCAACACCGCCGTGACAACCGCGACCATCCCGGCGGCCGTGAGCAATCCCTGAAGACGCCCGTGTGAGAGCCCACGGGCGATGATCCGCTCCTGCGCAGGCACCCGCGGCATGTACGCAGCCAGCTGAGGGACCTGCTCGAAGGAGAAGGCGCGCAGCTGCGAGATTCGCTCGGCGTAGCCGTGATCCTCGATCCCGGATTGCAGGACGCGCTGGAAGGTGATCAGCCCGATGAACGCGAGCGTCGGCAGCAGGGCGAGTCCGAAGGCATAGAAGGCGCTTCCCACGCGGGTGGCCGTGGCCATCAGCCCGAGCGCGACCAGGCCGCCCGAGACCGCGGTCAGGAACATGCTCGCACGTCCGGTCGACTCCGAGATCGTGGCCGACCGAGACTCTTGGAGGACATAGTGCTCACTCGTGATGATCGACAGCGCGGACGCAGGGGGCGCAGAGCGCTGCGCGCCGGTGCCGAGCTCCTCAGAATTGGCTTCCACGGACCCTCGCAGGCCGTGCTGGTTGTCGATGCCGGTAGGGCATCCTTCGCTGGGCGGACGACGTCGTTCTTGCGCTCGGCCGTTCCCGGTAGGCTGGCGTGCCCATGCGTGCGCGTCGCTCATGTCTGTCGGTCCCCGGCTCCTCCCCGGCGATGTTGGCCAAGGCGAGCGGGCTGCCGGCGGACGAGGTGGTGATCGATCTGGAGGACGCCGTGGCCGCGTCTGCCAAGGACGAGGCGCGTGCCGATGTGGTCAGCGCCCTCGCGGGCGGCAGGCTGGGTGGACGGACGGTCGCCGTGCGCATCAACGGCCTGGACACGCCGTGGTGCCATCGAGACATCGTCGCGCTCGCGGATGGCCCGGCCGCCGGCGCGGTGACGTCGCTGGTG
This sequence comes from Solirubrobacteraceae bacterium, assembly GCA_049509055.1. Classification (GTDB taxonomy): domain Bacteria; phylum Actinomycetota; class Thermoleophilia; order Solirubrobacterales; family Solirubrobacteraceae; genus Palsa-465. Next base: position 15,674 of record JBELAG010000109.1, read on the forward strand.
ATCCCGAAGGTGCAGGCACCCGAGGACGTCGCTTGGGTTGGCCGGCTGCTCGACGTGATCGGTGCCGGCGGGCAGGCGATTCGCCTGCAGGCGCTGATCGAGACGGCGGCCGGGCTGCGCCGGGCCGGGGACATCGCGCAGGCCGGCCCTCGCCTGGAGGCGCTGATCCTCGGCTATGCCGATCTGCGAGCGTCCCTCGGACGGCCGGCGGGCGCTGAGGATCTGCCTGACCGCTGGAGCTTCGCGCAGGAGACCGTTCTGGTGGCAGCTCGGGCCGCGGGCCTGCAGGCGATCGACGGCCCTCATCTGTCGGTGGGCGACGCCACTGGCCTGCGGACATGGGCGGCGCATGTTCGCGCGCTCGGCTATGACGGAAAGTGGGCAATCCATCCGAGCCAGCTGGATACGCTGAATGCCACCTTCTCGCCCACCCCGGAAGAGGTTGAGCGGGCGCGTGCTGTCGTTGCGGCGCTGGCGGAGGCAGAGGCGGACGGTGGTCGTGGCGCAGTGATGCTGGAGGGCGAGATGATCGACGAGGCCCTGCGCAAGCA